>JAHEJY010000052.1 GCA_024638625.1 Actinomycetes bacterium
ATGCCCGCTCCGACCAGTAGCTCCTCGGGTTCCTCTTCCGGTTCATCCTCGTCTTCTTCCTGATGGACCGGTTCGCGTGGCGGAGGTGGGGTAGCCGCAACCACCTCGGCATCGGCTGTCGCCTGCGCGGCAGGCGCCACGGTCGCGGCGGCCGGAGCCGGGGCGCCGGCGGCAGGAGCCGGCGCCGCTCCGGCGGCGACCTCCTCACCTGACCATTCGGCCAGCAACTCTTCGAAGGTCCTTCCGGACGCCTTGGCCCGAGCGTGCAGGGATCGCGTCACCATGTCCGGTGTCGATTTGATCGCTTCAGCCACTCTTGCGATGATCTCGTCCATGGTCACCTCCGTGTTGAAAGGTAGGCGACGAGGTCATTGATTTCGGCATCACTCAGGTAGTCATATGATGGCATGGTGGTCCAGCCATGACGGGCGGATGCGTCGCTGACAATCTCCGCGAGCTTCCGCTGGTCAAGTCGGAAACCAACCGAGGACAGATCTGGACCGAGGCGTTCGTGTCCCGTGAGATCGAAGTCCGTGAGTGCGATATCCGACGAACCGACCACAGGCCCGAGCCCTACGTCCGTGACTATGGCCCGGACCTGTTGTGTGTGACACTGGACGCAGCCTTCGTTTCTGTAGATCTCCCAGCCGCTCAGCACCTCGTCCGCCGAGACCCCGCTCTCAGCGAGGGCAGTGACAGCTTGAGGGGAAAGCGCTCCGCTTCCAAAAGCCTCGAAATCGGCGAACGTCACGGCCCGCAGCGACGGGTCTGATTGACGTGCTTCGATCCCGGGGAAGAGCACCTGGGTGACCACGACGACTCCGAACAGGGCCACAATGGCGACAATCATCCTGGTCACGCTGACGGTTCTAGGCATCGGCCGGCTCCTCGAATACCTCGACCAGCTCGTCGTTCCATCGCGTCACGTTGACCCACGCGAACATCGTCCCGGCAAGAATCGGAATCCACAACAGCCACCGGGCCACATCGAAGCCCACCTGGAGCACGGTCGTGTTGGAGAAGCCGTCTCCGACATTGGTGAAATTCTGTGAATTGGGTCCGGCGAGCCACGTCAGCCCGGTAGCGAGGCCATTGACCCACAGCAGGAGCACAAGGCCCAGCACACCTGCAATCAAACCCCGGATAAACCACGATACCGGACGGTCACCCGCTCCTTCGACCCGCAGAGCCAGGAAGGCAAACGTGGCGACGCCAAGAACAACGAGGAGGGGCCCGGCTTCGATCCACGGTGTGAACTGCACGACGGCCGAGGCCGAACGGACTCCCAATCCGATCACGTGGACCGATACCAAGGTGAGGGAAGCAAGCGAGGCGACCGCCAGCGTGAGAACCGTCGAGCTCGTTATGTCGGTCCAGCGGCCCTGCAGCGTGAGACCAAGGTTCGCCAGTACTGCGGCGACCGGAACGATCGTAGCGATGGCGAAGAGCGCGCCTATCGTGTCGAGCCATGCCGGGGCCGGACCGTACGTCATGAGGGCTGGTCCGATCCAACCGAACACGCCGAACAGCGCCCAGAACGAGATAGCGGACAACTTGGCCGAATACAGGGCATTGCCGGTACCGCGAGGGATCAAGAAGTAGAGCGTGCCCACGGCCGATCCAATGATCAGCGTCCATATCGCGGCCTGACCAAGCCGTAGCGCCAGCGCCTGATCAAGGCCGTCGAGCGGAAGGTTGGACAAGGCGAGCCCCAGCGCACCAAAGGTAAAGGCGGCGGAGAAAAACCAGACCGAGATATACGCACGCCGATTACGGCTGGTTTCGACTACTACCCCGGCAGCGAGAACCAGCCCTGCGATGATGAGCGCGTCTGCGAACAACGGAAACTCGAGCTGAAATCCGGGAGCGGTCTCGAACATCAAGACCGAAACGATCCCTAACACAGTTCCGACCGCCACAGACAGGACCGAAAGATTCGCGAGCGGTCCGAGCCGTAGTGGACCCACAAGCCGGGGCACCGCATAAAACGCAGCCCCCATAGATGCGAGCATTGCCCACCCAAACGTGATCGCGCCGAGGGCAGCCGGCTGCAGGCGGCCGAATGAAAATCCCTCGATGTTCAAGAGCTCTGGAACGCTCAGGCGCAGCGCCTGCAGCAGCAAGCCGGCGACGCCGAGGATCAGAAAGATCCCGCCAAGCCGGAAGGCCAGCTTGGTCGGACCATCTCCATGCACCTTGACTCCCGACGACTCGACAACCGGAGGCGCGGTCAGTGGTTGGTCGATTGGGATTCCAGACTCGCCAGTTTCGATGGCCAAGGGGCTGCTCTCCTGCTTCTGCCACAAGCTTCTTGTGTCCTTTGCGTGTCACAGCTACCTGTGAACCACAACAACGCGCCCTGAAAAATGCACGTTTCCCGGACGCGTTTGGGAGCTTAGTTAGCTACCGGCACGCCTCTGTTGTGAGCCCGGCTGGTGACCGACACCGGTTACCAGTCATGATCCGGGAACCCGTAATATGACCTCTAGATCCCGACCATCGCGAAAACCAATGCCGGAAACGCCAAAACGGAAGAATTATGACCGAGCGTCGTAAGAACCTGATTGGTATCACCGCGATCGTCGTCGGCCTCGTCACCGTGTTCATCGGAGTCATGATCGCCCATTGGACACGACTTCCGCCGGTCGACGAATTCGGCCGCGAGATCGGATGGTCATTCATACCACGTGGTTGGGTGTACTACACCATCGGCCAGCTCATCGCGGTTGGCGGCAGCCAGATCGTTGTTGTCGGGATTTTCTGGGCGTGGGTTTACGACCGAAAGATGACCTGGGCGCTCGCTTCGGTGGCGGCAATGCTGGCCTGGTTCCAGCTCATCCTCTACTTCGGCATCATCCCCAGTGAATGGCTCAACCTCGCCCAGGGTCCGCTCGCCTGGACGTCACGACCGGCATTCACGCTTCCGTCGTGGCTCCTGCTCAATAATGAGGTGACGATCAGTTACCGCGTTCTCAAGGACGCGGTTTCCGCCGGCTACTACACGAATGCCACAATCGCATTGATCTACGGTGCCTACAAGGTGCAAGAGCTCTATAAGACGTCCAAGACCACGACCAAGCCTGTGCCGATCTCCGAGTACGGGCGTCCCATGAAGGTAGGGGTCACCAATGGCCGGTGAAGCCTGGTTCGAGACTCCCCCGTTTCGGGACGACTACCAGCTCATGGAGGTCGACCCGGCCTGGGTTCAGGGAAATGTCAAACCGAAGCAATTCCTACACATCAACCAGGCCGAATGCATTCTGTGCGAAGGTTGTGTCGACATCTGCCCGTGGAAATGCATCCATTACCTCTCGGTTGACATCATCGACGAAGCGGTCAATGTTGCCCACCCCGGCGACGACCAGTTGTATCCCGAAGAGAACAACGCGCAATGGGGTGTGTTCGTCGTAGATGAAGACGAGTGCACCCGATGCCAGCTCTGCATCGACCGCTGCCCGACGAATGTGATCACGCTTGGGAAATTCGAAGGGTCACTGGCCGCCCAGGCCGAGGATATCGGCCTTGCGGACCGTCCCTGGGAAGTCGACAATGGCGACCGCGATTTCAAGAATGGATACTCGTATGGGATCCGCTGGTGAACACACCCGGTGAGCGGAAAGGAGGGTTGATCGATGGCTGATGACAAAGTAGGTCTTTTGGAGCGCGTGAGGGAGTCCGTGACAACGGCTCCATCCAAGATGCGTAAGAGCCAATTCTGGGAAAGCGTCTTCCGCCCCGGTTCACCTTTCCGGGCCGGCTACACCGACAGCCCTCGCGGCCGTTCTTACGTCATCATGAACAACGTGCTCTACCACCTCCACCCGGTGAAGGTGAAACGCCACGGCGTCCGACTCTCGTACACGCTTTGCCTTGGTGGGCTGTCGTTCTTCCTCTTCATCGTCCTGACGATTACCGGCATCTTCCTGATGTTCTATTACACCCCCTCCGAAGAACGGGCGTACGCCGACATCGAGGCACTGGCCACCTCTGTCACCTTCGGGACGCTGATGCGCAACATGCACCGCTGGGGAGCCCATCTCATGGTGCTGACCGTTTTTCTGCATATGTCCCGGGTCTTCTATCACGGCGCCTACAAACCCCCGCGTGAGTTCAACTGGGTCATCGGCGTCGTGTTGCTGCTACTGACACTCTTGCTTTCCTTTACCGGATACCTCCTTCCGTGGGACCAGCTGGCGCTCTGGGCGATCACCGTCGGCTCCAATATGGGCGCCTTCGCGCCGGTGATCGGCAACCAGGTCTCCTACGTCCTGCTGGCAGGGGTCCAGATCTCCGGAGCCACCTTGTTACGTTTCTATGTCTTGCACGTCCTCTTCCTGCCGTTTGTGATCGTCATCTTCATGGCCGTCCATTTCTGGCGGGTCCGCAAGGACGGCGGAATCTCAGGCCCCCTGTAGGAGAGGCGTTTATGGAAGAACTCATAGCGCAGGCTGCAGCAGCCACCGGGTATCCGGCCTCCATGGTCGAGCGCTCTGCGGCGGCCCGGGCCAAGGCAGAAGGCACCACGATCGAGGCAGTCTTGGCAGGATGGGCCGGGGTGGAGGTTCCCACTGCGGCAGCGGCGGGCGCTCCGGGCGGGGCACCGGATGCGGCGGCCCCCGCACAGGCTGCAGCACCCGCCGGGGCAATGTCGCTCGAGGACCTTGCAGCAGCTGCGGCAGAAGAATCGGGAATGCCCGCCAAACTGCTCATGCGCTCCGCAACAGCCAAGGCCAAGGCTCAGGGTGTGGCCGTCGAAGCGGTCCTGGCCGAGATGGCGGGCGTGCCGGTGCCAACGATCGGAGCACCGGCAGCGGCACCGGCCGCATCGACCTCGGCAGCCCCGGCCGCAGCAGCTGCTCCGGTGATGGCGCCTGCTCCGGAAGGGGTCCGCACCCAGAGGCTGTTGACCGTCGTCAAATCGAAAGCGATCCAGCAGGTCAAGACAGAGCCTGTGGACAAAGTCAATACGTGGCCGCATCTCGTTGCTGCAGAGTTCGTCGCACTGATGGCCATGACGGCTTTCTTGCTGGTCCTATCGGTCATCATCAATGCGCCGCTCCTCGAGGCCGCCAACTTCAACCTCACACCCAACCCGTCCAAAGCGCCCTGGTACTTCCTCGGATTGCAGGAATTGTTGTCGTATTTCGATCCCCAGATCGCGGGCGTATTAATTCCCGGGCTGATCGGCCTGGTCGGGCTCGGGGCGATCCCCTACATAGACCGCAACCCCGCCACTCGCCCGTCGGAACGAAAATTTGCGATCATGATGTTCACGTTCTTTCTCATGGGAGCCGCGACGCTCGGCATCATCGGTTCCTTCTTCCGCGGCCCCGGCTTCAACTTCACCTACCCCTGGACCGACGGGGTGTTCTTCGACGACCTACTGGATTGGTTGGAATGACAAACGGACAAATCATTGCACTCGCTATCGGGCTCATCGCACTCGTCGGCGCGATCGGCATTTTCTCGCTTGCCTTCAGAAGGGAACGCACCAAATCAACCGTCGGAACATTCGACCGGGAGGCCAAGGTTGCCAGCCGACGCAGGTCGAAGGAGGTCGGTGCGGCCAGCCCTGATGCGGGCACCGTGACCACGCTTGTCGAAGAGGACGACGCCGCTACCACCGCAGAGGCCCCGGTCGAGACCGAGGTCATCACGGTTACCCGCAATCAATTCGACGAGAGTCGCAGGCGTTTTCTGAATCGGGCGATCGGCGCATCGTTTGGCCTCTACCTCGCGGCGTTCCTTGGAACCACGCTGGCGTTCCTGTGGCCAAAGCTTCAGGGCGGATTCGGGTCCGTCATCGACGCAGGCGACGTCGACGAAATCCGCAGGCTCACCGCCACCCCCGAGGGCCGAATTCAGCCGCTCTACATTGCGGAGGCACAGTCATACGTGATGCCATTCGAAGAGAGCGAGGCAGCCGGCACCTCATTCGACGGCATCCCCGTCATCGCCGGCGGATTCACCGCTTTGTGGCAGAAGTGCGTGCATCTGGGATGCCGGGTGCCCTGGTGCGCCTCGTCACAGGGTTTCGAGTGCCCTTGCCACGGGTCCAAATACAACGCCCACGGCGAATACTTCGCCGGTCCCGCTCCCCGCAATCTCGACCGGTTTCAGGTGGCGGTGGAAAATGGACGCTTGCTCATCAACACGGGCATTGTGGAACAGACCCCCAAAGCCGACAAACCGACCATTGTCTATCCGCAGGGACCTAGCTGCTGATGTCATTCGGCCCTCTCGCCGTCGCCATCGCCGTAACGGTTCTCGCTATCGGATTGATTCTTCTGGCGAATTCCGGACGCGCTCCCCGCACCGGCGAAGTAGCACCCAACCTGGCCCCCCCGGCCAGTAATGAGGAGATGGAGAGCAAGCGCCTCAACAAGACACTCACGTGGGCGTTGGCGGTGAGCGCCTTCATGGCGGTAGGCCTACCCATCTACTTTGCAACCGAACTCGGTCGACAATCGGCGTTCGAAGAGAAATTCCTCGAAGAGTCCATCCATCGAGGCGAAGAGCTGTTTGTCGAGGATGGAACGACGGGACACGGATTCGGCTGCGCCGGGTGCCATGGAGCCGGGGCCGTCGGTGGCGCTGCGACGTACAACGAGGCCAAGAGTGGCGTAACCGTTGCGTGGGAAGCTCCCGCGCTCAACGACGTTTTTTACCGCTACGACCGTGACGAAGTGCGCTACTGGCTGGTGTATGGTCGCCAGGGCACACCCATGCCCGCCTGGGGCGTCGAGGTGGGAGGCCCGGCCAACGACCAGGAACTCGACGACCTGATGAATTACCTGGACAGCATCCAGATTTCCCAGGCCGACGCTCTGGCCCAGGCCGACGGAAACGTTGCCGACGAGATCCTGAAAGTTCAGGATGCCGAAGCCATCTTCGTGGAGGCACTGGAAGAACAGCAAATGACCATACAGGAGATCGAAGACGCTCCGGCCGTGGCGCAGATTCTCGGCAACCTCGTTCGGGTCGCCGATGAAGAGATCAATACACCGGCCGGCGAATTGACGCAGCTGCTCGCCAACGCGCCGAACGGACTCGATACGGACCGGGACGGCTTGTCAGACGACGACGAGGCAAAGATCACGCGGTTGCTGGACGACGCCGCCGACCGGTTGGGCCGGGACACGCTCGGTGCAACCAGTATTCGCGTCGAACTCGATCCGAACAACAGCTTCAGTGAGCTCAACTCGCTCGGCGAGCCCACCAGGGATCTGCAAACGGCCCGAAACGTAGCAGCCGCCCTGCGTGCAGAGCTCGGCGCCGTCGCACCGGTTGCGGCCAACCAGGAGTCGATCCTGGCCGGAGCCGAGGCGGGCATGGCGGCACTCCTCGACAACCAGGCCGCTGCAAAATATCAGGTGGACTTCGAAGCGATCGCAGAGAGATCCTTCGAGGGCGACATCGAGGCGGCGAGCCGTGGCTACGGTCTCTATTCGGCCTATTGCGCCCGATGCCACACGTCGGGATGGTCGGCCGGATTGCCCTTCACGGTGGAGCCGGGATCAGGTGCCCTCGGACCGTCTCTGCGAGATGGCAGGACCATCGTGCAATTCCCCGACGTAGACGAACACGTCGATTTCATCATCAACGGTTCTGAAAACGGAATCGGCTACGGGACGAACGGTATCGGTCGCGGGTGGATGCCGGGCTTTGGAGCCGTGCTGACCGAAGAAGATATACGATTGATCGTCGAGTATGAGCGAGGGTTGTAGATGATCGACATCACGCTCCCGGAAAGCCTGCTGTTTCGAGGACTGTTCGTATCCATCGGATCGATCCTCGTCTTCTACGGCTCGGTGTACCTGCTCCTCTATACCAACCTCGGGAAGAAGCTCGGATTCCGCGTGGCGGGCGTCGGCTTATTCGGATGGACAGCGTTGAACAGCCTGCTGTTCATCATGTATGCACCCCGGGGTCCGCGACCGCGTGAGATCGAGGGATTGAACGCATTCGAGATCCGGATCATCCCGACGGCTTTCTTTCTCGTATCGCTCCTGCTGTTCGCCATGTTCACGGTATCACTCCACCGCTTGGAAACGTCCGAGGGCGACTAGCAGACGCCGGTCAATTCGCCATATCGCGGGGTAAGAGCTGGCGCTGCATGTAGTGGCTGAGGATCTGCAATTCGACTGACAAGTCGACCCTTCGGACTTCGATCCCGTCGGGAACAGACAGAACAATCGGTGCGAAATTCAGGATCGAGCTCACGCCGGCAGCGACGAGACGATCAGCCACCTCCTGGGCTGCTGCTGCGGGTGTGGCGATGAGACCGATCGAAATCTTGCGTTCGGCCACTGCCGAATCCAGGTCGGCGAGTGGCTCGATGGTTCGCCCGACGATCTTCTTGCCGATCTTCTTCGGGTCATCATCAAACAAACCCTCGATGTCAAACCCCCGATCGGTGAATCCCTTGTATCCGGCCAGGGCCCTTCCCAGGTTGCCGGTCCCGACGATGGCAACCCGCCAAGTCCTGGCCAAGCCCAGCTCCAGTCCGATCTGAGCCCGCAAATGATCGACGTCGTAACCGACGCCCCGGGTTCCGTACGAGCCGAGGTAGGAGAGATCCTTGCGAAGTTTGGCCGAGTTCACCCGCGCCAGGTCGGCAAGCTCATCGGATGAGATCGTGGTCTTCTCGGACGGTAAATCGTTGAGACACCGCAAGTACACGGGAAGTCTTGCGACAGTCGCAGCGGGAATCGATTGCACCGGCGGAAGCGTACTAGCCGACCGCCGGCTAAAAACCCGTCAAACGTCCCATCGCAAGACGAAACCAGAGACCCATACCAGAGATTTCGCCCTCGGCCAAGACCTGGCCAGAGGCCGAAAGCACAACTGGCACGCGCTCGGAAAAGTCCGCCAGACCAGGTTCTTCGTCCACATCCCGAATGTGGACCGGCACTCCCAGGCGCTCTGCAATCCCGTGCACGGTCTCGAGCGCCTCCTCGCATATCGTGCATCCCTGCCTCGTGATGAATTCGATTCCCAGCGGCACGGTACTCACGGCTACTGTCCCTCCATGCGCAGCACAACCACATTCGTCATTGTGGCTCTCCTGCTCTTGATTCTCGTTGCAGGCACGATCAAGGTGATGTCGCTTTAGGCCTGCGAACCACAACCTGGGTCTTTCCGGCCAGCTGGAGTCTGTCCGCTGCCCTTCCCTCACGCACTGCCAGCGCGATCAGCCCGTGAGAATCGACGTGCAAGAGCAATTCGCCCTGGTCTACATCTCCGTAGGCAACGACCCAGGGTATTTCGTAGGAGGTAGCACCTACATCGACCTCAACGATGGATCCGGGACCCAGGTCGAGGGTTTCGAGGTCATCGGGGCCCAGATTGGTCTGGGCGTTGCCGAAACGGTCAATCCACCACACCTCGCCGCGAACCCCGTCACCTTCGGCCTCGGGGAGGGGTAGAAGCATCGGGGTCAGGCCGCCACCTTCGACGTGCGGTCCCAGGTCGTCAATCTGGGCTTGGCCGGACGCAAGCACCGCCGCGGCAGGACCGAACCTGTCCCGCCCGTCGAAACTCGCTCCGGCCGCAGGCAGAATGAACCGCGGATCCTCGAGCGCAACGACGTTGGTGGCACCGCCGACCATGGCTACAGCCGGCGCCAACAGACCGTTGTCCGGCCCGACGAAGTAACCCCAATCACTCTCGATTGCGATCGGCCTTCGATCGGTTCCGACGCCAGGATCGACCACGGCCAGTGCAACGCCTTCAGGTAGGTATTGCACTGCACGGAGGAGAGCCAGAGCTCCTGCCCGCACATCTCCGGGAGCAATGTTGTGGGTGAGATCGAGTACCCGGACCTCGGGCGCTATGCGCGCAATCACGCCGTGCACCACTCCCACGAATTCATCGTCGAGCCCGAAATCAGACAGGAACGTGATCACGGCAGGTCCAGTGCATCGGCCTGCCTGGCACGCGAATACTCCAGGATTCGCTCAAACCATCCACTCACGAGATCGACGTCGAGGCCGAGACGGTCGGCCTCGTTTCTCACGACGCTCAGAAGGCCTTGCTCGCGATCGTGAGATCGCAGATCGACCCCTTGCTCGAGTTTGAGTCGTCCGATCTCGACCGCAAGCTCAATCCGCTTGGCCAGGAGATCCACTATCTCACGATCGATATCATCGATGCCACGCCGAAGCTCACGGATCAACGACATTTCCCGGGGTGTCTCTTCGTTGATATCAGTCATCTCAGATTCTGCGTAATGCTGCTTTGCTGTCGGCGACGTTGGTCGGATCGTTCCGTGGTTGGAATGCAGCCGGCCGGTGCGTCGCTGCGACGTTGATCCGGATGCTCGAGTGATGTGGAGTGACTTTAGCGAGACCGCCCCGTGCCGGTGCATGGGGCCGGCAGCTATGCGACCCGGTCGATCTCGTCGTCTGCGTCTCCGGAGAGAGCGTCGAGCCTGAGAGTCGGAGTGCTCCGACGTCGGGCGATCCCGATTCCGACGCGGACGGCGAAGGCAAAGAGAACGATGAGAACGACTGCGACCAGTACCCGCACGCCCACGATCCGGAGACCATCGCTCCGCAGGCCTGCGTACTGCTCAACCGCCATGTCGGCGGCTTCCATGGCACCCTCTGGATTGTCACTGTTGATCCGCGCCCATGCGAGATCGAAGAAATAGTTGGTATCACCGTCGCCGAGCCCCGTGGTCTCGAGCCACGACAGTGGACGATCCCGGAGTGGCTCAATTTGGTCGAGCCGGTCCAGCGCACGGGTGTACGTCTCCAGCGTCGGGGCAATCTGATCGAAATCACCCGCGTGGTACTCGCCCGTGAGATCGACCGGGAGGGTGAAGTTGCTCGCAGCGGCTCGCGCATCCAGCGCCAGCAGGTCGGCCAATGCAGCCTCGGCATTCTCGATGCGAATGAGAGCCGCTTCGAACGCCCACGCATTCAACGCATCACGCACATTGATGGGCACCTCGTAGGGCTTGGACCGGTCGGCAAAGTCTTCGTACGCCTCGATTGCGGCGGCTCTTGCCTCGAACAGCTCGGTGTCTTCATCGCGAAGCACATAGGTTCGAAAAAGATCATCGACCCGGTCAGAGCCGCCGATCCGGTCAGCGAGATCGAAGAATCGCTTCCAGTTGGCGGCGACATAGACGACCTCGGTCGGATCCGATGCCGGATAAGCGGTGTAATCGAGATCTGCGGCTACGAGCATGTCGGCAAAAGCCTCCTGTCCGATCTCTTCGTAGAGCTCGTTCACGACATAGAACGAGGTCCCGTAGCCGTACCGTTCAGCTTCAAACGATCCAAAAGAGCTGGTGCTCCAATCAAGTAGCGCCCTCGCCGCGGTGGAATCCAGGTCAGGTTCTTCCGGTTCCTCCAGGGTCTCTTCCATGGCCTCTCTGACTTCCGGTGAAAGATCCGTCTCCAGGAGCGCCAGAGCCGCTTGCCGCGCGAATGTATCGGCGAGACCCTCGGTAATGAAGCGTTCCTGAAACAACGAGTCGTTGAACCAGGCATGGGAAAGCTCATGAATCAAGGTCGACGTCAGGAGGAGCTCGCCTACTTCTATCTCACCGAGGTTGATGGCGTACCAGCCCCCGTAGCCGATGAGATACGGGCGGGGGGATTCGATGATATCCAGGGTGTCCACCTCGGGCCACGGCCGATCAATCCGCTCCTGGAGAACCGGCAGCGCAAGGCGCGCATTGTCTTCAACGAAATCAGCCCACTCTTCATCGCCTGGCCAATAGTGGAGTCGCACAAAGTGGCCGTCGATATCGAATTCCCGAACGGCCAGTTTCCGATCATCCCGTGCGGCCACGGCCAACACGAAGTCCGTCGGATTATTGATGCGGGATATGGTGATCTCCACGTGGTCGGATTTGTCGTGGTAGGCGACCGAGTTGGTTCCGGCCCACTCTGGCCGGTACGGCTTCGGGACGTGCACCTCGACACTGGAGTTACCCGGACTGCCGAGCACCGTGATCTCCCACGCCGAAAGCGCCGGGTTCACTCTGGCAGGGCTTTCAGACCGGTTGGGATTGCCGACGATGTCGTAGGTCAATAACGCCAGCCCATTGGTGGTCGACGACGGCAACGTGACATACGTGAACCCCGCCTCTCCGGAAACGGAGAGAGCAGTTGTTCGATTATCGCTCTTAACTGTGACGTTTTCACTGGAAGCGTCCACGGGAACGCGGAAGGAACCGAGCGATCCGGCCCGATCAAAGCGGAACTCACGCTCAACGTGAATAACACCGGTTTCAGCATCGACCTCGTAAAGAGCGCTCTCGCTGATATTTGGCCCGGCGGTCTGGGCGAAGGATGAGGACGCGCCCAGAGCCAGCAACATCACGACACCAATGGTCACGATGAGAAGCCGGCGCCCGGCGCGCCACGTCGAGGCGTGCATTCTGATTCTTCGGAACGTTGCGGCGAGCCCTTGAGCGCCGGCCGAGAGTTGTGGGCTCAGCCGACCACCGCGTCCAGGGCGACCGCCCCGAACAACAGCGTCAAATAGAGGTTCGAGCGAGCAAATACGACCATCGACCGTTCCGGATCGCTTCTGAGGCGAAACACCTCCATGAGAAACCAGGCGCCGAGCGCCGCCGCCAAGACCATATAGAGGACTCCGATTGCATCATCAAGAACCAGGGCAAAGGAAACCAGAATCATCCCGATCGTATATCGGACAATGGCCTCGAGGGTTGCTGTTTCACCACGCTCGACCGGCAGCATGGGGATGCCTGCTGCCGCGTAATCATCCTTGTATTTGAGAGCCAAAGCCCAGAAATGCGGAGGAGTCCACATGAACACGATGGCGAACAACACCCAGGCGCCCACCGACAACGACCCCGTGACCGCTGCCCACCCAACCAGGGCAGGCGCCGCGCCCGCAGCCCCGCCGATCACGATGTTTTGCACGGTACGCCGCTTGAGCATGAGCGTATATACGAAGACGTAAAACAACAGCGCCCCGGTCGAAAGCGATGCAGCCAATACGTTTGACGTCGCCCACAACACGAAGAATCCGGCCGCTCCCAAACCAAGACCCACCGACAATGCCACCCCGGGCGACACCGACTCTGTCGGCAAAGGACGGCGCGAAGTCCGTCGCATGAGCATGTCGACGTCCCGGTCCAGGTAATTATTGAGAGCGTTGGCGCCTCCAGCCGACATCGTGCCGCCCACCAGCGTCCCGACGACCAGCCACGAGCCGGGCCAACCGCGGGCAGCCAGCATCATCGCGGGAACCGTGGTAACGAGTAGGAGCTCAATGATGCGCGGCTTGGTCAGTTGCACGAGAGCGGCGAGAGTACGTCCGGCAGCTCTTCCGGTTGCCCGATCGCTCGCGAGAGGTCCGATCATCCGCGCACCAGCGTCGTAACGCCTGTCATTGCTCTGTCATCCCGGCTGATGGTGACATCGATAACGTCACTGCCGGGATCGTTGCTTCCTCGACCACAAACCTCAGATACGCCAGCCATACCAGATCCGCCACGAGCAAGTGGACAATCTGCATCCAAATGGGAGCCGCCAAGAGCACATTCACAACGCCCAGCAACAACTGCAAGCCGATGATCAGAACGAGATCTCGCCCGCTTCCGGCGGTGGCTCTACCGCGTTTTCGAACCAGGATCACGATGAGGACACCGGTCCCGACTGCAAGGATCGGATGAGCGACCCGAAGTCGCTCAAACAGGTTCGCGGTTACCGACAACTCACGGCCGAGTCCATCGAGGAATGAGGTGGCAGGAAACAGCGTGTCACCAAGAGCGGTGATTGCACCGCTCATCCCGACCAGCAACAATGCTGCCGCTCCGCCGAGGAGAGATCCGGCGATGCGATCCAACCTCCGATCGGGGTGACTGGCAGCCCAGGCTGTGGCAAATGCTGCCGCCAGGAGCAGCATGGTGTTCACCAGGTGTCCGGAGATCCAAAATGCGCGCGATAGCTCAGCGTTGTCGGCCACCTGCTCAAAACGCACCAACCCGGCTCCGAGCAGGCCCTCCAGGCCGGTGAGTCCCAGCGTGAGCCACGCCAGCCGCCGGACTCGATGGCCTGCTCCGTATGCGCGACGGGCGGCGACCACGAGGCCGATCACGAGCAGACCGAACAGGGCGCTCGTGAGCCGATGCGAGAACTCGATGAGTTGTTCGGTCGACCGAGCCAGGGGGAGCAATGCTCCGTCGCAGGTCGGCCAGGTGTTCCCGCATCCGGCCCCGGATCCGGTCGCTCGCACCACGGCTCCCCACGCTATGACAGGAAACGCCAAACCCACGACCGACCAGGCCCATCTCCGGAACATCATGGAGCCAGGTTAGGTCGGAGGCCGTAGGTAGGACCCGGAGTTTCTCGCGCCGAATCCACCAAAAAAGAGGGCGAAAGACCCACCTAAGTCAGGGTCGATCGACGTAATCTGATGAGCGGGTAATCGACTTGAGGGACCATGCACAGACTCATCAAGT
This sequence comes from Actinomycetes bacterium, assembly GCA_024638625.1. GTDB lineage: Bacteria > Actinomycetota > Acidimicrobiia > Spongiisociales > SHLN01 > JABDOU01. Next base: position 14,453 of record JAHEJY010000052.1, read on the forward strand.
CTCACCGCGGCGAACGCCGCCAACACACGCCTTAACAAACACGCCATAACAACGCCATAACAAAAGGAAGTTTCATGACGACACGTCTGACTCAACATCGCTGGCTATCACTCTTGACCGCGCTAGCGCTCACTGCGTCACTTCTGGTCATCGCCGCCCCGGCCCGGGCCGCAGACGTTGCTTACGATTGTGACACACCTCCCCCGATGTATCCAACGCTGCAATTGTTCATCAGCGGTGACCCGGCCGCCATGCCACCACTACCTCCCGGGGCTGCCTCAGGCGACACCATTCTGCTCTCCGGCACCTGCACCGAAGATATCTCGATGGTCTACCCGCTCAACATCGATGGAACCGCCGGTAGCGGTGCCATCACCGGCACCGGAACAGCGTCGGTCATCACCGTCGGCGTGGGTGCCAACCCGGTCACCCTCACCGGTATCACCATCAGTGGGGGCTCATCCACCACAGGAGCGGGTATCAACAACGCAGGCAACCTGACGCTCGATGGAGTCGTCATCACCGGCAACTCGGCAACCGGCGGCTCGGGCGGCGGAGTGCTCAACGGTGGGACCGGACGGCTGACCGTGTTGGCCGGAACCGACATCAGCGGTAACACGGCCGACTTCGGTGGCGGAATCCAAAACATCGGAATCCTCACGATCAGCGGCGGATCGATCTCCAGCAACGGCGCACTCGGAGGCGGCGGTGTCAACAACGGCGGGACCGCCACCATCAGCGCCGGTACGTTCGATTCCAACACCGCCAACGAAGGCGCCGGCATCTTCAACGGCGCCAACCTCACCATGACCGGCGGAACGATCAGCAACAACGCTGCCGTCGACAATGGCGGAGGCATCTACGTGTCGAGCGCCGCCTCGACGACGTCGCTGTCTCTCATCACCGTCTCAGATAACACCGCCAAAGACGGCGCCGGGCTCTTCAACGACGCCTCGACGACGCTCAACTCCACGACCTTCACCGGTAACCGGGCGACGGACGATCCCACCGGCGTCGCCGAGACCATCGGAAGCGGTGGCGCCATCAGCGACCACGGCACCCTTGCGATCAGCGGCAACACGATCATCGATGCAAACTCGGCAGTTGTTTCCGGCGGCGGTATCTATGTCGCAGGCGGCGATTCCACGATTGCGGCTGCGATCATCTCCAACAATGACGCACCGGCCGGCGGCGGTATCCAGCTCGACGGCGGATCCGCCAACATCACGAGCGGAGCCACCATCACGGCGAATACCGCCGACAGCGGCGCCGGTATCTCGGCTGCCAACTCGAGTGTTACGCTCGGATCGGTCTCGGTGGATTCGAACACGGCGACCGACAAGGGCGGCGCGATGTTTCTATTCGTTTCATCCCTGGTGGCCAACGGCACCACGTTCGAAGCGAACAGCGCAGTTGCAGAAGCAGGCGGTGTGTTCGTCGATCCCAGCTCGAGCGCTGACATCGACAATGCGGTCTTCGGTACCAACAGCGCCGGCACCTCCGGCGTCGATCCCTCGGATGGTGGCGCACTCCACAACCTCGGCACTTCCAGCGTGGACCTGTCGACGTTCACCTCGAATACCACAGACGATGGTGTCGGGGGCGCGATCTACAACGCAGGCAGCATGACCGTAGGAGCTTCGACGTTCACCGGGAACTCGGCTGCAACCGTTTCGACCCCGGTGGCAGGAGGAGCGATCTACAACATCGGCGACATCACCATCGATTCGTCGACCTTTAACGCCAACACCACCACCAGCTTCGGCGGTGGTGCCATTTACAACATTGCCAACGGCGGAGCACCGTCGGAAACCGGCACGGCAACGATTACCAACTCCACGATCACCGGAAACAGCGGCCCCAACGGGGGTGGCATCGCCAACAACAACGGTGCTGACCTGACCGTGATCAACTCGACCATCACCGAGAACGCTGCGTCCAGCTCAGGCGGTGGCATCTGGACCGACGACGGAACCGGAAGCACTGCGACGCTGACGGGAACGATCCTCGCCGAAAACACTTCGACGTTCACCCTCGAGTGCAATGGCGTGATCGACAGCGGTGGCTACAACATCGTCGGGACCAAGCCCTTTACCGGCTTCTGTACCTTCAACTCCACTACCGGTGACCAGGTAGGAACCGACGCCACGCCGATCGATCCGATGCTGCTGGCGCTCGCGGACAACGGAGGCCCAACCTTCACACAGCTGCCGGACACGGGAAGCCCCGCGATCAACAAGATCCCGGTTGCGCTCT
>JAHEJY010000183.1 GCA_024638625.1 Actinomycetes bacterium
GAACGCTTTGCAGCTATCTGGTATAACGCCGCGCAGATAATCGATGGTTCGAGTGGCCAGTGGGCTCCTTGGTGGTTGGCCCGATTCGGCAACCCGGATGTTCTGAATCGTTGGGGGCTCTCCAACTACATCGATTCGATCAACATCGAGGATCTCGCAGGGGAATTCGCAGCTGAACGACTCGAGCGCAACAACGTGTTTCTGCACGGCTCCGGAACCTTCGGAGGGCGAGAGGTCGCCTACCTGCTGGAGGACTTCCAGGACAGGCTGCTGGAGGTCGATATTGCCTCATTGACGGTCGAACCGGTGATCGACTCGAGTGATCAGGAGGGATTTCTGGGTGGGGCCGACGCGGCGGCTGACACGCTCGCTGTGATCAGTGGCGTTGGTGACAGCCTGTGGGTTGAGTTTTACGACCTGGATCTCAAACTGATCACCTCGACGCGAGATTCTGGCTTCACCTATACGTCGGTTGCTCTTGATCCGGATGGGGAGCTGGCTGCCGTCGGCTTCGAAACCGAACTGCATATGCCGCGCAACGTTGCGTTGGTCGAAGTCGCTACCGGTCGGCAGCTGGATTCCTGGACAGGCCCATCCGATGGCGTCGTCGGCGACGTGGATTATGACGGGAGATTCATCGTGGCGCCCATCGGCTATCCCGACGATCCCGATCGGCTGCCCGAGCTGTTGGTAGTCGATTCCCGATCAGGGGAAGCCTCGATTGTCCGGACGTCTGCCCGTATCGATCTGTCCTAGACGAGATACTCGAGATCGCTGACCAGCTCATCGACTCCGATCAGCGGCGGCAGCACGAGTTTGAGATAGCCCTGCTGGTCGATGACGACCAGCGAGGCCGTGTGATTGACCAGATAGCCGGATTCGGACGTGCCTTCGTCTGCCTCGAAGTACACGCCGTACACCGTCGCCACTTCGGCGACGTCTTCCGGTGTGCCCGTCATGCCGACGAAACCGGGGTTGAAGCTGTCGAGGTAACGAGCGAGGGCCTCGGGTGTATCCCGACTTGGATCGACGGTGATCATGACGACCTGGATCTGGTCGGCTTCTTCACCCATTCGCTCAAGTGCCCGGTCAAGCGTTGCCAGCGTCGTCGGGCACAGGTCGGGGCAGAATGTGTAGCCGAAGTAGACGACGACAATCTTGCCCCGAAAATCCGTCAGGCTGAGAGGTCGACCGGCGTCGGAGGTGAGTTCGGCAGAGGGCGCAGGGGTGTTTGATTGCATTACGGACCCATTGAACGTATGAGGTCGCAATCTCGGAAGCAGTAGACCGGCCGCCAGAATCGCTGTGATGATCACCACCACTCCCGTTCGCCGCCGTGTGATCACGCCACCTCTATCCGGGTGCAGCACAGAGTTCATGGGTAGCACAGAAACAGGTGGGCCGCTTCGTAGGCGAGGCTGGCGGCGCCATGGCTGTTGCGGATCTCTTCACCCAGAATGTCGAGGTGGTGCACGATCCGGTCGACATCGCTCGTCAACGTCTGATACCGGTATTCACCCCTGACGACCCCCCATCCATCGACCAATACGAGGGTCGGATCGAAAGAGAAGGTGTCATCCGCGGCTGGTTCGTACCATTCCCTGAACCCTGCCCCAATAACGGTTTTGGCCTGTTGATACGACGGCGTGGCGTAGATCCACTCGTCGCCATCGGCACCCATCTCGTCGGCCCGCCCGGCCAGGGCCCCGGGCGTATCCCGGGTGGGATCGAAGGAGACGGTCACGAAACGCATGTCTACACCCCCGAGGTCTACCTCGCCCATCCGATCGCGCACCTCCGCGACGGTTGGCTCCGGAGCCAGGCAGGGATCCCCACAATTGGTGTACGTGAACGTATAGAGCACCACAGAGCCTTTGAGGTCTTCGCTCGTGATCTGGTCACCGTGTTGGTCTGTCATGATGAAGCCGGGGGCCAGCCGGATCCGGGGAAGCACCTGGACGGGTTCGAAGATCTTGAATCCCAACGAACCGGCGATGAGAAGCACTCCGATCACGCTCACAATGGTCGTCCACCGCCGGCGATGGGTTCCGGGCCGCTCGGTAACATCCCGAATCGTGTCGTCGATCACCTTTTCTTGACTCCGCTGACCCGGCGAGTGCTCATGGGCATCGGTCTGGTCGTGTTCGCGATTGTCCTCGGCTTGTTCATAGCTCCAAATCCGGCTGACCTCGACGACGACGGAGATCCTTTCACCGGCAGGTGGTTGGTCAATGGAATCGACCCGCTCGGCGTTGAGTATTCGGGCGCCTTGACCGTTTCCGAAGTCGGCTCCGAGTATGAGTTGACCTGGATTGTGACCGGTTTCGTACGTACCGGGTCCGGCGAACTGGATGGTGAGCGCCTGGACGTCACGTGGGAGGTGGTCGAGGGCATCGGTCCCGCTCGTACCGGGACGGGGTCGTACGTGATCGAAGACAACACGTTGCAGGGCACCGTGACGATCGACGGCACCGAAGGCTTCGGCACCGAGGAGGGCTTCCCGCCTCGCTGATCGCCCCTCATTCGGTCACCGTGAGGAGGTAATCCACCAGCGCCTGGACCTCTGCTTCGCTGAGAACCTCGTCCCAGTTCTTGGGCATCTTGTTGTCGTCGAAGCCGGGAACCACAAATGCGTTCGGCGAAACGATCGATTCCCGAATGTAGTCGGCCGCTGCCAACCCGGCCCGGCGCTCTTCCGCCCGTGAGCCGATGCCGGCCATCGAGGGACCTACCAGGTCTTTTTCGGGTGTGAGAGAGTGGCAGGTGATACATCCGGCGTTTCCGGCAAGCGAGGTCTGTTTGAACAAGTCTTTTCCCTGGGCGGCGGATCCGGACAGGGGAACCGACGCCGTGTCTCCGCAGCCAAACACCACCATGCCGACCATCATCAGGACGACGAAACGGATCGCCACTGGCTTCAGGGTGTGAACCCTGGGCTCGTGAACTGGGCAGTGGAGATCTGTTCAACCAGTTGTGGGCCGTACGCCAGGATGATCAGAGCTATCGATCCCACGAGCCACGGGCGCCACCGATCCAACCAGACCGGGGTGAGTTGGGGATCACTGATCGATTCGGCGATGGGAACTTCGATTTCCTCTCCTGCGGGGAGTTGCTCGTTTCCACGAGCGGTCTTGTACACGATGAGCACGTACAGGATGACACCTACGAGAAGGATGGCTCCGCCGATGCTCACCCGCAGCAGGTGTCCACTCCATTCGTCCGGCACATAGGGCGCCGCATTGAGGTCGGTCCTGCGGGGTGCGCCGAGCAAGCCGAGTACGTGCATGGCATTCGAAAAAATGATCATGCCGACGAACCAGAACCATGTCTGGGCAACGGCGAGTTTGGGACGCCACAGGGGCTTTCCGGTGAGGTACGGCACGAGCCAATAGCTGATGCCCATGTAGGAAAGCGTTGCCGCCGTTGCCACCGTCAAGTGAAAGTGGCCCGGGATCCAAGCTGTGTTGTGTACGACGAGGTTGACGTTGTAGCTGGCATTCGTGATGCCACCGATTCCTCCAAACATGAACAAGATACCGGCAAGCAACTGGGCAGAGACCGACGGCTTATGCCAGGGGAGTGCCCGGATCCATCCAAACAGGCCGGTTCCGCCCCGTTTGCGCCCGGCATATTCGAGCGAGGCGACGACCGTGAAGAGCGTCAGCAGCGACGGAAAGGCGACGCCATAGGTGAGGGAGGCGTGAATCGCCTTCCACCCGCTCGGAATGCCCGGGTCGACGAACTGGTGATGAAACCCGACCGGGATAGATAACAACAGAAAAAGCCAGAATGCGAGGCGGGCGGCCGAGTCCGAGAACAGTTTGCCACCCGCTTCTCTGGGCAGGAGGCCGTACCAGGAAATGTATGCCGGGAGCAGCCAGAAGTACACCAGCGGGTGTCCCGTGAACCAGAAGAATGTGCGACCAAGCTCAGGATCGGTACCGTCGATCAGGCCTAGCGAGAATGGCAACAGCATGGTCAGAATCTCCACCGCGACACCGAGAGTCGCGATCTGCCACATGACCATCGTGATGAGCCCGCCGAAGGTGATGAAAGGCGTGCGCGTGTCGGGATTCTCTTTGCGCCATTGGTAGTAGGTCAGGTAGAAGCCGTATCCCTCGATCC
>JAHEJY010000184.1 GCA_024638625.1 Actinomycetes bacterium
TACGAATCGCTTTGCCTGGCCTTGACTTTCATCCAGTCCGGGCGATCCGGCTCCCCATCGAGCTTGCCGTTCAAGAGGATCGGTTCGTAGCCGCCGTTCGGTGAGAACGTCCCTGCCTCGACCCGCCGGTCGACGTCGAAGGCCTTGCCAGATCCCCGGGTAAAAGCCCCTAATTGCACCTCGGGTTCTGCGTAGCCCATAGTCGTCGTGAAGTTGGGAATGAGGGTTTCGATCACTTCTTCGATGCTCACCGGCGCCGGAGTGAGATCACTGATTCGCGTAACAGGTCGGTCGAGCCCGCACGGCCTTATGTGATCAAAGGCGGCGAGATCGGTTGCGACGTTGATTGCAAAACCGTGCATGGTGACCCCTCGTCTCACGGATATGCCGATCGCCGCAGCCTTGCCAAGGTCCGTCCAGACCCCGGTCAACCCCGCCTCCGTCCAGGCTGAGATTCCCAGTTCGTCCAGGGTCGCGACGATCGCCTGCTCGAGCCTGCGGACAAAGCCGACATAGTCCCGGGACTCCTGCATGTGGATGATGGGATATCCGACCAGCTGACCGGGGCCGTGATAGGTGACGTCTCCCCCGCGGTCGACGTAATGCACATCTCCGGGAGGGTTCTCGGTGAGGAGGTTGGATCCGTCCCCGTTGCGACCGATCGTGTACGTGGGTGGGTGTTCCACCAGCAGGAGATAATCGTCGGAGGTGCGGCCCTCAACCCGTCCTTCCCAGAACGCCCGTTGGAGATCCCAGGCCTCTTCGTAATCGAGCCGGCCCAACCACCTGACCCGGAGCATCAGGCCAGCTCCTGCTCCCAATCCCAGGTTTCGAGATTGTGCTTGATCCGCTGAAGAAACAAGACGGCGGTGGAACCATCGAACGCCCGGTGGTCCCAGGTGAGACCAAGGTATCCGATATGCCTTATCGCAATCGAGTCATTGCCGGCGGTGTCGGTCGCGACAACTGCACGCTTGGTCACGGTGTCCGTTGAGAGGATCGCCGTGTTGGGAACATTGATGATGGGAGCTGTCAGGAATGACCCGTAAGGACCGGGATTCGAAATCGTAAACGTCGAACCGGAAACGTCATCGGGCTCGAGCGAGCCCGTGCGCGCCCTTTCGGCTACTGCCCGGATGCCACGGGCAAGTCCCACGATTCTGAGGCTGTCGGCGTTTCTCACCGTTCCGACCAGGAGACCTTCCTGATTCAGGTCGATCGCGATACCGATATTGCGTGCTTCGTGATAGACGGCCTTGCCCTGGTCCGGGTAGATCGAGCTGTTCACCACCGGGAACGCCGCCAACGCGTCGACAACTGCTCTCGCAATGAACGGCAAGTAGGTGAGCGAGAAACCTTCCCGGGCCTTGAAGTCGCCCTTGTGTCTCTGCCGCAGCTGTTCGACCAGTTCGTAGTCCACTTCCACCGCGGTCCATACATGGGCAGCCGTCTCCTTGGCCAAGATCATGTTCTTGGCAATGCGCTGCCGGAGCCGATCCAGTGCCACTACCCGATCACCGGCCAGCAACGGCACTCCTTCGGGAGGCTCAACCGCTTCGCCACCGGGAGCTGGTTGGCCTTCCGGAGCGGCTGGAGCTGCGGCAGGAGCCGGGGGTGCGGCAGGGACGGGGCTTGTGGCGGGCGGCTGAACTGCGGCCGGGGGCGGGGCTGCGACTGCCGGTGCCGGGGCCGCCGGGGTGGGAGGTGGGGCCGGCGATGCTGCCGCCGGGATGGGAGTGGGGGCCGGCGTTGCTTCCGCCGCACCTCCGGACGAGATGAATGCCTCGACGTCCTTGCGGGTGATCCGACCGTTCTTTCCCGTGCCGGGCACGTGTTCGAGATCGACATTCGCTTCCCTGGCCAGTTTTCTGACCACGGGTGACACATTGGCGCGCGCCGATCCATCCATGGATCCGGCCTGCCCGTTGGCAGGGTGCTGGTCTGCGGGCGCAACCGCGGGTGGTGGTGGCACCTCAGCCGTCTGGGATGATGGGGTTTCGGAGGCTTGAGCGGGAGCCGCAGCACTGCCGATGGTCGCCAGTGCCATACCCACCTGGGCCGTCTCGCCAACCGGAACAAGAATCTCTTGCAGAATGCCGGCAACCGGCGACGGTATCTCCGTGTCTACTTTGTCGGTTGAGATCTCCAACAACACCTCATCCTCGGCAACGGTGTCGCCGACAGATTTGGCCCAGCTGAGAACCACGCCCTCGGTCACCGTTTCGCCGAGTTGCGGCATCTCCACAGTGGTGCCACCGCCGCCGCCGGCCGGGTTCGCGGCGACGGCTGCCGGGGCAGGTTCGAAAGCCGGCGCGGGTTGTGCAGGCGCTTCGGCTGCCGGTGCTTCGGCTGCGGGCGCTTCGGCTGCGGGCGCTTGCGCAGGAGCCGCACCGGCATCTGCGATGATCGCCAGTTCGGCACCGACGGCCACGGTTTCACCCTCTTGTACCAGAATCTCCTGCAGCACGCCCGAACTGGGAGAAGGGATCTCGGTGTCGACCTTGTCCGTCGAGATCTCGAGAAGGACTTCGTCTTCGCTGACCGGGTCACCGACCTGCTTCGCCCAACGCAGGACGACGCCCTCTGTCACGGTCTCTCCCAGTTGCGGCATTGTTACGGTTACAGCCATTCGTCCCTTTTTCTTCGCGACCTTGTCGATCTTACCGGCTCAGTGAAGGCTTCTCCCTGCCGCTCCCAGCAATGTCTCACCAACCGCTTCGGAGAGCGTCGGATGGGCGTGAATGAAGGCGGCAGCCTCTGCAGGAAGCGCTTCCCAGGCAACGGCGTACATCAGCTCGTGGATCATTTCGCCGGCCGAGGGGCCGACCACCGTTGCTCCCAGAATCGGGCCGTCCTTCTCACTCACGATCTTTACGATGCCCTGGTTCTCACCGATGATGATCGCACGGCCGACTCCTGCAAAGGGATGGCGAGTCTTTTCTATCTCGTAGCCGGCCTCTTTGGCCTGGGCTTCGGTCAGCCCAACTGAAGCCAGCTCGGGGTGGCTGTAAACCACGAGCGGAATCGCACGGTAATCAACGGGTGCGCTCGTGCCCGTTGCAATATAGGTGACAGCAGCAATCGCCTCGGCGAAGCCGGCATGGGCCAACTGCGGAACTCCCGCAACGACGTCACCCACCGCATACACCCCCGGCTCGGACGTTTGCTGGGTCGAAGGGTCGACCGTGATATATCCACGATCGGTCCCGACGTTGACGGTGTCCAGGCCGATGTTCTCCGTCTGGGGCGCTCGCCCAACCGCCACCAGAACCACATCCACGTCGACAGATTCTTCGCCGAAAGGAACCTGGAGACGTCCATGGACCGGGACAGGATTGCCGATCTGGGTCCCGGTCCGCACGTTCACACCGCGTTCGGTGAGCGCCCGTTCCAGCGCTTTTGCAGCCTGGGGTTCGGAGCCCGGGACGACCTGATCGAGCATCTCGAACAACCAGACCTCCGACCCAAAATCACTGAGGAGTGACGCGAATTCACAACCGATCGCTCCGGCTCCGATGATCGCAACCTTTTCCGGACGTTCCGGCCAATCGAGAGCATGGTCCGAGGTGACGATCCGCTCGCCATCGATGTCATATCCGGGGATGGATCTGGCCTCGGAACCCGTGGCAATGATAACATTGTTCGCTTCGATCTCCTCTTCGCCATGCTCGCCTGCGACGATCACCTTCTTTGGCCCGGCCAAGCGTCCGAAGCCGTTGAAGACATCGACCTTCCGGTTACGAAGGAGCCCGCCCAATCCTGTGACGAGCTGATTGACCACTTCGTGCTTGCGTTCGAGGGCACGGCCCCAGTTCACGGTCGGCTCGGATGACTCGATGCCGTAATGACCGGCCTCTTTGACGGTGCGATATACATCAGCGGCGTGAAGCCATGTTTTGGCAGGGATGCAGCCCCGGGTGAGGCACACGCCGCCAACGATCGCCTTCTCCACCAAGGCGACCTTCAGACCGAAGTTGTGGGCGTACAGCGCCGCCGCGTACCCCCCTGGTCCGCCGCCGATTACCACAATGTCGTACAAGCCATTCTCCCTAGCTGAGGTTCCCCAAGCTTAGAACCGGTGTCAACACCCGTCTCAGAGGCCGATAAAAGCCAC
>JAHEJY010000185.1 GCA_024638625.1 Actinomycetes bacterium
AAGCCGGTATGAGGGCCTATTTTCGAGATTTTTCCTTCAAGAACGCCCGCCTGGCAGATTTCCTGAATGCGGTCTCGCTCGGCAGCGGCGTCGATCTGGCACCGTGGTCGGCGGCGTGGCTCGAGACACCAGGCGTCAACACCCTGGCCATGACTCACGACGAAGGCGGCTGGCGCCTCACACAAACCGCTCCAGAGGAATATCCCCACCTCCGACCTCATACCGTTGAGATCGGATTCACGAGCGAAACCGGCGAAGGCCTGGCAACGGCGGCCGTTCCGGCCGTTATTGCTTCAGCTTCGATTGATGTCGATGCTCCAACCGGGAGCCCGTTGTTCGTGTTCCCCAACTACAACGATCTCGACTATGCGAAGGTTCACCTCGATGACGCGTCGCTGTTATTTGCCAAGACGCGTGTGGATGAAATCCGCGATCCGCTCCTCAGACAGATGACCTGGGCGACGCTGTGGGAAATGGTTCGCGACCATCAGTTTTCGTCCGGTGATTATTTGGCGATGGTCAACCAAAAGGGCCCAACGGAAACGAACCTCCACACCATTCGATTGATGACAAGGACCGCTACCTCGGCCACGACCCGTTTCACACCTGAAGGAGACATTGAAACTGCCCAGGCAGCATTCGTATCCGCCGGTTTGCGAGCCCTCGAGGTCGCGCCGCCGGGAGATGACCGGGTGCTGTGGCTCAGAGCGATGATTGCCAACGCCTCGACACCGGATGACCTGGCAACCATGGCTGACATTCTCGACGGTAGCCACGGTGCAGAAGTCGCAATCGATCAGAACATGCGATGGAGCCTCGCGATTCGGTGGGCTGCGTTCGGCGTCGACGGCTGGCAGGAGCGGGCCGGGTCGGAGCTCGAGCGGGATCACTCTGATCGGGGACAGCGCAACATGGTCTCAATCGAAGTTTCTCAACCCGACGCCGACACCAAAGCAGCGGCATGGGAGAAGATCCACGGAGACGGTTATGGATCGCTCTATAGAGACCTTGCCGCCATGCGCGGCTTCAATTGGCGCCATCAGCGCGATCTGCTTGCTCCCTACGTCGAGAAGTTCTTCGACGGCCTGCCTTCCGTATTCGCCAACCACGGCCACGAGTACGCGGATCGTTATTACGACGTGTTCTTTCCCAGCTATCGGATCGACCGCGAGGTGACAGATCGAGTTGCCAGCATGCTCACGACGATCGATGGGCCGCCGATGCTGGTTCGCCAGTTGCGGGAGTCCGCCGATCAGCTCGAACGAGCTATGCGGTGCCGGGCAGTTGCAGCGGGCTAAACGTTGCCGGCCTGAAAGTCATCCATGAAGGCGACGAGGGCGTCCACACCCGCCATCGGCATTGCGTTATAGAGACTGGCGCGAACTCCCCCGACGCTCCGGTGGCCCTTCAGGTTCACCAGGTCGTTCTTGGCCGCCTGAGCGACAAACCGGGTTTCCAGCTCGGCATTGGCAAGGTTGAAGACGACATTGGTCAATGACCGATCCCGTACGGCCACCGGATTCGTGTAATAGCCGCCGCTCGAATCGATGGCGTCGTAGACCTTGGCGGCCCGCTGGTTCGTCCTACGTTCCATTTCCGCGAGGCCACCCTCGCTCTCGATCCAACTCAGCATCTTGCCTGTCATCCAGATGGTGAAGACGGGGGGAGTGTTGAAAAGTGATCGATTGTCGGCGTGGATGTCGTATCGCAGGTATGTGCCGAGGTGTTTGCTGGTCTCTTCCAGGATCGACCGTCGGACGAAGACGACGGCCATGCCGGCCGGGCCCAGGTTCTTCTGAACGCCCCCGTAGACGAGATCGAAGCGGTCCCAGGGAATCGGGCGGGACATGTAGTCCGATGACATGTCGCCGATGAGTGGTATATCGACCTCGGGCCATTCGACCATACGGACTCCACCGATTGTTTCGTTCGAGGTCACGTGAAGGTACCGGGTGTCTGGCCTGATTTCGACCTCACCCTGGTCTGGCATCCGCGAGGGAGATACGTCTGATCCGTCCCATGCGGCATAGGCCTCTCCGTACATCCTGGCATCGGCGAGGGCTTTCGAAGCCCATGCCCCCGAGTCCACGTACGCGCCAGACACGTCATCGGCGAGAAAATTCATCGGCACCATGGAGAACTGCAACATGGCGCCTCCCTGGATGAACAGGACCTCGAACTCATCAGGAACTTCGAACACGCTCTTGCTCCGTGCCCGGGCTCCCTCGTGAATCTCGTCATACAGCGGAGAGCGATGGCTCATTTCGAGCAACGACATCCCGGAGCCGCTTAGTTCGAAGAATTCGGATTGTGCCTCGCGCAAGATTGATTCGGGCAACACGCAAGGGCCTGCGCAAAAATTGTGAACTCGCATAGGTGTTCTTTCTGTCGGCTATCAAGCGTAGGTGTCAGGTCACCTCGTAGAGGACCTGATCGGTGGCGAGACTGTCGACGATGTCTATCACCGCGTTTGATACCGCGTCTTGAGCCTGAGACGTCGATGCACCTATATGGTGGGTCCCGTAGACCCGGGGATGCCGGGCGAGAGCGCTGTCGATCGAACCGCTCGAACCGGCAGGCTCGTCGGCGAAGACGTCGATCCCCGCCCAGAGATCCTGCTCGTCGAGAGCTCGAATGAGAGCCGGCTCGTCGACGATCGAGGACCTGGAGAGGTTGAGAACCACAGATCCGGGCTTCAAGAGTTTCAGTATTGGTTCGCCGAGCAACCCTTCCGTCGACGGCCCGGCCGGCACATGAATGGTCAGGTAGTCAGAGACTCCGGCCAGTTCTTCGACCGACGGGTAGCGAGTAATCCTGTAGGCGTCATAGAAGGCCTCCTTCTCGGGTGAGCCGCCTGGCCTGTGAAATGCGGCCACATACATCCCGAATGCCGATGCCCTGATGGCCACTTCTTTGCCGATCGAACCGATCCCGACTATTCCGAGCGTGCGACCCTTGAGGCCGATCGCCTTGCTGTAAAGCGCCTTGTTCCACCTGCCTGCCCGAAGATCGATCACGTTATCTGCGATCTTTCGGTCGATGGCCAACATCAGCCCGAGGGTGAGCTCGGCCACCGCTGCGGCGTTCTGTCCGGGGGTATTGCAGACTCGCACCCCTGCCCGGCGGGCGGCGTCCACATCGATGGTATTTACCCCGGCGCCGGCTCGGATCACCGTCTGGAGACGCTTCCCATCGAATACCTGGGCCCCGACGACCGTGCTTCGTACGACCAGCACGTCTACATCCGCAACCGCCGCCGCCAGTTGCTCGGAAGAGGCCGCCGGGTGGTGAACGACGTCATGACCACGGGACACGAGTGTCTCGACTGCGGTCTTCGGAAAAGGGTCGGCGATGAGAATGCGCATACGCCGGCAAGCGTATTACCGGATTTGTGAGATCTGTTGTCTCAAAGCCGCCACCCGGACCCGGGCTTCGAGGCGGCTGGCTGTGGCCAAGAACAAATAGCCCGCCACCAGCGCGGCAACGGCCAGATACAGAATCCACTCGCGTGCTCCCGTATCGGGAAGCGCTGCGAGTGTCTCAGGTCCGGTTGACTCGTCCAACACCTCGATGTCGACCGACGACCCGTCGTCGCTGCGGGGCGGCGAAGTGTCCGGGGTGGCAGGAATTGTTGTTGTTGTTGTTGTTGTTGTTGTTGTCGTTGTCGTAGTCGTTGAGGTCGTGGGTGTGGTGGGGGTTTGGGTTTCGGGTGTGGTGGTTGTCGGGGTCGTAGGGGTTGGGGTCTCAGGCGTGTTGGATGCGGTGAGCGGGATGAACGAGATGCAGATCGGGGCGATCGATTCGGGGCGATTGATACCGGCATGGGCATGCTGGGCTGTGATGCCGGTCACGTCCGCGCCGAGCACAACGGAACTGGCGACCAGCTGCGTCAGGTAATTACTGCCTTCGGGTAGATCGGCGATCGGCGGTGATTCCCACAAAACGCTGCCACCTGCCAGGGTTACGGCTCTCCACTGTTCTTGTTTTTGTGATTGCTCGGGCTTGTTGTTGTGATCGTCGAAGCTGGCCAAGGTGACGTCGTAGGTTCCGGCAGGAATGGAGGCGCTCACCGGACCGAAACTGTGCCGGTCCGAGGAATCTGCCAGGA
>JAHEJY010000186.1 GCA_024638625.1 Actinomycetes bacterium
TCAGCTGCGAGCGGGGCAGTGTTGCCGGCCAGTATTGTCGCTTCGAGGGTGACTGTGCCGGCCGAGGCAAGCCCCCCACCGGCAGTCCCGGCCGAATTGTCTACGATCGTCGCATGGGTCAGGGTCAACGCGGAACCGCGGTTGCCGATCGCACCTCCCTCACCTGTGACGCTGTTTCCGCTGAATGTGCTGTTGGTGGCCGTCAGATTCCCTTCGTTCCAGATCCCGCCGCCGCCTTCGCCGGCCATGTTGTTCGTTATGGCGGAGTCGACCACCGACAACATGCCATCTCCGAATACGGCGACACCTCCTCCGGGTGCCGGGCCGTCGGTGTCGTTGCCCTCGATCGTGCTTCCGCGTATGGTCATCACTCCGCTGTCGATCGAGATGGCCCCGCCACCAGTCCCGGCAATATTGCCAGTGAACAGGCTGTCGATGATCTCAAACGTCCCGCCGGATTCTTGGCGAATACCGCCGCCGGTGCTACCAACGTGGTCCGAGAACGTGCTGCCGGTCACGGATACCACGCCTCCCTGGGTGTAGATGCCTCCTCCCCCGGCTGCTCCGTTGGCAATGAACAGCGAATCCGTCACCACCACAGTCCCACCGCTGATGTTGTCGTTGTCACCGTTGTAGATGCCGCCGCCGAATCCGCCTGTCGCAGAGTTGTTGCGGAAGGTGGTGGCTGCAACGGTCAAGTCGGCTTCGGACCAGTTGACAATCCCGCCCCCGAGGCTCAAGCGAGCGGTGTTGTCCTCGACTGCGCCGCCGGTAACGTCCATCGTGGCGCCCAAATCGTTGGCGAGACCACCGCCCCAGTCGGCTTCATTCCCCGAAACCGTCACGTTGACCAGGCCTACGAAATCGGCGTTGAAGATCCCGCCGCCCACCGCGGACGCCGAGTTGTCGGTGATCGTCGTTCCGGTGATCGCGATGCCGCCCAGCTCGTTTGTAATTGCGCCACCCGACAGGCCGGTTGCCGAATTGCCGGAGATGTCGCCGCCGGTGATGAGCACGAGGCCACCACCGTTGCTGATCCCGCCTCCGGCGTCGGCTGTATTCCCGACAATGTCGGTGTTCGTGAGGTTCAGGGTTCCAAATACCCTCGCTCCGCCACCCAAGTCCGTGGCGGCGTTGTTGCCGATCGCGCTGTCGACGATGGAGACGACGCTGCCGAAATCCACCCACACACCAGCCCCTGTCGTCGCCGAGGTATTCCCGGTGATATTCACGCGGGTCAGGGTCACATCGACATCCGGGCCATTCGTGTCAACACCTCCTCCAATGGAATCACCTCCCGTCACGGTTAGATCGGATATGTCGACAACAGCGCCCTCGAACACATCCACCGTGCTACCGATGTTTGGAGCCGCACCGTCGATGACGGTTGCGCCCGCACCCGCGCCGCGGAGAATCAAGTCCTTATCGATGTCGATGCCCTCGTCGCACACACCGGCAGATATCAAAATGGTCTCGCCGGCAGGGGCGGCATCGATCGCAGCTTGCAAGCTCGCCCCGCTCCCACAGTCCACGGCAACCGCTGCGGCCGTCGGACCTGGTATGGCCAGCAAAGCCCCCACCATCGCGGCGAGGGTCAGCAGTGCCACCCACGGCCTCAAAGCAAACACGGTGTGGCTCATGGCATGTCCTTCCCTGGCGCGGGCGCTTCCACCGGCGTTGCAACCTCCCGCCACAGCGGAAGCCTCGGTAGTCGCCGGTCTCCTCCTGGCCCGATTCGTCTACTTGCCAGCTATCAGTACCGAGCACGTCGGCAATCCGCCAGGGCTGAAAGGCATGAATAACACCGAGAGTGGCCCGACTGCCGGTGATCCCGCCAGATCGAGTGCAGCCGGAGGCAGGGAGAAACGGGCTTGAGCGCCGCCGATATGGCTTGGTATTGTGCATAGATGCCGACGAGGGCAAACGCCAAAGGCCCGCGCGTTGAGGGCCATTCTCCCCTCGCAAGCGAGCCACGATTACGTACAATCCTGACAGGAGGTGCCTATGTTGCGACCGGGAGCCAAAGTAACCCGCATGACAAAGAAGGTTGGACAGCGAGCCCCCACGGGGACCATCGTCGACGTGCAGAAGGACTCGTACGAAATTCTCTGGGACGACGGTCACAAATCCATCGCCACGGCAAACGGGATCATCCCACTCAAGAAACCAACGTCAAAGTAGCCGGCCGCCCGGAAAAGGGTCCTTGGCCAACCACGGATGTCGGCCAAGCTGTAGCGGGTCCGATTTCCGGGAGTCGCTAGCCAGCGGTGGCCGGCGCGTGTCTCCGATTGAGAAACCAGGTCTCTAGAGAGCCCTTGCCTTTTATCTCGATCGAACCCCGCTTGGTGCAATCGAAGTCTTCCTTTATGAGCTCATAGGTAGCCGCTGAGATCTGGATCGAACCCGGCTCCCCATGAGATTCCATCCGGCTGGCGGTATTCACTACGTCTCCCCAGAGGTCGTAGGTGAACTTACTGCGTCCGATTATGCCGGCGACCACAGGTCCTGAATTGATGCCGGTTCTCGCAGTAATTCGATGATCTGAGAATTCGTGAGCAGAAAGATGATCGCGAATCCGCAGCGCCAAATCGGCGGTGGCCTGAGCATGGTCGGCCCGCGGTGACGGCACGCCCGCTGCAACCATGTACTCGTCACCTACTGTCTTGATCTTCTCCAATCCGGCGTCCTCGACAAACCCGTCGATGACGGTGAAGATCTCGTTGAGTAGTCCCACCAGCTCGGTGGGGGTCATGGTCGCCGACATCGGCGTGAAATCAACAACGTCCAAGAACAGCACAGACACCTCGCTGAAGTGGTCCGCAATCATCTCGCTCCCGCCCACTTTGAGGCGATTGGCGACCTCGTCGGGAAGGATGTTGTGCAGCAAATCGTCGGATTCTTTTTGGAAGAGGTCCCGTTGTCGGACGAAGTAGAACAGTCCGGCGAAGATGAACAATATGACAGCGATTACGACAAATGCCGCCTGGGCTTGCGGATCTTCGAGCGTATACGTCGCATCCACGGCTGAGGACAAACCAGCCACGGATAGCAGCGCGGCGATGAAGATCACAAAGTAGGCGGCCGCCGCTCTGACCGATGAAATCACAAGTAACCCGAGCACGGAAATCAGGGACCACATGATCTGCAGACCCGAGTCATAGAAGCCTCCGAGCAACAGACTGATCGTCAGATCGGCAATCAAGTCGATGATGGAAAGACCAAAGAACAGCCATGCGATACGCCGCGGGATGACCCACAACGCCAGCAAGAGACCCAGGTGGGTTGCTGCCTTGAGGCCACCCATTGCCTGCAGCCATGGCCCGGGGCCGCCGAGAGCCGAGCCGATCAGCCCCGGGACTGAAACCCAGAGGATTCCAACGACTATGCGCCGTCGCCCTCGCTGATCCCGGGTTTCCTCCTCGTATCGACCAGCGGTGAGGAGAAACTCCCAGAAACGACGGAGCGGGTTGCCCATATGGCGATGCTAGTTATCGACCAAATGACGAAGCCGGTGGCTCAGGTGAGGGGAAAGGGTGATTGCCACCACCAGGGGCGATCCTCCACGGTGATCTCGGTAACCCATTTGACCCACCAGAAGCCTCTCCGCCCCGGTGCCACCGCCCGCGCGGGCGCCCCGTGGCCCGGTGATAGCGGGTCACCCCCGATGCCCGTTGCGAGGAGCATGTTGGGAGCGTCGCTCATCGGATAACGTCGCCTATAGCCCGTTGCCGACGTCACCACGAAGCTCTCTCCGACGGCATCGCCGAGCAGCCGATCGATGCTGACGCCGCTCCACTCTTGGGTCGCATACCAACCGCTCGTGCAATCGAGCGTGGCGGTCGTTCGATCATCGAACTCCCCCAGGTCGGCCCTCGTCCAGGTTTGCAGCTCGCCACCGGAGCGCACAATCAATCGCCAATCATCTAGTTCAGGTGTCGAGTCGTTGAACCAGGAGACAACCGGCATCGCTTCGGGGTCGAAGGAACCGCGCTCGTGGGAGCCGGTTGCCCTTCGGCGTTCGCCTGGCAACCCCAA
>JAHEJY010000053.1 GCA_024638625.1 Actinomycetes bacterium
GGCAAGGCTGCGGCGATCGGCATATCCGTGAGACGCGGGGTCACCATGCACGGTTTTGCGATCAACGTCGCAACCGATCTCGCCGCCTTTGATCACATAAGGCCGTGCGGGCTCGACCGACCTGTTACGCGAATCAGCGATCTCACTCCGGCGCCGGTGAGCATCGAAGAAGTGATCGAAACCCTCATTCCCAACTTCACGACGACTATGGGCTACGCAGAACCCGAGGTGCAATTAGGGGCCTTCATCCGGGGGTCTGGCAAGGCCTTCGACGTCGACCGGCGGATCGAGGCAGGGACGTTCTCACCGAACGGCGGCTACGAACCGATCCTCTTGAACGGCAAGCTCGATGGGGAGCCGGATCGCCCGGACTGGATGAAAGTCAAGGCCAGGCAAAGCGATTCGTATGACGAGCTGAAATCGCTGATGCGTTCGGAGGGCCTGAACACAGTTTGCGAAGAAGCCGGCTGTCCCAACATTTACGAGTGTTGGAGCGCAGGAACAGCCACGCTCATGCTGCTGGGTGACGTATGCACCAGGGCGTGCAGCTTCTGTGACGTGAACACGGGCAAACCCGGTGAAGTGGATGTCTTCGAACCCCTGCGCGCCGCCGACGCGGTGGCCCGCATGGGTCTCAAGCACGCGGTGCTGACCTCGGTCAATCGCGACGACCTTGCCGACGGAGGTTCGTCGATCTTCGCCCAGACAGTCGAGGAGATCCATCGGCGCCTCCCCGACTGCGATGTCGAAGTGCTCATCCCGGATTTCAAAGGGGAACGCGATGACCTCGAGACGGTCTTAAAAGCCCGTCCGGCCATACTCAATCACAACACGGAGACGGTTCTTCGTCTTCAGCGCGATATCCGAACAGCGGCCAACTACGGGCGATCACTCACGCTGCTGGCTCGCGCCAAGTGGATAGATCCTTCGATGACTACGAAATCGGGCCTGATCGTCGGCATGGGTGAGACCGAAGACGAGATCATCGGGACGCTGGCCGACATGCGGGCCGTCGGCATCGATATTGTGACCATCGGCCAATACCTCCGGCCATCGGCGAAGCATCGGCCGATTGACCGGTTCGTCGAACCGGAGGAGTTTGATCGCTACGCCAAAGCGGGCATGGCGATGGGTATCTCCCATGTGGAATCCGGGCCGCTGGTGCGGTCGTCCTATCACGCGCAGGAGGCGGCTGCCGCAGCAACCTGAGCTTCCTCGGATCACCATGTGGAATCAACGGGTTGCGGCGGATGGGTCTTCCCCGTCGCCTGTGGGAGAGCTAGTTGCGGAGCCTGTGCCACAATCGGAGGAATGGCTTCGCGAGGGATGAGGCGAACAAAGCCAACCTCACCGACTTCCGTCGCCGCATCTGATCCATAGCGGTAGCGGTTCGGGCGAGTTGCTCCTCGGCCTCGGCGGCGCGCGTCGCCTCAACTGCTGCGAGCTGACGGGCGCCGGTACGTTCGTCTTCGGTAGCTGCCAGTCGCTGCTCGGCACCTTCGGCTCGGCGTATGGCCGTCAACGCCGCTTCGTGCGTGGACTGCAGTTGGATTTCCAGTTGAGATGCGTTCAGCTCGGCTGACTCCGCTCGCCGTCTCATGTTCGCGGCTCTTTCGGAAACGCCGGCGAGTTCGTCTTGAAATCTGGCCGCAAGACGTTCAGCTTCCGCTACTCGATTCATCAACGATGCTCGCAACTCGGCACTGAACGATGCGCTTTGTTCCTGGGAATCGGCGACGATTCTTGCCAGCTGTTGGAGCTGATCCATCTTCTGCGAAATAGCCCCGGAATCGTTCCATCCATCTTGGATGGCCTGGAGCAGGGGGCCAACATTGTCTCGCGTCTTCTCATCTTTCAGCAACCTGAACACAGCCTCGGCGAGCCTTGCATTCGGTCCGTCTGATATCTCAATATCACGGTGGTGGCGAAGGGACGGTTCTACGAAGGCTTTGATCTCGTCGAGTATTTCTGGTCCGGGAGCGTCCAGACCGAGATGGTTCGCAATATCGGAAACGCCTGCCGTGAGGTCACCCAGGAGATCATCGAAAGGCACAATGAGCCGCCCGGGATCGACCACGTACGCCGAAACAACGTACCGCAACCAGAGCTGGGAAGATCGCTCGGAATCGATTCCATTTCGCACGCGAAGCGATGCTGCCACCTCGGCCGGATGGCGCAACGCCATGACCGTTGTCCGAACCGGAACAATTGTCCGCCAAAAGGGCAGCGTGAGGGAAGCACGAGGATCCTTGAATCCTGCCGTCAGCGCACCCCGCATCGCCTTCTGAATGGCTTCGATTGCGTGGACCCGGATTTCGTCGAGGGACTGCGAATGCTCCCATCCTTCGGCGAGGATCGGCGGTGCATCCCAGCTGCCACCCATCCGCTCCAGCACCCATTGATTGAGCGCCGAAATCGAGGCATTTTCCCAATAGCCACGTGGATTATCGGCGGCTTCGGGGATAAGGTCGCCCTCCTCTCCAAGCTCGATTCCGAGGAGGTTCGTGATACGAGCAATCACGGATGTACCACTGCGATGCATACCGGTTATGCATATGACTTCCACGATCGTCTCCTGACGATGAAGTAGGCCGTTACGTTACATCGGACTGAGCCGGGCAGGGACACATTCTGAACCGTCGAGAACGCGAAATATCACTCCAAGGACCGTGGTCTACATGTTGCGTCGCGTCGTAAAGTCCCTGTGTTCTATCCGAAGGAGAACATGAACGCGGAACAGATTGCCGTCAACACGATCAAGACACTGTCGATGGACGCAGTCCAGGCCGCGAACAGTGGCCATCCCGGAGCCCCGATGGGCATGGCAGACATCGCAACCGTTCTCTGGACCAAGTTCCTGACGGTAGACCCGTCTCATCCGGAGTGGTTTGATCGTGATCGATTCGTGCTGTCAAACGGACACGCTTCCATGTTGCTGTACGCGCTGCTGCACCTCTCCGGTTTTCCTCTCAAACTCGATGACATCAAGAACTTCCGTCAATTCGGCTTTCCAACCGCCGGTCATCCGGAACGTGAAACCCATCTTGGCATCGAAACGACCACGGGACCCCTGGGACAGGGCTTCGGCACGGCCATCGGCATGGCCATCGCAGAGGCGCACATGCGGGCCGTATTTGGGGAGTCTCTCGTCAACCACCGGACGTATGCGCTGGTTTCTGACGGAGATCTGATGGAAGGCGTTTCGTACGAAGCCGCTTCCCTGGCCGGGCACCTTGGCCTCGGTCGCGTCACCTTCATCTACGACGACAATGAGATCTCTATCGAGGGATCCACCGACCTCGCCTTCACCGACCACGTGGATCGCCGTTTTGCCGCTGCGGGTTGGCATACCGAAGAAATCGACGGGCATGACCGCGAAGCGGTCGAGGAATCAATCCGGGCCTCGCTGGGTGTGCTGGATCAGCCCTCGCTCATCATCGCTCATACCCACATCGGTGCCGGTTCTCCCAACAAGCAGGACACCCGCCACGCCCACGGCGAGCCGTTGGGGGTTGATGAAATCGCGTTGACGAAATCGGTGATGGGTTGGGATTTCGAAGATCCGTTCCACGTGCCCCAGGAGGCATACGACATGTTCAGCGTCGTCGGCGAGCGTGGGCGGGAGTTGCGTGAACAGTGGGAATCGCGACGCGACGCCGCCCTGGCCGATGACGGCGACCTGGCTGAACGCTGGACCTCGTTCTTCGAAAAGGGACGCGTCGAGATTCCCGACCTGGGGTATGAGATAGGAGCTTCTGTTGCGACGCGAAAAGCGTCCGGCAAATCTCTGGCCTCCATCGCTCCCAGGATGCCCAATCTGCTGGGAGGTTCGGCTGATCTGTCGCCTTCGACCAACACCGTTCTGCCGGACGCCGGCGACTTCACGGCAGATACTCCCGAAGGTCGAAATTTTCACTTCGGAATTCGCGAACACGCGATGGGAACCGTCGTAAACGGCATGGCGGTGCACGGCGGGTTACGTCCGTACGGTGCAACATTTCTCGTGTTCAGCGACTACATGCGCCCGGCGATTCGGCTGTCGGCGTTGATGGAGGCCCCCAGCATCTGGGTATTCACTCACGACTCCATCTTTCTCGGAGAGGACGGACCAACCCACCAGCCGATTGAGCACCTGTCTTCTTTGCGCGCGATTCCGAATCTGTGGGTCGTGCGACCGGCCAACACCGGCGAAACGGCCGAGGCCTGGGAGCTGGCGCTGCAGAGGACAGAAGGACCAACTGCATTGATCCTCACCCGCCAGGGGCTGCCGGTTGTTGACCGGACCGGGATGGAAGGCAGCGTTCACCAAGGTGGCTACGTGGTCCAGGATGGCTCGGACGCCGTCCTGATCGCCACGGGCTCGGAGGTGTGGGTTGCCAGAGCGGCCGCTGATCTCGTTGAGACCCACTCGATTCGCGTTGTCAGCATGCCATGTGTGGAGGCATTTGATGCTCAACCAGAGTCGTATCGGGACGGGGTTCTCGGAGGTCTGCCCACGGCAACTCTCGAGGCAGGTTCCGTGACCGGCTGGCATCGTTTTGCAGGGCGGGACGGTCTCACGATGGGGATCGATCATTTCGGCGCCTCGGCGCCCTATCAACGACTTGCGGAGGAGTTTGGCTTCACCCCGGACGCAGTTGCTGCCAGGTTGAGCAGCTGGCTCGCAAACTGACACCGAAACACGAGCTCTGGCCGGCCAGGGTCCGGGTACGCTTCAGAACCGCGCTTTCGTGAGTGAGGACATGTCCGAACCATATCCCTGTTTTTCTGTCGTCATGCCTGTGTTCAATGAAGAACGCACCCTGATGACCATTATCAAGCGTGTACTGGATTCGCCCTACGTTGCCGAGTTGCTCATCATCGACGATGGCTCTTCCGATCACACGCGCGAGATGCTGAGGGCAGTCGCCGATCCACGTGTGCGGAAGTTCGAGCAACCCTTCAACATGGGAAAAGGGGCAGCAGTACGCAGAGGGGTGGCCGAGGCAGAAGCGCCGTTCGTCGTGATCCAGGATGCCGACCTGGAATACGATCCAGCTGATTATGCGCTCCTGGCGGAACCGCTCATCGGCGACCGGGCCGATGTCGTATATGGCTCGCGATTTCACACGGGCCGGCCACGGCGGGTGCTGCGTTTCTGGCACTCTATGGCAAACCGATTTCTCACGTCTCTGTCAAACGCCTTCACAAACTTGCATCTCACCGACATGGAAACTTGTTACAAGGCGTTCCGGCGCGAGGTCATCCAGCAGATCAAGATCGAAGAAGACCGATTTGGTCTCGAGCCGGAACTGACAGCCAAGATCGCAGCAGGGGGGTGGCGGATCTACGAGGTCGGGATCTCCTATGACGGCCGCACTGCCCATGATGGCAAAAAGATCGGTTGGCGGGATGGCGTGAGGGCCATCTATTGCATCATCCGGTATTCGCCAAACGTGGCAGGCAGGGTAGATGCCTTGAAACGCCCGGAGGCTCCTGTACCGGTGTCCCAACTTTCGCCCATACGGCGAGTGACGACTGATGGTTGGCTGGCATCAACAGTAGATCGCTACCTCGGAGAGTCGGTGCTGCAGGTTGGCGCCGCTCATACGGGTCTGGCCCTCGAAATGGCGAATCGACATGGTGTGACGATCGTCGATGATCTCGCACGTCCGATCGAACGCCGTCCCGTCGCCGGATTCGACAGTGCCATCGTCATCGATGTACTCGACCGCGTCCAGGACGAGGCAGTGGTGCTGGAGGCGGTTCGACCACACATCAAGCGGGGAGGAACATTGGTGGTCTTGAGCGCGGCACATCCCCATCTCTACAACAGTCATGATGAGAAGACGGGTCGTTTGCGCCGGTACCGAAAGAACCAACTCGGCCAGATTGTGGCGGCTGCCGGCTTCGCAATTCTCGAAGTCGCCTATGTTGATCCCCTGGGGGCAGGTCTGGCGAGCGTAGAAAGACTCGCGGACCGCACACCCCATGTGCCAGAACGGATGACGGGGATGGCGTCATGGATCGGCGAACGTTGGCCAAAAGCCGGTTTCGGCGGGATGGCGTTGATCGTGGCTGTTAAATCGGAGGAAGGACCTGAATGAAAAAGAAACTCGCCGTCATGGTGGTGATAGCGATGACAGCGGCAGCCTGCAACGCAGCTCCGGAGATTTCGACTGAGGAGAGACAAGTGTCGACGACGATTCCGTCTGGAGTCGCCGCCGACGGCGACGCCGTATCCGTGCATTACACCGGCACACTCGACGATGGCACCCAATTCGATTCGTCCGAAGGTCGCGAACCACTGCAATTCGTGGTCGGCAGCGGCCAGGTTATTTCGGGATTTGACGAGGCGGTCAGAGGGCTCGCGGTCGGCGAGAGTCGAACCGTCCGGATCGAGCCCGTCAACGCATACGGGGAAATCGACCCGGCCCTGGTCCAGGAGGTTCCGCTCGAACAACTGCCCGAAGGTGTCTCGGTAGGAGATCAGCTGGCTACCCAGACCGGGCAGCCGGTCACCATCACGGAGCTGACGGACTCCGCCGCCATGATCGACTTCAACCACCCGTTGGCCGGTCAGGCTTTGACGTTCGACGTCGAGCTCGTGTCGATCGGTTAGATCAAACCCGCTGCTTCGAGGACGACCGCGGCGAGGTTGTACATCCCGTGAACCACGGCAGCCGCAATGAGAAAAGGCCTCGCAAGCGACATCGAGGGTGGTTCGCCTTCGGTGTCCGTTCTTGCCCACATGCGCGAAACGCCGATTGATGAGATGACCGCCGTCGTGATATGTAAGGCGGGACCGACCGTCCACCGCAGCGCAATGAAGTCTGCTCCTTCATTGGGGAAATAGACATTGATGTAGAGAACGTTTTCGATGGCGGCGAAGACGAGGCCGGAAAGGGTGGCGATGGCCAGTGGCCAATAACGTGACGGTATCAGCCAGGGCCTGCGTTCGGCCAGATACAGCACTCCTGCGATCTTCATCACTTCTTCGACCGCAGGGCCGATCGTGACGATCGCCAGGAATCCGAGAGCTCCAAACGTTGTGAAGGGCGAGCCGATGAACGTGCCGATTACTGCTGCTAGCCCTGACAGCAGCATGGCCGCCAGCATCGCGAAGCTCTGGTGGATCGGCTTCGTTCCGTTGCGCTTCTGACGGTAGAAGTCCCGATAGGCCGGTACGTCTGCCGATTCGGGGAGCCCGGGTTCATCTCCTACAAACGACTCCGTCGGCTTCCCTTTGAACCTGGCACCCAAGGCCGGTTCTTCGCCGAGGTCAGCCATCAATGAACGGCTGTACCCGTGGCGATTATCTCCGCTGCAGGGAGTTGGGCGCTTCCGAGCTCGGCCCGCTCGATACGCACGTTGATCACCGACTTCGCTCCGCGAGCATCGGCTTCGCGCATCATTCGTACCAGGGCCTCCCGACGGCCCCGTTCCATCAGCGTTTGATATGACCGAACCTCTCCGCCGATGATGCCCCGCAAACTGGCGAGTGCAGTCTTCAGGTAGTCCGACCCGATTACCACCTCGCCAATCACGAATGGTTCCGGAATCACGGTCATCCCGGCCGCCGGCAATTTCAGATTCGTAACGACGATATGGGCCAGGGAGGCCTCTGCAGCTTTGAGCCGGCGGAGATGGGCTTGCTCTGTTAACCAACCGATGCTCCCGAACCCGACCAGCATCGCCACGACGATGATCGGGAGGATGAAATCCGTCATGCGTTCGGGATTGCGACGACTGCAGTGCCGTATGCGTACATCTCGGCTGCACCGGCCGCAACCGATGACGTTGTGAAACGGACATTCACCACTGCGTTGGCCCCGAGCTCTGATGCCTGGTCCAACATCCGCTGCAGGGCCTGGCGCCGCGCCTCCGTTAGTAGTTCGGTGTATCCGGTGAGTTCCCCGCCCACGAGGTTTTTGAGGCCGGCTCCGATGTCGCGACCGAGGTGTTTTGCTCGAATCGTGTTTCCCTGAACGAGCCCTTTGATCTCGACAATCTCATGACCCGGAATGGTTTCAGTGTTTACGACGAGCATCGAAGCCTCCTACCGCTCGTTGGCGACTGCGGTCAAGCCTAAGCCGGCGCCGGTCCGCACGATCCGTGATTCAGATCGGAATAGGACTGGTGGAACCGAACCTCCCAACCCGGCTCGCCGTGGGGATCCTTCCGGATGCGTCGTCATCCGAAATCCAGTTCACGCGTTTCCGGGCATACTCTCTCTCATGGATGCCACGATTTTGCTCGTCGAAGATGATCCTTCCATACGTGAGATCACGAGACTGGGTCTCCGGGATGCCGGTTTCGCAGTAGAGACCGCCGCCGATGGGGACGAGGCCCTCGTGCGATTCCGCCACGACCGGCCGGACCTCGTGGTGCTCGACGTCATGCTCCCCAAGCGAGACGGACTCGAAGTGTGCCGCATCATTCGCAACGAATCGGCGACGCCTGTGGTGATGCTGACGGCGCGGGGCGACGCCATCGATGTCGTGGTCGGGCTCGAATCGGGTGCGGATGACTATGTCGTAAAACCCTTCGAGATGCCGATTCTGGTAGCCAGAGTGAGGGCAGCTCTTCGCAGAGCCCAGCTCATGGAGCCTGCCGAGAGTCTGACGCTGGGCTCGCTCAGGATCGATATCCCTGGCCACCGGGTCACGTTGAATGGCGCAGAGATCAGCCTCACGCCAATCGAGTTTCGTCTGCTCGTCGAGTTCGCGCGGCGTCCGGGCCAGGTCTTCACGAGGGAGATGCTTCTCGACAGAGTGTGGGGCTACACGTATTTGGGCGATTCGCGACTCGTCGACGTGGCTGTTCAGCGTCTGCGGGCAAAGATCGAGCCGGAGGCAGGAACGCCGGCGTTGATCGAAACGGTCAGAGGCGTCGGCTATCGGGCCGGACGCTGAGGTGTTCAAGAGCTTTCGTGCCAGGCTGATTGCGACGGTGATCGCTCTGATCGGTCTCACTGCCGGCATCGTGGGTACCGTATCTTTCGTCGTGGTTCGCAGCTCTCTACGCAGTCAGCTCGTCGACGATTCTGTGGCCAGAGCCGAATTCAACATCACGGTTCTTGCGTCCACCGACCAGTTGCCGGCCGGAGCCGGCAGGGCGGAACTCGAAGCCAGCCGTCTGACGGATCGTTTTTTGCTGCGAGAAACCGGCGGGGTTTTCGTGGAGTTCGCCGACGGCGATCAGTTTGCATCGTCACTGGGTCTGTTGGCGGCCGATGCGGCCCTGTCGTCGGATCTGAGAGCCATCGTGGCGCAGGGAAGGTTCGGCTACGAGTTCTTGACGCTGGACGAGGATGCCATGCTGGTCGTTGGCGGCCGCCGGCCCGAAATCGGGCCCGACTTCTATTTCTTCTATTCGGCGAACAGCGTCGCGAACGCCCTCTCGGCGCTGGCTCGTGTCTTGCTGGTCGTTGGCTTGGGAGTGACCACGCTGGGAGCTCTGGCGGCCGGGGTCATCGCTCGCCGTGTTCTGAAACCGGTGGCCGTTGCAGGCGATGCGGCTACACGGATGGCCGAGGGCGATCTGACCGTCAGAGTGCCTGCCGGGACACATGACGAACTCGGCAGGATGGCCATCGCTTTCAACACCATGGCCGCGTCGCTCGAACGTCAGATTGGCGAACTGGTCGCAGCCCACGCCAGAGAACGCCGGTTCACCGCCGATGTGTCTCACGAGCTGCGAACACCGTTGACAGCACTCGTCAACGAGGCTGCTCATCTGAAGGATCGGCTCGGCAAACTCTCCGAATCCGACCGCGACGTCGGGGACATGCTGGTGGCAGACGTCGGCAGGCTCCGGTCGCTCGTGGAGGATCTCCTGGAGGTATCACGGTTGGACGCCGGAGTTTCCGGCATCGACGTCGCAGAAATCGACGTAGAACGGTTCCTCGAAGCCGTGATAGCCGACCGCCATCCTCAAACTGTCCGCCGTTTCGAAGGGGCGTCCCTGGGAACGATCCGGACTGATCAGCGGTCGCTCGAACGTGTGGTTGGCAACCTGCTGGACAATGCACGTCATCATGCGCCTCGCGCCGCGGTTTCGGTTTCGGCTGCGGTCGATGATCAATGGCTTCGTATTGCGGTCGCAGATGAAGGACCGGGCGTGTCTGCCGAGGATCTGCCGCATCTGTTCGACCGGTTTTTCAAGTCCGATCCTTCTCGCCAGGGAGGGTCGGGGCTGGGCTTGGCCATCGCCCAACAGCACGCACGGCGCCTCGGCGGGGAGATCAGCGCCCGGGCCGGCGACCACGGGGGCCTCGTGTTCCATGTCGAGCTACCTGTATCCGAATCGTTACATGGCGGTGACGTTCATGAGAACCGGCCGGCGCAATCTGAAGCGTAGAGACGCTTCACATAAGGAGGACATCATGAAGCGATTGATTGTCATCATCACCAGCCTCGCGCTGCTGGCTGCGGCATGCGGGACGGGAACTGTCGGCGATGCCGGCCCGGTCACCCTTCCTACGTCGAGCACGGAGGCTCCCACTACAACCATGACCAATGGGACCGGCGGTACATCCGCGACCACCACTACCGGAGTCCCGGACGTCACCGATACCGAAGATGCGGTGGATCAGATTTTTGTCGAGTTGTTCTTCGTAAGCGACGGGGTTTCGGCCCGGAGGGTTGTGCGAGCCGTTGACACTCCCGCCGTGGGAGCGAATGCGCTCCGTGCGCTGATCGAGGGCCCGACCCCGGTCGAGAGCGACGAGGGTCTTTCTACGTCGATACCTGCAGACACGCTGCTCCTCGGCCTCTCGATCGACGATGGGCTTGCAACCGTCGATTTGTCGCGCGAGTTCGAGGTGGGGGGCGGATCGTTGAACATCCTGAGTCGGCTGGCCCAGGTCGTGTACACGCTCACCCAGTTCCCGACGGTTGACGAAGTGCTGTTCCATCTGGATGGAATGCCGGTCGAGGTGTTTTCGGGGGAAGGCGTGGTTCTCGGCGATCCCGTTCGGCGCAGCGACTATGCAACAATCCTGCCCATCGAGCCGGGACCGGACGATGCGGTCGCAGAGGTCTGGAACCAGAATGATCTGCCGGATATCGCTGGATTTGCACCATGGAAACTGAGTCGGGTCGCACTGGTTGCTGAGGACGACATCCTGAACGTCCGTCAAGATCCGACGGTGCAGGCGCCGATCGTCGGCATGCTGATGCCCGGTGTGGTCGTCGTGCGGACCGGTCTGCAGGAGGTGACGGGATCATCGGTGTGGGAGCAGATCGAGACTCCCTTGGGGCAATTCTGGGTGAACGGTCGCTTTCTGGCGGCTGTCGTCTCGAATGCGAACTTTGCCTCAGACCCGAGGGTGTCGGATCTGCTCAATCGGTTCGCGGCAATCATTGCGGCCGACGGTGACCTCAGGCCCGTGACGTCGCAACGAGGACTGTACGTTTCTCACCACGGTGATCCGATCCGCTTCGCGACCAGTGACCTGTCGACCATCCTGGCCGATCCCACCACGTATAAGTGGCCGTCAAATGCGCTTTCCCAGGACGATCCCGAGTTCCAACAGATTCCGGGTAGAACGTTCGCCGAGGCGGTTGCCGACAGCTTTCTGTCTGCCTATGACGATCCCGACACCATGACCACGATCAACGAGCCGATCGAAGCGGGCAACGGACGGCTAGCCGAGTATGCGATCCCGTTCGAGTTCGAGGCGTTCAACTACATCGGTGTCCATGATGCCGGTGACAACCCGGAATACGGCGGTCTCGACTGGGTCACCTGGTACGTGTCGATCGACTACGAAGATGGTGCTCCGGTGATCGTTGGGCTGACGATCGACACCTGGTCACCGTAAACCGACGCCGCTTTTCCACGAAGGAGCAGGAGCCCCGGTCACGGGGCTCCTGCGTGAGGTTGATCTCGATGCATTCGGTTGAAGCCCGCCCTATCCGACACCGGACTTCGGAGTGCGTTTCCAACATCTTCCCGGTATCGAGCTTCGAACGATGGTGTATAAGCTCGCCGTCTTGAATCTTGATCCTGCACTGGTAATGGCGATGTGGGCTGCCGGGCTATCGGTCGCCGCCGCCGTGGTTGTGTCGTGGCGAATCGTTGGAACCGGCTACCTCTGGTTGGCCGCCGGAACTTCCGTCGGTTTCGGCTTTCTTGCTGCGCTCGCCGGTGAGAGTTTGTGGGGCTGGGTCGGCGTTGCGTTGGCCGCGCTCGCGGTGGTTGTGCCGGCGCGGCCGGCAGCCGTGCTTCTCGGCCTGGCCGGGGCCGCTCACGTTGGAGCGATTGCGACGAATGGACCGATTGTTCTTGCCGTGCTGGGCGCAGCATCTCTCGGTGGTATCACGTCAGAGATGATGTTGGGACACTGGTTTCTCATCGATCCCCGCCTGCCCCGGTGGTCGCTACATCGACTGGCCGCGGTGGGCGGTGCAGCCGCAGCGCTCGACGCGTTGGCTCTGACGCTCCAAGGCGCTGACCTCACGAGCATCACCGGGATTGCTTTCATCTCCTTGGCGGTAAGCACGGTCCTGCTCATTACGGGAGTTTGGTTCTCTCTCAAGGAGCCGAGCTACACGGGAGTCATGGCAGCCACGGGGTTGAGTTATCTGGCTACCTTGACGGCGGTTGGCGCCGTCGTGGCCGGCCGTGCCGCGGTCGCCGACATCGCTGGATTTCCTTTCTAGGCGCCGTACACTCGCCAGGATTCAAGGAGAGGCATCGATGACATCGGTCGGTTCAAGTAAAGGTTTGGAATCAACCAAAGCGGGCTTAGCCGTCATTCCGGTTCGTGCGGAAGGCAAACTGGTTCTCGGCGGCGAGAAGCTATCTTCGCCCCTACGCCGGTCGATTGATCGTACGATGAAGCGCGGCGAGTTCACAGGAGAAGCCGGGACCACGCTCGACGTCTCAACTCCTGACGATGCGAAGATCGAGCACGTGCTACTGGTGGGTGTAGGGACAAAGCCCGACGCCGAGGTGATTCGACAGGCCGGCGGTCTGGCCGGACGGGCCGGTGTCGGACATGACGTCGTCGTTACAACGTTCCACCACATGAAAAACGGCGCCGTCCCGTTCGCCGAGGGGTTCCTTCTCGGTCAATACCGATTCGACAAATACAAATCGAAGAAGGAAAAGCCCGGCAGCCGGACCCTGCGATTCGCCGGCGGTGGCGGCCGCGCCGCAGCCACCGAAGCCAAGCGTTCGGTCATCCTCGCGGAAGCCGTCAACATGGCCCGCGACCTCCAAAACGAGCCTTCGGGTGCTAAGCCCCCGGCTGTGATCGCGAATCAGGCCGTCCGCATGGCACGATCGTTGGGCCTCAAGACCCGCGTGTACACGGACAAGGAATTCAAAGACGAACGGTTTGGAGGGTTGATGGGCGTGGCTGCCGGCAGTCACCAACCGGCCCGCATGCTGGTGTTACGACACGAGCCCGCTCGGCCCAAGGCGACCGTCGCACTGGTCGGTAAGGGCATTGTTTTTGACTCTGGTGGTCTTTCGTTGAAACCTGCGTCCGGAATGGAAACGATGAAAACCGACATGTCGGGTGCTGCCAATGTCATCGCAGCCATGAGTGCCATCGGCAAACTGGATCCACCGGTTCGCGTGATCGCGGTGTGCCCTCTGACCGAGAACATGCCCGGCGGAAATGCGACCAGACCAGGTGATGTCTTGACAGCCCGGAACGGGACGACGATGGAGGTTCTCAATACCGATGCAGAGGGTCGTCTGGTTCTGGCTGACGCATTGGCGCTGGCGGCGGAGGCCAAGCCGGACATCATTGTGGACCAGGCAACCCTGACAGGTGCCTGCAAGGTGGCGCTCGGCGACAAGATCGCGGGATTGTTCGGCAACAATCAAGACGCCATAGACCGGGTGCAAAAGGCGGCAGCCCGGGCCGGCGAAGCCGTGTGGCATCTGCCGATGCCCGACTACTACCGGAAGAACATTGATTCTGACATAGCAGACATCAAGAACACCGGAACTCGCTGGGGTGGGGCGATCAATGCGGCCTTCTTCTTGAAAGAGTTCGTCGGTGACGTCCCGTGGACTCACCTCGATATCGCCGGCCCGGCCAGATGGCCCGAGGACGAGCACTATCAGGTAAAGGGAGGATCCGGCTTCGGGGTTCGAACCCTGGTGGCCCTTGTCGAAAGTTTCGACAACTAGACCGAGATCATTCCGGCCGGTCGGGTTTGTGAACCGCAAGACTCACTAGCCTTGCCGCAATGCGTCGGCGATTTCTCATCAACATCGCAGTATCGGACTTCGCTTCCCTGGTGGTTGGGGTGGTTGTCGCCTCGATGCTCGTCTTCAATACTCCACTGCCTTGGCTGGCGGTTCCGGGCATCTGGCTGTCGCTTGCGGCCCTGTTTGTCGGCGGGATCGTCGGCACGTACATCTCCGCGAGATCTCACGCCAGGGCCGCTCCCCGCCCCACCTACGGTCGGGCTGTGTGGGTTGTTGGCTTTGCTCTCGCCACGACGGCTGCGACCATCCTCGGCACGAGGGCCTATTTCTCCCGGCCATTCCTCGGGACCACTGCAGCCTTGTGGTTCGGGTTGGCCATTGCCCATCGCTGGGTAAAACGCTGGCGACCCTGGACCCAACCCCTGGTTCTGGTGACGGCCGAGAAGGACCTCGCCGAAGATCTCTACAACGCGCCCCATACGGACATACTCGACGTTCTCGATCCCGGCGGTTATGACGTTCCCGGCAGATACCCGGAGGGCACGGTCCTCGCCGTTGATCAGCGGTCCGTGCTATCAGAGGAGACGGCCCAGTTCATCTCAGCCTTCAACCGGGCGGGTCGGCCGGTGGACAGCTTCATCGACGTGTACGAAGAGCACACCGGTCGCATCCCGATCGTGCACCTCATGGAAGGTTGGGAACTCACGACGCCCTGGCAGCAGACCGGTGTCTACGAGCAATTCAAACGTCCGATCGAATTGGTTCTGGTGTCGTTGACCGCCGTCGTGTGGGTTCCGTTGTCGTTGATTCTCGCAGTCCTGGTGCGTCTCGACTCACCGGGGCCTGCGATCTTTCGTCAGGAACGAGTCGGCCGGTACGGCAAGTCCTTCACCCTCTACAAGTTCCGGTCCATGGTCGTTGATGCCGAGGTGGACGGGCCTCGCAAGACCATCGTCGGCGACGAACGCCTTACGCGCATGGGCAACATCATGCGAAAATACCGGGTTGATGAGCTGCCGCAGCTGTGGAACGTTCTCAAGGGCGATCTCAGCCTCGTCGGTCCCCGACCGGAGCAGCGCCTTTTCGTCGACGACTACGCGGAACGGATCCCGTTCTATACGAACCGTCATAGGGTGCGTCCCGGCGTCACTGGATGGGCTCAGGTGAGCTTCGGATACGCCGATGATGAAGTGGCGACCATCGAAAAACTCTCCTATGACCTCTATTACGTCAAACACGTCTCACCCTGGCTTGATCTCTCGATTCTCGGCAAGAGCGTGTGGACCGTGCTCTCGGGCTTTGGGGCTCAGTAACCCGGGTCTGGGATCCGGGTCGGGCGACCGCTAGTCTCGTCCGAGGTTTCGGTTGAGGTTCCTTGTTTGTTTTCCATCTCTAATTCCCAGCGTCGTTTTCCGGCCCGCACTGTTGGCTCGCGGATTGGTTATGTGGCGATTGCACTGGTTGCCGCGACCCTGGTTGCCGGATCGATCGGGGTGCCGGCGGCCGAGGCCCAGAACATCAATGAATCCCAGGGTTGCGGGGTGGTCGGCTACCGACCGCCGCGGGCGAATGGTCCCGGGCGCCTGTCGACCGACTTCATCATGCATGGCCCGTTCGCAGATATGTTCGGCCGCTCATATGCCCAGGTGTCGGGCTCGATGGTGTCGTGGGTGATCCCCATGAGCGGGGGGAAGACCACCCTGGTGCACCAACGCATCCTCCCTGCGCTGCAATTGGCGACCGCGAACTTGGAACGGGAGATGGCGATCGGCCGGTCCTACGGTGTAACCCTGTGGTCGTCATGGAGTTGGCGTTCGGTGGCCGGGGGCCGCAACGGTGTGTCCTTCCACGCGTTCGGCACCGCCGTCGATCTCAATCCGCACCTCAATCCG
This sequence comes from Actinomycetes bacterium, assembly GCA_024638625.1. GTDB lineage: Bacteria > Actinomycetota > Acidimicrobiia > Spongiisociales > SHLN01 > JABDOU01. The sequence goes on from JAHEJY010000053.1 coordinate 16,047, forward strand.
TTTCTCAACGACCCCGACGCCGAGCTGGTTACCGATATGCCGGATTGGTATGTCCAGGCCTATATGGACGCCGGGTTCTGCTGGGGAGGTCTCTGGGTCAACCTCAAAGACGC
>JAHEJY010000187.1 GCA_024638625.1 Actinomycetes bacterium
TGCACCCTCGCTATGGGCGCTGGAAGAGAGAGAGGATGTTGTCTTCACTGTCGACGAACCACGCTGCCTTGTTTCCATCAGGGAGCGCTGCGATTCCGTTGATCGTCTTGATCTCGTCGAACTCGTACTCCTGGAACTTGACTCCCCTCGCCCGGAGCTCGGAAACGATTCCGTCGATATCGGTCACTTCCCAACCGGCTGCCGTGGCTTTGTTGGTCCCGGCAAACGCCGACGGATAGACCAGAAAACGTGATGAGCCGGTCTCGTACATCGCTCCCCCATCCGGGGTCTCGTCGATGGGTTTGAGGTCGAGCATTTCGCGATAGAAGGCTTTGGCCCGATTGATGTCGGAGGCCGGAAGCGCCGGATCCAGATTGAAATCTGCAAGCATGAGACTCATCTCCTTGTCGATTGTCATCGAAGCTACACGAGGTCGCGGTGGTTGGGATATCCGGCCTTCGGCAAGCCGACCAACGGCAAATCTCATGGTGTCGGGGGCCAATTCGCCATAAACTCATGCGCATGAGCGATTGGCAACCCGATAGCTGGCGCGCGTTTCCGGCACGTCAACAACCAGTCTGGCCGGATGCAGGTGAAATGGAGCGCGTGCTGAAGGAACTGGGACAGCGGCCCCCGCTGATTTTTGCCGGAGAGGCACGACAGCTGCAGAGCCACCTTGCCGCGGTCAGCCGGGGCGAGGCGTTTCTCCTGCAGGCGGGCGACTGTGCCGAATCGTTCGAGGCCTCGGCCGATTCCATTCGCGATCGGTTGAAGGTGATTCTGCAGATGTCGGTCATCATGACCTACTCCACAGGTGTGCCGGTCATCAAAGTCGGCCGCATCGCAGGCCAATTTGCAAAGCCCCGTTCTTCGGACACCGAGACCATCGATGAGATCGAACTACCTGCCTTCCGCGGCCCCATGGTCAACGACCCCGACTTCACCCACGACGGGAGAACCGCCAACCCGGGACGGCTGCTGACCGCATATGATCGAGCGGCGGCCACGCTCAATCTCTTGAGAGCCTTCACTCAGGGCGGATATGCCGGATTATCCCAGGTCCACGCCTGGAACCAGGAATTCGTCGCAACCTCACCCGCCGGCCGGCGTTACGAAGAGATTGCCGCCGAGATCGATCGGGCCCTCCTCTTCATGGCCGCTTGTGGCGTTTCGCCAGGATCCCACCCCGACCTCGAAACTGTGGATTTCTACACCAGCCACGAGGCCTTGATCCTCGGGTACGAAGAAGCCTTGACGCGTCGGGATTCACTCACCGACGATTGGTTCGACTGTTCTGCTCATATGGTCTGGATCGGTGAGAGAACACGCCAACTCGACGGAGCCCATATGGAATTCATGCGGGGAATCGGAAATCCGATCGGGTGCAAGATCGGCCCGAGCGCATCGCCTGAGCAGGTGCTGGACATCTGTGAAGGGCTCAATCCCGAGCGGATTCCAGGACGCCTGACACTCATAACGCGGATGGGCTCGGACAAGGTCGGCGACCACCTCCCCCCGATACTCGAGGCCGTGCGGGACGCGGAACACCCGGTTGTATGGGTGAGCGACCCGATGCATGGCAACACGTTCGTGGCCGATGATGGCCGCAAAACCCGGCATTTCGAAGATGTGCTCACCGAGATCAAAGGATTCTTCGCGGCTCACGACGCCGCCGGTACCTATCCGGGCGGGATTCATATCGAGCTGACCGGCGACGATGTCACCGAATGCCTGGGAGGTGCCCAAGAACTGGATCACACGGATCTCAAGTATCGCTACGAGACGACGTGTGATCCCCGGCTTAACGGCACCCAGTCGATTGATCTGGCCTTTCGCGTCGCGGAGCTCATTCGGCACTGAGCCTTTCCGTCTCTCACGATCGAGGTCGTGGGTAATCTGGCTCGGCCAGAGGCAGGTGCCGAGTTCATTGGAGGAGCATGCGCGAATCAGCACAGTGCGTCATCATCGGCGGTGGCGCGATGGGCGTTGGTCTCCTCTATCACCTTGCTCACGAAGGCTGGACAGACACCGTCCTCGTCGAAAAGGGCGAGCTCAGCAGTGGATCCACCTGGCACGCGGCGGGCCTCGTTCCCAACTTCATCGGGAGCCTCAACATGGCGAAAGTTCATGATTATGCCGTCAAGCTCTATGACACCCTCGAGGCTGAGACCGGGCTCAACACAGGTTGGCATGGCTGCGGCGCGGTGCGACTGGCACGCCACGACAACGAGGTCGACTGGTTCAAGTATGTCCACGGCATGCTCGAACAGATCGGCGTCGAGAGCTACCTGATCTCCCCGGCCGAGATCAAAGAGCTCCATCCCTTGCTGGAGCTCGAAGATATCCAACTGGGCTTTCACACGCCCAACGATGGATGGTCTGATCCTTCGGCGTCCACAAATGCCATGGCGGCCGGAGCCCGTCAGTTGGGTGCCGAGATCGTCAGGCACAACCGCGTGACAGATATGAGCCGGCTACCTGACGGGCGTTGGGACATCATCACCGAGAAGGGTCGAATCATCGCCGACCATGTCGTCAATGCAGCAGGGCACTACGGTCCGCAGTTGGGGGCCATGGTTGGGCTCGACATTCCGATCGTGTCCATGATTCACCAGTACCTCGTTACCGAGGCGATCCCGGAGGTCGCAGCTCTCACTGCAGAACTGCCAGTCGTCCGGGATCCGCGCGCATCGTGCTACTACCGCCAGGAACACGATGGCCTCATTGTGGGACCCTACGAAATGGCCGAATCGGAGCCCTACGGACTCGACGGTATCGATTGGGACTTGACATTCCATCTCACTCCCCCTGCTCTCGACAGGCTCATGCCGTGGCTGGAGTACGCGGGTCAAAGGATCCCTGCATTCGAGCGGGTAGGCATCAAAACGGTGGTGAGTGGCCCGATCACCCATACCCCTGATGCGGGCTACCTGATGGGGCCCGCGCCCGGGCTCTCGAACTACTGGCTGTGCGTCGGAGCCTCGATCGGAATCACGCAAGGGCCAGGAGCGGGCAAGTACCTGGCTCAATGGATGGTGCATGGTCAAACGGAGATCAACGTTCGGGAAATGGATCCGCGGCGCTTCGGTCCGTACGCACCGGGCGAATACACCCTGGCACGCTCGATCGACGAATACCACGAGATGTATCAGGTGAGGATGCCCGGCGAGTACCGCGATGCAGGTCGCCCGATGCTGCGAACGCCGATCCACGAAAAACTCGATGCCAAAGGGGCACAGTGGCAGGAGACATATGGTTGGGAGCGGGTTCAGTACTTCTCCGCAGAGCCGGAGGACTACTCCTTTCGGCGATCCTCGGCATTCGATGCGGTAGGCGCCGAAGTGCGGGGCATTCGAGAACGGGTCGGGTTGGCGGATCTGACTGCATTCTCGAAGTACCGGGTGACCGGATCGGACGCGGCGGCACTCCTGGACCGGCTTTCCGCAAACCGGCTACCGGCCAGGGACGGGGGTATCCGGCTGGTCCACATGCTGACCGATCTCGGGGGCATCGAATGTGAGATGACGATCACCCGCATCGGCCCGGAAAACTTCTACCTCAATTCGGCCATCTCCGCGCAACAGCACGATCTCGACTGGCTGCGCCACCACATCGAGGACGGAGAAGATGTGCAGATTGCCGATGTCACTGGCGACCTGGGCCTTCTGGCGCTGACCGGCCCGCAATCTCGCGACGTTCTCTCCACACTTACGGATGCTGACCTGACCAACGAATCCTTCAGGTGGCTGACCGCACAGCACATCGAGGTGGCCGGGGTGCCGTGCACGGCGCTACGGGTTTCCTATGTTGGCGAGTTGGGCTGGGAGCTCCACCACCCCATGGAACATATGGAAGCTCTCTACGACGCCATCGTTGAAGCCGGCGCTCCCCACGAGATGGTCGAGTTCGGTACGTATGCCATGGGCGTCATGCGGATCGAGAAGGGCTATAAGGCCTGGGGATCGGAGTTGACGACAGAAATCACTCCCG
>JAHEJY010000188.1 GCA_024638625.1 Actinomycetes bacterium
GGTGGGTGCGAGTTCGACGACCGCGGTGGCACCAGGCGCGGTGGCACCAGGATCGGCACCGACAACGCGGGCCGGTGAGAACGAGGTCACAGAGTTGCCGGAATCAACTCCTGCGGTGGAGCCTTTCCTCGAACTGGTCGGAGAGGGTTTCGAACAACCAATCTGGGTCGGTAGTCGGCCCAGCGACGGGGTCATGCTTGTCGCGGAACAAACCGGCCGAATTCGTGAACTGGAAACGTCTGCGGTCGTGCTGGACCTCTCGAGTGAGGTTCTCGTCGGTAATGAACGCGGTTTGCTCGGGGTTGCCTTTCTCGAAGACCGAATGTTCGTGAATTACACGGACGGAAATGGTGCGACCGTGATCGCCGAGTATCCGGACTCGAACCCCACCATCGATCAAGGAGACATCGTGGTCCGGATTGATCAGCCGGCCTCCAACCACAACGGAGGTGGAATCGAAATCGGGCCGGAAGGGATGCTGTGGGCTGGCATGGGCGACGGAGGCCGAAGTGGGGACGTGTTCCGAAATGGTCAGAGCCCGACAACCAGCCTGGGTGCGATGCTGCGTTTCGATGTATCAGATCCGGGCGTAGCCGTGGGTGCGGGAGGATTTCCGGGAGGTCGCGATGAAGTATGGGCGATCGGTCTCCGCAACCCGTGGAGATTCACGTTCGACGACGACCTGTTGTTGATCGCCGACGTCGGCCAAAACAGCGTTGAGGAGATCTCGATCGTGTCGAGCAACGACGTCGGCCTCAATTTCGGTTGGCCGTTGCTAGAGGGATCAGAGTGTTTCGATTCATGTGACACCGATGGGTTGGTTCTCCCAGCTCTCGAGTACGGACATGATGATGGCTGTTCCGTCACGGGGGGCGTGGTGTATCGCGGTACGGCCCTCCCGGATCTCATCGGTAGCTACCTGTACGCAGACTATTGCGGGGGGTGGGTGAGGGGAGCGAGGCTTGGGCCTAACGGGAGCCTCGACGATGACCGGGAATTGTTTGTCGACGTCGGCCGGGTGACATCTTTCGGTCGAGGTGCAGACGGGGAGATATTCATCACCGAACACGGTGGATCGGTATTCCTGATTGCCGGCCGGGCTCCCTAGACCTGCACCAGGTCAAAGAACGTCGGCGCCCTCAAAGTGCCAGTCCGCTCTCGAAGCCTGCGCCTGCTCCACATCTACCCGGGACAACAGGATTCCACCGATGATGAAGAACGCTATCACCGAAAGGATGGCCGGACGTCCTGAGCCAGTCTGGGCGCTGACGATGGCGAAGATCAGCGGCCCCCAAATGGCTGAGAACTTGGAGAAGACCGAAAAGAAGCCATAAAACTCCGCTGAAGCTTCTTCCGGCACCATCGTGCCGTAGAGGGAGCGACTGAGGGCCTGAACACCGCCGAGCACGAAACCCACCACGACCGCCAGGCCGTAGAACGGGAGAGCTTCGCCCTCGGGCAGGAAGTAGGCACCGATGCCGAGGAGTACCCATATCGCGAGATTGAACAGGATCGCCTTTTTTGCGCTGATCCGGTCGGCGATCGCTCCAAAGGCGAACGCTCCACCGAAGGCGACAAACTGCACCAGCAGGAACGCGACGATCACCTCCTGCAACTCGAGGTTGAGGGTGTCCTCGGCGTAGGCGCCCGAGATATTGATCACGGTCTGGGTTCCGTCGTTGTAGACCATGAACGCCACAACGAAGAGAAGAATCTGCTTGAAACCAAGGAGCTTCCTGGCAGTTCCGACGGTGCGTTTGAAACCGATCTTGAAATAGGCAACGAGCGGGTACGTTCCTGCGTATTCGGGAGGCAGCTGCTGGGGCGAACCATTCTCGGGCAGATTCCGAAGCGCGTAGATGGTGAATGCCACCCACCAGACTCCCGCACCGAAGATTCCGATCCGGGTCGCCAGTTCGGTATCCATGCCGATGGTTCCCCCGTCGGCGAGGATGATCAGGATGAAGGCCAGCAGCACGTAGAGACCGCCGCCGATATAGCCATATGCGAAACCCCGTGAGGACACCCGGTCGATGGTGTCTTCGGTCGTAATTTGTGGCAAGAACCCGTCGTAGAAGACGTTGGCGGCAACGAACCCGACCTGGCTGACGAGAAACACGAGCAAGAACATCGGAACGGCGCCCGCCGGGACGAAGAAGATAGCCATGGTGAAGACCGCCCCCACAAAGGCGAACGCCCTGAGAAAAGCTCGCTTGGCCGCCGAGAAATCAGCCATCGCTCCGAGCACCGGCATGATGAGGAACAGGAAGAAGGCCCCGGCCGAAACGAGATAACTCCAAATGGTTATTGCTTCCATCCCCCAGTAACCGGTATCGGGAACTATCACGCTCGTGAAGAACGGGGCGACGATCGCCCCGGAGGTCGTAGCGTATGCCGAATTCGCCCAGTCGTACATGGCCCAGGAGAAGATGGTCTTCTTGTCATTTTTTTCGATCGTGGTCGCCATGGGTGATGCTCCTCTATCGATCACCTTACGCAGGTGCAAGATTGAATCAAGTTTCGTGTCATAGCCCGCACGTACACTCGCAACCATGGCACGAATGTTCATCGAGCAGTGGTCTCCCGAGTACGGGTCCTCAACCGACACCGACGAGTCGTTGGCGGCCACCATCGAAGACATCGACATCAGCGTTGAGGTCGACGGTCCATGGGAACCCATCGATGGTACGCCCCTGACAGATGCCGGTATCGACACGGTTGCGGTCGTCGATGGCGTGAGGCGGATCGATGCCCGGCTGACTCTGGAAAATGGCGCCGGCCCGATCCCGGGCTTATGTGGGTCCGTCGCCGCCGGTTCCGTGATCTGGCGCCCCGGGGTGCCGGTCGCCGAGTTCGATGCCGTGAGGGTCGATCGTTTGGCGCTCTTTGGCAGCGGCAACCAGCCGAACATGCCCGACGTTCGAGGCGGTTTCTCCTATCGCTCCCAGGCGGTGGGATCCACGGATCCGGGGTTGCTGATCCCGGCTTTGCACGATCGAATGCGCAAACTCGAAACCTCTCTCGCCTCGTCGCTGGCGCGAGACGGTCACCTCGTTATTTCCGACGGCAGGGTGTCGGGCCTCGAGTCGCTTCCGATTGTCGGTTTCATCAAGAGCCATCGGGTCAACTACCTGCCGCCACCGGTTGGAGGGATCATTGAAAACCTGGGAAATGGTCAGCGGACTCCGTTGTTTGCGCTTGCGGATTTTGCGAGATACTCGTGGTACGTGCGACTGGCAGAAGTTACGGGTGGTCACTCGTGGTCAGGGATCGCCAGATGTGAGGTTTCGGGCTCGCTGCCAAAAGATCGTTCGATCGACCTCGCCAACCGCGTGACGGGCCTGTTGCCGTCCCTGGCCTCCGAACCGCATATCGATCCTCGTGCCCCACAGAACCTCGTACCGATCGGCGCCCTCGAACGACATTTGCGTCGGCATTTGGGTGATCAGAACCTGGCGTATCGGGCTCTCCGCGAAGCCGTGATGCGGCAAGAAGCCGACGCTGTGCGAGCGGGGTGAGCGCCTCCTGCGCCACGTCGGGCGGCTATGGTTTCGACCCGGATCCAGGCCTCGATCGCTCTCGTGCGTGCACGGAGGCGCACGAAGCGGTCGAACCGGTTCTGACGATGCAGGACGGCAAAGCTGCCGTCAAACCACACATCCGTGTACACCGGCGATGAGGACTCGCTGTTGGACGCGGCGGAGGTAGGCATGAGCGACGACCCGGTCGGTCGCGTAATCGGTTCAGAACACACCTCGACGCGCGAGTTTCGAGTTGTCATCGATCCGGCCGCCTACCTCCAACTCGACGATCTGGTCGCCGTCCCCACCACCATTCCTCAAGTCGGGGAGGTCACCACCTACGGAATCGTCACGGAAGTTGAAGCCGTCTACGAAGGCGCCATGTTCGAGTCCGATGCTTTTCGAATCGCGGGCGAGGGGACGCTGCCTGCCGACAAGGTCAGAACCGCC
>JAHEJY010000054.1 GCA_024638625.1 Actinomycetes bacterium
GCGGCAGTGTTGGCAACGGCCCCGAAGCCGGTGAGGACCCCGCACGCCAGGAGTGAGGCCGATTCGAGCGGGACGTCAGACGGCACCAGAACGATCTGGGATTGGTGGACAACTGTTTGGGCGGCGAAGGCCCCGGTGTCGAGGCCACGCACAATCGATCTGCCTTGCCGGTCGGTGAAAGGCGACGCATCCGAAAAGTCTCCGCGGCAGAGGTTGTCTTCGCCGATCTCACAGTGGAAACACGAGCCGCATGATCGGAGCAGCCCGACGATCACCCGATCCCCTGGTTCCACATGGGTGACCCCGTCGCCCACGGACTCCACCACGCCTGCGGCTTCGTGCCCATAGATCGCCGGGGTGCGGCCACCCCATCCGCCCTCGATGTAGGTGATATCACTGTGACATATCGCGCACACATGCACATCCACCCTTACCTGTTCCGGGCCAGGAGGCGCAACCTCGATATCCTCGATCGTCAATGGCTCACCGTGCACCCGGCAAATCGCGGCCTTCATCCCCCGGCAACCTCTAGCTCGGAGATCGAGGCTATGACCACATCAACCATCCGTGCGATGGAGCAGGTGCCGTCGGGTCGAGATATACCGACGATACCGGCAGCTCCTGCACTCCGTGCTGCGCCCACGTCGGTCAGCGAATCGCCCACCACCAACATGTGGGCCGGATCGACCTCGAACTCATCTGCCAGAGCAATCAGCCCACCTGGATCGGGCTTCGGAGGCCACGGTCCATCGCCCGCCGCCACTGCGGCAACCAGGGACGCAATGCCCAACGTTTCGAGATCGGAGTGGATTTGTGAGGCATTGTCACTCGACGCAACCGTCAATATCAACCCTGCGTGCGCCAATCGTTCCATCGTCGAACGAACCATGCCGAGAGGCCTGACCTCGATGGTCATGTGATCGATTCCGGCTTGCGCCGCGGCAAGACGCGATTGGACCGCGGCGCGGTCAACCCCGTGAGATGCCAGCACCTCTCTGGTTCGCTCAGCGATCTGTCCTACCGATTCGCTCGCCAGGGATCCGCCATCCTGTAGCTGTCCGTCTTCACCGACACCGAGGCCCTCAGCCAATGCGGACATCGCCGCCGCGTCGCCCTGGCTCATCGTTTCGATCCAGATCCGGGCGGCCGGAGCCCAGGCCGCGTTGAGGTCGATCAAGGTCCCGTCTTTGTCGAACACGATCATCTGGACGTCGAATGCGACGGTCCCGGCCTTGACGATCACGTCGGCGGTCGCCGATCACGGGCAAACCCCGAAACCAGCTCCCATCCGGTTTCCTCGATGAACGCCCCGTATCGCAAATCACGTCCGGGCGAGTCCCCAAAGAACACCGGGTTGGTAAATGCCACGATCTGACCCGACGCTTCGTCTCGCACATCGATCCGGATCCAACCTCGATCCATCGCCGCTATCGGCACTTTGTGCTCGATCCCCGCACTCCCCCGCCCCGCCGCCGAATCGATCACGATGCCGTCGCGTACGATCTCAGCCACGAGTCGGGATTCGCCAACAGCCACAGCTTCGACAAGAACGAACGAATCGACAATGCCCATATCGTCGCCGACACCGAAGGTGGCGTCCGCCAGCCCCACATTCAGCTCGATGCTCGGTCCCATCGTGACGTAGACCTTGCGGGCATCGACGGCTTCGAATATGGATCTCGGCGTATTGTGCTCAGCCAGGACATAGGTACGGGGTAATCCAACCCGGTGTCCACTGACAATCCAACCATCGCCACGATCGACCGGCTCGGGCGTATGAAAATCCGAACCTCCGAGGGCAGTCGCTCGACTCCCCGCGTTTAGCCAGCGAGACCACATCTCCAACGCAGCAGGATTACACACCTGATTCTCCGGATGCGTGGGATCGTTCCACACCTCCACATAGCGAACATCGTCGAGCGACGTTGCTGGATCCAACCATTCCCATGGATAGAGCATCGGATGGTTGATCGATGAACGCAGCCCGCTTGCCTTGATCCGATTCATCAAGTCTTCAGAACCACCCGGCGGAGCGTCCGGGTTGCGAAGCGGCCAGGGTTGCGGCAGCTCCGCGATCCAGTCAGGCTCATCCCCATCCTCCGCGAACACGTTGAAATGGCCGTAATCCATTGTCACCTCAACCCCGGCAATGATGGTCATATGCTCGCGCTGGTCGAATTCGGGGAAGGTCCAGGTGTTGTGATCCGTGATGGCGAAGAAATCGAGTTCTTCGCGTTCGGCTGCCTCGAGGAATCCGGCGGGCGTCAGCACCCCATCGGAATGCAGGGTATGGGCGTGAAAATCGCCGCGCAGCCATCGTGCAGCCATACCGCCAAGCTACCGCCTGTCTACTGAGACGGGGGTTTCTCGCACCTCGACGAATTCGATCCGACCTAGATGATTGAAGTTGGTGGCGAGAGCATTCGAATACGCCCCTGCCTGCTCGAATACGATCCAATCTCCTGTCCGGGTCGAGTCTGGAAGTGAATACCGATGTGGTAACACATCCAGCGAATCACAGGTTGGACCGAACACCGTCATCGGGGTCTCCTGGCCGGAGCGCCGTCGTCCCTGCGGGTCGAGCACGAAGTGCGCCCCGGGCGCGGGGTAGTGCACATGTTCATTGAGGCCCCCGTAAATACCATCGTTGAGGTAGACGGCCCGATCTTTGCGAAGCAGCACGCGGGTCAACAGGTACGCACCGGCCGCGGCGAGAGCGCTGCCCGGTTCAGCCCTGAGAGGAATGGCCGAATTCCCCGTCGCTGCGAGATAGTTGTCGAGCGTGAATCCGGCGGGCATCAGCACACTGGGAAATCCACCGCCGACGTTTATGTATGACAGCTCACCCGCCTCGGGCAACTGCTCGATTCGTTCGATCAGGCGAGCGAAGACGCCCGGATCCTGCGCCTGCCAGCCGACGTGAAACGAAACCGCTGGGGTGGCTCCGGTCTCGAGAATACGGGCGATCAACGTGGAGGCCTCCTTCAACGTGGCTCCGTACTTGGTGTTGAGGTCGATCACCGCGTCGGCGTTGCGACGACCGACGCGAACCTGCACCGTGATGCCGGGACCTGTCTCGCGATCGACCTTCTCTAGCTCGGTGTGGTGATCGACGACGAAGTCGCGAACACCGAACTCGTCATAGGCTCGCCGGATTGCGGCCGGCGGTTTGACAGGATTGTTGAACGAGATGTCGGCGTCCGGCTGCAAGCGATCGACCAGCTCGATCTCTCCGATGGAGGCCGCATCGACATGCCTGACGCCGCCTTCGAATATCGAGTCGATTACGAGAGGATGCGGGTTCGCTTTTACCGCGTAGAGGACGGTGCCTTTGAACTTCGCGACAAACTCGGCAGCGCCTTGCCGAAACGAGGATCGGTGGAGGCACATCACCGGACGGTCTGGACGGAGCTCCCGAATTACCGCGTCGATATCCTGGAAGACGACCGGCTCATCGTTCACACTGCCACGGTCCAGCGTGGAAGAAAGAACTGAACAACCGGCCCAACACCAAACGCAAACAACAGGGTCCCCCACCCCAGCTCGCCTCCCAGAACAACGCCGGTCACCAACGCGCCCAGTTCGACAATCGTCCGGGCTCGCCTGATCGAAGGGCCCCGCTTGGCAATGCCGGTCATGAGTCCGTCCCGCGGACCTGGGCCCAGCCCGGCGCCGATATACATGCCCGTTGCGAATCCAACGAGCACGATCCCACCGACCAGAAACGCCAGATCGGCTGCCACGGATTCGGGAGGATCCGTCAACACCAGCGTCACGTCGACAGCAGGCCCTATGAGGAGACCGTTCAGCAGGGTCCCTATCCCATAGGGCTCGCGAAGTGGTATCCACAAGAGCAGCACTACCCCGGACACGATGACTGTCCATGACCCGACCGTCAGCCCGAATCTCTCGGCCAGACCCGTATGCAGTACGTCCCAAGCCGGGGCCCCGAGATCCGACTGCAGAATCAATCCAATCCCAACGCCAAAGATCACGAGCCCGGCCGTCAGCTGAACGAATCTGCGTACCAACCTCGGTCCTCGGATGGGGATCAACCATCTCCTGCGATCCTCCGTGGATGGCGGCATCTCGGCGGCCACACTCAGATCCCGAGCTCGGCGAGTTCTTCCTCATAATCGGCTACGAGCCCCGAAACCTCACCGAGCCGAGAGGTTTCCGCCATTTCCCTTGCCAGGGATCGGCCATGATCTTTGACGAACCAACCCACGTGCGTGCGTCGGATGAGGAAGTCGGCAAGGCTGGCGACCGATTCGTAATCACACGTGTACGAGAACTCGGCTTCCGACGCCATCCCGTCTGCCCACATAGTGATGCCTGCGCGGCTTCGATCAATGATTTCAAAAGACTCCCGCCCATACCTGTCGTACAGGAGACTGCCGTAGTCGTAGCTGTAGCCGGCGCCGGTTGCTGCTCGGACCACATCCTGTCGATCGGCGCCGGAGCCCACCAGGGCCAGTTGATCGGTTTCTGATGGCGTGCGCTCACCGAGATGATCCACCACCTCGTCGACGACGCGCTGGGCCATGGGGCGATACCCGGTCAGCTTGCCGCCTGCCACTTGCCAATACCCGTCCTGAACCTCGACGACGGCCGGTTCCCGGCTGGCCTCGGCCGTACCCTCGCCCTCTTCGGCCGCCAGCGCCCTCAGCCCTGCGACCGCAGTCGTAACGGTCATATCGCTGACGTCCATGTACTGGCGAATCTGGCGTCGGATATATTCAACGTCCTCGTCAGTAGCGACGGGTGTATCAGGATCGCCGTCATACAGCGTGTCCGTCGTGCCGACCCAGAGCCGACTCCGAAATGGGATCAGGAACAGAATCCGACCATCCTCGGTTTCGGGCAGCACGAGAGCCTCCTTTCCGATACCGAGTTCGGCCGCGTCCATTACGAGATGCACGCCCTTGGAAAGCACGAGTTTCTTGTGCTCGCCGGCACCCGGGACGGGACGAAAAGGTCCGGTTGCCGCGACGACACTTCTCGCCCGAACCGAGGTATCGGTACCGCTCTTGCGGTCTCGCAACCCGACGACAAAGTGGCCCCCGCTCTTTTCCACGCCCGTCGCTTCCGTCCAGTTCACGGCGACCGCGCCATGGCGTCTTACCGCGGTCTTGAGCACAACCGCCGTCAAACGGGCGTCGTCGGTTCTTGCGTCGAAGTATGAGAACCCGCCGGTGAGTCCGTCGGTCTTGAGTTTGGGGATGCGGGCGCTTATCTCGGTCGCCGACAATTTGCTGCTCTGGTATTCCTCCGAGCGTCCGCCGAGGGTGTCGTACATCTTGAGGCCTGCGCCGAACATCGGCGATACCAGTCTGGGCTGAGCACTCACCCAACTCGGCACATCGCCGAAGCCCCGGCCCTCGTACATGGGGAGGAGGAACTCGAGCGGTTCGTACAGATAATCGGCGATGTGCGCAAGGACTTTCTGTTCCAACAGCCCTTCTCGCACCATTTTGAAGCGAAACTGAGGAAGATAACGAATACCGCCGTGGAGCAGCTTCGAGCTCCGACTCGACGTCTCGGCAGCGAAATCGGTTCGCTCGACCAGCAGCACCGACAGCCCGCGACTGGCGGCGTCGAGTGCGGTTCCGGCGCCCACGATGCCACCACCGATCACCAACACATCCACTTCATCCATTTCGGCCAGAAGATCGACTTGAGATGCACGGGTCCAGTTCATGGCCGACAACGATACCGACCTCATGGTCTCTGGACCGCATCGGGCGGTTTTGACTAGGGTGGAGCCGTCGGTGAGACCTTTTTGGTCATGTCGACGCTTGAAATATCACATAACTCGAGGAGGACGTGTGAAGTCAACGATGAGACTGCTGGTATTCCTGGCAGCGCTGGCACTACTCGTGGCAGCCTGCGGCGATACCCCGGCAGAGGAAACGACCACAACAACCGCCGCACCAGGCGAAGAGACAACGACAACAACCGAAGCAACCGATCCAGGCACCTCTTTCGAAGGTGCCGTCCTTGATTCTGGTGGCTGCGACTACGGAGGCAAGCTCAATACGCTGACTGCCCTCGATGCGAACACCGTCGAGTTCGTGCTGTGCAAGCCGGATCCGGCGTTCCTCGCCGAGATCGCCTTTGGCGTGTTCGGCATCCAACCCGCCGAGCATTTGGAGGCGACGGGAGGAGCACCACTCGACAATCCCATCGGAACGGGCCCGTACGCTCTCGATTCATGGAATCGAGGCGACTCGGTTGTTCTGAGCACGAACTCCGACTACTGGGGTCCGGTAGCAACGCACGACACACTCGTCATCAAATGGGCAACAGAGAGCGCCTCGCGTCTCCTCGAGTTGCAGGCAGGTACGGCCGACGGAATCACCTTCCCCGGTGTTGCCGACCTTCCGGTCATCGAAGCTGATTCGAATCTGGAGTTGATCGCGAAACCAGAGCCGAATATCTTCTACATGGGCTTGACCGTAACCCATCCTCCGTTCGACGACGAGCGCGTGCGACAAGCCGTTGCGCAGGGAATCGATCGCCAACGCATTGTCGACACGTTCTACCCACCCGGGTCAGAGACGGCCGACTTCTTCACGCCGTGCACGTTGACGAATGCATGCGGCGGAGAGCCCTGGTACGACTTTGACGTCGACGCTGCCAAGGCCTTACTGGAAGATGCCGGCTTGGGAGACGGTTTCGACACCGTGATCCGGTACCGACAGGTCGACCGCGGATATCTGCCGACACCGGCTGATGTGGCTGCAGACATTCAGGCTCAGCTCAAAGCGAACCTGAATATCGACGCGACCATCGAAGAGGTCGAGTCGAGCCAATTCATCGACGAGTCCAACCAGGGCCTCTACGACGGCATCCACTTGTTGGGATGGACGGGTGACTACCCGCACGTGACCAACTTCCTGGACGGTCACTTTGGCAAGACCATCACGCAGTTCGGTGCACCGTTTGACGACATCGCCGGACCGCTGGAAACGGCTGCTTCGATCGCCGACCCGGATGAGGCTGCTCCGTTCTACGAGCAGGCGAATAATGCGATTCGCCAGCATGTACCCATGGTTCCGGTATCCCACTCGGGTGCGTTCGTCGCTGCCCAGGCCGGGATCGACGGAGCGCACGCTCCTCCGTGGGGACACATCCAGTTCAACCTGTGGGACAACGGCAAGGACACCCTGGTGTTCTTCCAGAATGCCGAACCGGGATCGCTGTACTGTGCAGACGAAACCGACGGTGAGTCCCTCCGGGTATGCGGCCAGATCGTGGAAGCCCTGTATCGGTACACGATCGAGGGTGATGTTGAACCCGGACTCGCCAGCGAGTGCGCACCGAACGACGACCTGACCGTGTGGACGTGTTCACTCCGCGAAGGAGTCACATTCCATGACGGATCGGCGCTCGATGCCAACGATGTGGTGATGTCCTATACGGCAGGGCTCGATGCTTCGAGCCCACTGCATACCGGTTCCACCGGATCGTGGGTGTATTACGACTACATCTTCGGAGGACTGATCAACGCAGGTTGATTCGTTTCGACGACCTAGTAGAAAGGGGAGACGCACAGCGTCTCCCCTTTCTCGCGTATGAGGCCAGACCATGATCAGCTACATCACCCGGCGCACGCTTCTCGCCATCCCGGTGCTCATCGGGATCGTGGTCGTCGTGTTTCTTCTGGTACGGGCCATCCCCGGAGACCCCTGCACCGCCATTCTCGGCGAACAGGCCACCGAGGCTGCTTGCGAGCGCTTCAACGAGGCCAACGGCCTCAACGAGTCTCTGCCGATTCAACTCGCTGTATACATCAAGAACGTGTTCACGTTCAATCTCGGCGATTCGATCAGCTTTTCCCGGCCGGTCACGCAAATGCTGATCGAACGCCTGCCGTTGACGGCGGAGTTGGCACTGTCAGCGCTTTTCCTGGCGGTCGTGGTCGGCGTCCCGCTGGGAATCCTGGCGGCTCGCCGTCACAACTCAGTTGTCGACACCGCCACCATGGCGTTCGCCAATGTCGGGGTATCGATGCCGGTGTTTTGGCTCGGCCTCATGCTGGCCTACCTGTTCGCCCTCGTCCTGCGCGATACGCCGTTTGTGCTACCGCCGTCGGGTCGTTTGAGTCCTGGCGTCTTTCCTATGGCCTATTACGACGTTTGGGGATGGGAGCTGACCGAAGGAAGTACCTGGGCGAAATTCAACGAATACCTGGCCAACCATTTCATCCTCAACTCGCTCGTCACCGGACAATGGGACGTCTTCTGGGACGCCGTCAAGCACATGATTCTTCCGGCTGTGGCACTTGCAACGATCCCACTCTCGATCATCGCCCGGATCACTCGATCTTCTCTGCTGGAGGTCATGGGCAAGGATTACATTCGAACCGCCAGGGCCAAAGGAGCCAGCGAGGGTTCGGTGGTCCGGGGCCATGCACTCCGCAATTCGATGCTGGCGGTGGTCACGATCATCGGGCTTCAGCTCGGTGCCCTGTTGGGAGGTGCCATCCTCACCGAAACCGTATTCAACCTGGCCGGGGTGGGACGTTCCCTGTTTGAAGCCATAACGGCGCGGGATTACGCCGTGGTCCAAGGCTTCACCGTCGTCATTGCCGGTATCTATGTGGTGGTCAACCTGCTCGTCGACCTCTCGTACGCGTATCTCGACCCGAGGATCAGGCTCGAATGACCGTTTCACGCAAGAAGGCTATCGAACTGCTGGAAGACGAGGCGGGCGACGTCACGCGATTGTTCGAAAAGCCGGTCGGCCAGTGGAAACTCGCGTTACGCCGGTTCCGGGGCAGGCGCTCCGGTATGACCGGGTTGTTCATCGTCGTCGGCCTGATCCTTGTCGCACTATTCGCACCGCTGATCGCCCCATACGAACCCAACGAAATCCTCATCGGCGTCGAAGATGTCGGACGCCGCGACCCACCCTGTATCCACGTACTGGGATGCCCCGACGAAACGCCCCAACACATCATGGGCATCGACGGCAATGTTCGCGATGTGTTTTCGCGCATTGTCTACGGTTCGCGGGTCAGCCTCACACTGGGATTCTTCACCGTGACCCTGGCGCTGGTAGTCGGATCCACGATTGGCGCCATCTCCGGATACGCCGGGGGGTGGATCGACAACATCCTCATGCGCATCATGGATGTGATCCTGGGCTTTCCTTCTCTCCTGCTCGCCATCGCCATCGTTGCGGTTCTGGGTCCTGGCTTGAGAAACGCCCTGCTCGCCATCGCGATCGTCACCTTGCCGGGCTATGCGCGCGTCATGCGCGCCCAGGTGCTGGCCATCAAGGAAAACGACTATGTGACCGCATCACGCGCACTCGGCTCCTCGACCCGGGAGATTCTGTTGAAGCGCATTATTCCCAATGCGCTCACCCCCCTGGTCGTGCTGGCAACCCTCGGTGTCGCGACCGCAATCCTCGAAGCGGCCGGCTTGTCTTTCCTCGGGCTGGGAGCCCAACCTCCTGACGCCGAGTGGGGATCCATGCTCGCCCGGGAGCGAAATCAGGTGTTCACCTCGCCGCACCTGGTGTTCTTCCCAGGCATAGCCATCATGCTGACCGTGCTGGGCTTCAACCTGATGGGAGATGGAATGCGCGACGCCCTCGACCCCACGCTCAACCGATGAGCGTCCCCTCGATGAGGCTCCTCCCATGAGTGTTGTCGCTTCCCGTCCGAACCCGGCCGAGCCGACGACCCCGGGGCGACCGCTGCTCGACGTGCGCGGACTCGAGACGCATTTCGATACGCGGGATGGAGTCGTGAAAGCAGTCGATGGCGTCGACTTTCACGTCAACCGGGGTGAGGTTCTCGGGATTGTCGGCGAGTCGGGGTGCGGCAAGTCGGTCACGTCGTTCTCGATCATGGGACTGGTCGCCCATCCGGGCAAGATCGTCGGAGGCGAGATTTTCTTTGACGGCCAGGACATCACGAAGTTGGACAAAGAAGACTTGCGCGAGCTGCGGGGCGATCGGATTTCGATGATCTTCCAACAGCCCACCAGCGCGCTCAACCCGGTCTATCGGGCCGGCGCGCAGATCAAGGAAGTGTTTGAGCTCCACCGCGAGTGGACCGAGGAGCTCGAGGAAGAAAAGGTCATCGAGATGCTGGCCAAGGTTGGCATTCCCGACCCCAAATCCAGAGCCAAGGCCTACCCCCATGAGCTCTCTGGCGGGATGGCGCAAAGGATCATGATTGCAATGGCGCTGGCATGCGAGCCCGAATTGCTGATCGCCGACGAGCCGACCACCGCACTCGACGTCACCATCCAGGCACAGATTCTCGATCTGATACGGGGGTTGCAAGAGTCGACCGCCACAGCTGTGATCCTGATCACGCACGACCTGGGCGTGGTGGCCGAACTGGCGGATCGAGTCGCGGTCATGTACGCCGGCGAGATCGTGGAGGAAACCGACGTTCGTACCCTGTTCAAGAACCCAAAGCACCCCTACACGAGGGGCCTGATCGGTTCTATTCCCATTCTTGGCGAGATCAAGGAAAAGCTCGACACCATCCCCGGTGTGGTGCCGTCCCTGATCGACCTCGAACCGGGTTGCCGGTTTGCCACGCGCTGTGTGAGCAGGGTCGAACACGATCTCGAGATATGCACCATCACCAAGCCGGATCTCGTCGAAACCGCCCCCGGCCATAAAGTTCGCTGTTGGCTGTACCAGGATCAGGAGGGGTGATGGCGGAGAACCTCGTCCAAGTCCGGAATCTGGTCAAAGAATTCCCCGTCAAGGGCGGCCTTCTGCAACGGCAGATCGGAAAAGTCGAGGCGGTGGCCGATGTCGATCTCGATATCGAACGGGGCGAAACGATCGGTTTGGTCGGCGAATCCGGTTGCGGCAAGACAACACTCGGCCGCATGCTCGTGCGGTTGTTGGAACCGACCAGCGGCACCATCATGTTCGATGGCGACAACGTCACCCACATCCACGGAAAAGACCTCCGACCGTTTCGACGCCGGGTCCAGATTATTTTTCAGGACCCATACGGCTCACTCGACCCCCGCGCCCAGGTCGGTGACGCCATCGCCGAGGGGCTGAAACTCCACGGTGTGAAGGACAAAGACGAACGCCACCAACGAGTCGTCGAGATGCTGGAACTCGTTGGATTGAAGGAAGCCCACGTCGGCCGGTACCCGCACGAATTCTCGGGAGGCCAGCGTCAGCGGATCGGCATCGCGCGTGCGCTGATTCTCAAGCCAGATCTCGTCATCGCCGACGAGCCGGTTTCGGCGCTGGACGTTTCGGTTCAGGCACAGGTCCTGAACCTATTGAAGGAAATCCAGCAAGAACTGTCACTCACCCTGTTGTTCGTTGCCCACAATCTCGCAGTTGTGGAACACATTTCCGATCGCATCGCCGTCATGTACCTCGGGCGAATCGTTGAGCTGACCGATCGGGAAACCCTGTACCGGAACCCGCTTCATCCGTACACACAGGCCCTGCTGTCTGCGATACCTATTCCAGACCCCGACCGTCCGCGCAATCGCACCATTCTCCAGGGCGAGATCCCCTCACCCATCAATCCGCCGTCAGGCTGTCACTTCCACCCCCGGTGCCCAATCGCCCGCAAAGAACTATGCGACGTAGAGCCACCATCGCTGATGGATGCGCCAACCGGCAGCCACCATCAGGCAGCGTGCTGGCTGCGAGCCGGCGACCGCGCCGTGACAAGCAGCGAAGGTCTCGGGACGTGATCCACAACCCTCAGTTGTAGAGCGGGCCGTGGTCCAATTTGGGGAGGACGTACTCGGCAAAGAGGTTGCACTCGTCGATGTGGGGATACCCAGAGAGGATGAACGCTTCCACGCCCTGTTCCTGGTAGGCCTTCAGCTTCGCCACGACTTGATCCGGATCGCCGACAATGGCCGCGCCGGCTCCGGATCGCGCCCGGCCGACCCCGGTCCAGAGGTTTTCTTCGACAAACCAGTCGTCACCGGCTTCGGCCCGTAGCTCGCTCTGTCGCCCCACACCGGCAGAGGCGGTGTCGAGTGACTTCTGGCGGATCTCCTCACCCTTGCCGTCATCGAGCTTGGACACCAAGCGCTCAGCGGCTGCCCGGGCCGCAGCCTCGGTTTCGCGGACGATCACGTGGCTTCGAACGCCGTACTTCAGAGTGCGCCCATATTCTGCCGCCCGCTCGTTCATCTCCTTGACCAGCTCCCCGACTGCGGCAACCTTGTCCGGCCAGGTCAGAAACACGTCTGCGTGTTCTGCCGCAGTGTCTTTGGCCGCAGGCGAGAAACCGCCGAAGTAGAACGGCGGACATTCGCCCGATACGGTTCGGATCCGCGGTGGATCCAGTTCGAGATCTACGAACTCCCCATGGAAGTCGATGGACTCACCGTTGAGCAGTGCACGAAGCACCTCCATCCACTCGCGGGTTCGTTGATAACGCGGCTCGGACTCCAGCTTCTCTCCCGGAATGTCGCTCGAGATGATGTTGATCGTGAGACGACCGTCCATCATCTGATCCAATGTCGCCAGCTGGCGGGCCAACTGGGGAAGCCACATCTCGCCCATGCGCACGGCAACAAGGATTTGCATCTGTTCGAGCAATGGAGCAACACCGCCGGCGAAGGCAACAGAGTCGATCCCCAACGTGTAGCCAGACGGCATGAGGATGTTGTCGAAACCGTTCCTGTCTGCGGCTACCGTGATGTCGCGACAGTGCTCGAACGAGCTGGCAAGCTTGGGATCCGGAACTCCCAGGTACTCATAATCATCGTCACATAGTGCAGCGAACCACGACACTTCAATTGACACAGTGCTCCTCACGGTTTGACGGGAAAGCTACCATCCCGCAGCTTCTTGGAGTAATGAACGAAGGTTCTTTCGAGTTCCATGCCGAGCCCGAGGTACACATCGAGGGCGCCGGTTCGCGAATCAGTGTTGAGACCGACGAGGCCCTGACCCCGGGACCGGAATTCGCCGAACACACTCGCCAACAACGCCCGGGCGATGCCGCGCCGGCGATGCGATGGAAGCACGGCCAATTCGTTGACCCAGCCTTCCTCCGGATAGTGGATACCGAACACCGCACCGACCACAACACCATTGTCGACTGCCACCCGCAACAGCGAGGCGTCGAAGTCGCTTCGCTCAATGCTTTCGGCCCTCCACTCTTCGAACGAGGTCGGCGTCCGATGCGGCCATTCGTTGAAGGCATCTTCGATCAGTTGATAGACGGCGCGTTCCTCGCCAATAACCATGGGACGAATCGTGATACCGGCCGGAGGCTCGACCTCGGGGACATGGCGATCTTCCCGGTACCGCAAGATCCAAGACGAATACAGGAGCTCATAACCGCGTTCGACAAAAAGTGCTCTGGCGTCTTCCAGCGTCTCGATGAACGACTGCCCGATCCGGTTGGAGGCCGCGGCCGATTCGGTCCATTCGATCAACCGCATGCCAAGACCACGCTTCCGGTATTCGGGATGCACTGTTCCCCAGGCCTTTTGTGACCACACCATGCCGGCTCCGACCAGAGCATCATCGAGGAACATCAGACGTGTATCTCGTCCGAGGACGAAGCCGGGCGACAACCATCCTGCTTCGATATCTGTCTCGTTCATGAACACTTCCCCGACATCGGCCAGGTCAGACGCCGCGAACAGACCAGCAAACGCGCCAAGATCGCCCATTCCCGCGGCACGCTCGACAAGCCCTTGCATTTCAGGGAAGGGGCACGCCCTCGGACGCTTCGATGATGTCGTACACGTCGTTGCGGTCGAGGTTCACCGTCAACGCTTGGGTAGAAGACGCGATCCTCTCGGGCTTCTGAGTGCCGATGATGGCAATCGGTGTCGACGGATGGGCGAGGATGAAAGCCAGCGCGATAGCTGTTCGATCGACGCCTTCCCGCCCGGCCAGGCGATCGAGCGTGTCGATCAGCTCCGGGCGCGGGGCCCCTTCACCCGTCTCACCCGTGGCCAGCTTTCCCCCTCCGAGCGGGCTCCAGGCCAGCGGCACCAGACCCAGCTCCATGGCCAGGTCAAGCGTCCCGTCGCGAAGGGGCGCCAGGTGAGATGCCGAGAACTGCGGTTGCGTCGAAACGAGCGGAAAACCCAGGTGAGCCTGCAGGGCGCGGGTTTGGGCGGGTGTGTAGTTGGACACGCCTACTTCTTTCACCTTGCCCGTTGTCCGGAGAGACGTGAGAATGGCTGCCAATTCGGCAGGATGCGTGAACATGTCGGGGCGGTGGATCTGATATAGATCGATCGTATCGGTCTGCAGTCGCTCTAAGGAGCGTTCGAAGGCCACCTCGAGGTATTCGCCTCCGGAGTCATACGGCAACGGCGGCATGATGCCGCCTTTGGTCGCCAGCACCATCCGGTCGCGCAGGGACGGATCAGAAGCGAGCACTTCTCCGAGCAGTTCCTCGGCTTGGCCAAAGCCGGTCCCTCCCCAATCCAGTCCATAGACGTCCGCGGTGTCGATCAGGTTCATTCCGTTGTCGAGCGCCGCCTCCAACACGGTCCTGGCAACATCGACCGGCATGCCCACAAATCGCCAGCATCCATAGGCAAGAGGTCCAACCGATAGCGTGCCTAGCGTGCGCCTCGACGGATTCACGAGAGATGTCATCCCGTCAGGCTAACGCTGCCATCCCCGGCCGGCAGCGGTCAACCAGCGTAGGTCGTAGAGATTGCTTCAATGATCCGATCAGGAGCGTCCTCCTGGATGTAGTGCCCGGCGTCGTCCACCTTGATCAGGGTCGCATCCGGGAAGGTCTTGCGCCAACGCGCAATGACATCGTCACGTCCGAAGGCAGGATCCTTCATGCCCCAGATGAGAACCATGGGCTTTTCTCTCAAGACAGAGTGCACGCGCTGTTCGAGCGCGCTGAGCCATTGTTTGGCCTTTCGAATCTGAATCGGAAACTCGGCAATTCCGGTGCGTGATTGGGGAGTGGGAACGACGGCTCGATAGTGGTCGAACTCTTCTTTTGTCAGCTTCGCCTGGAGAGAGAACTTCATGAGCGGCGACACGAAGAAGTTCCGCTTCTTGATCAGGCTTTGAATAGGCGGCGACCCCATGAGCAGGCTGAAGGACTTCATCAGGCGATCTCCAGCCGGCCAGAACCAGGT
The DNA here is from genome assembly GCA_024638625.1 of Actinomycetes bacterium. Taxonomy (GTDB): domain Bacteria; phylum Actinomycetota; class Acidimicrobiia; order Spongiisociales; family SHLN01; genus JABDOU01. The sequence continues at coordinate 15,096 of JAHEJY010000054.1, forward strand.
GTTGCCCATCACAAGACCTCTTATCCGTTCCGGCATACGAGAGGCAACGTCCATGCCGATCGGGCCACCCCAATCCTGGCCCATCACGACCATGTCCTGCAGATTCAGATGCTCAACCAGTTCCTTGACAATCCCCGCATGTTCCTCGGCCGTGTAGCGGTAGGAGACAGGATGGATCGAGAGGCCGAAGCCCGGATAATCGAGGGCAACACAACGGAACCGGTCCCGGAGCCCCACCACGATCTTGCGGTAGAGGAAACTCCAGTCGGGATTCCCATGGAGCAAGAGCAGCGGGCTGCCGCTCCCCTCATCGATGTAGTGGATCGGGCCTACCGAGCTCTCAAACCAACGCGACACGAACGGGAAATGCTCCTCCGATGGCTCAAAATCGACGACTCCCGCTGGCCGTTCCATACACCCTCCTCTGCCTGGTTCCCGGTCTGGTTGCTGCGAGAGTACCCATTCGAACGGGCCTTCGGGGCTGCTACAAGCACCCTTCGACCCAGGAGGCCGGACCGGCCAGGCCGTTTCTGAACGTCGTGACGATACCGTTCTCGTTGGTTTCGAACACGACACGGAAATCCGCGTCGATCGAATCCACGGGCACAAACGTCAGGTACTCGCCGTCGGTCACGTATTCGTGCGGGCTTCTCTCGATCTTTTCGCCGTAGGTCGTCAACACCTCGTCGGTGGTTGACCCGATACGGATACCAGAGGCGGTTTGGTGCTGGGGGGCGTAGGCATCGAGCCGCACGATTTCTGTCAGGTCGTGGATCATGATTCCGGGTGAGTAGGGATCATTCTCAACGAACCCGTAGGTACAGAAATCCCTGCCGGCACCGCTTTCGTCCGGTGGGATGAAGATGGTTGCTCCCATGCGAGCCTCGGCATCTGAGATCGTGTCGCCGGGGCGGATGTTTCCCCATCGCCGCAGCACCATGGGCTCGTCTGT
>JAHEJY010000189.1 GCA_024638625.1 Actinomycetes bacterium
CCTCGTCGGCACCGATGTCCTTTCCGGTGTAGATGAGCTCAGCCGCGTGGCCAGGCGAGATCACCCGGGGGAGTCGCTGCATCGTCCCGACATCGGCCACGAGGCCGAGCTTGGTTTCCCGAACCGAAAACACTGCGTCCTGGGAGGCGATCCTGATGTCACAAGCGGTGATCAGATCCACGCCACCTCCGATACACGCTCCGTGGATGGCGGCGATCACTGGCTTGCGACTGTCGGCGATAGAAGTGAAGGAGGCTTGCAGACGTTTGATCTGGTGGTACTCATCGAAGCGCTTTCGTACCGCCGAGCCCTCCACCTGCGATAGGTCCCCCGCTATCGATGCGCCGAATTCCTTGAGGTCGATGCCGGAGGTGAACGATGGCCCTTCCCCCTGAATAATGACGACCCGGACCGTTTCGTCTACATCGAAAGCGGTCATTGCCAGCGGAATCTCTGCCCACATGTGGCCGTCCATGGCATTGCGGGCCTCAGGTCGGTCGAGCCACAGAATCCCGACGTGTCCCTCGGACTCGGTGCGAATCGATTGGTACATGGTCACAGGTTACCGATCGCACCAGGTCGGGACGGGGTGGGGGCTTGGCGATCAACCGGTGACCTCTACCGGGTGGGGGATAATCGCGTTCCACAGGATGGTACGCGGGTTATATGGGATCATTTCGGGCTGTGTCTGGCCACGGGCGTCGGTGGCCCTGGTCTTGATGACGTGGTTGCCCGGTGTGGCTGTCCAGTCGAATGCGAACGGGCTCCAGGTCCAACGATCGTTCGGGCCGACCAATCGGCCAGCTCGCCACGGGCCATCATCGACCTGCCACTCCACCTGGTCGATTGACACGCCCGCAGCGCGGGCGTAACCGCGGATCTCCTGGGGGCCGGGCCGAAGCGTCGCGGGCCAGGACAACGCCAGCGAGCTCTTTACCGGGTGGGCGGTGGCCGGGCCGAGTTTGTCGCCCTCCGGAGTCCGGCGCACGTAGTACTCGTCGGCTCGCCACGACGGGATCCACCGGACGGAGACCTCGATGCGGTGTAACCATTTGACCGAGTATGCGCCGACCCATCCGGGGACCAGCATCCGGGCCGGGGCACCGTGGGCAGCCGTCAGCGGTTCGCCGTTCATCTCGAGCGCGACGATCGTGTCAGGATCAAGGGCCTTGTCCATCGGAATCGACATGCGGACCGGGTGACCTTCCGGGTTGTCGAGGTCCGATCCTTCGGGCCCGACAAAAGCCGCGTCTTGATAGCCGGCGACTGCCAGAACGTCTGCGAGGCGGGGGCCGGCCCAGTCGGCCATGCCCATCGCGCCCAGCAGCCAGGGAGTATCTGACGCGCGAGGTGAGCGGGGGTGGCCGCCCACCAGTTCATACAATGTGCGACCGTTGCCGGCGCACTCAAGCCAAGAGGTGACCCGATGCTGTGGCAACGCCTCGAGGTCGGAGAGTCGGAGAGTGGTGCCTTCGGTTGCGTCGCCGTCGATCGTCAAACGCCACCCATCGGGCCCGATGGAGGGGGCGTCGCCGGCGGAACAGACGAAGAACGAGTCGATGGGCGTACGATCGACACCCAGGTTCAGGTGTTCTGGTTCGAGGCTGGTCCCATGCCGGCGAAAACCTGCAGGCGACTTGCCAAAGGAGGTCACGGTGTCCCTGTAGGCCGGGGCGGGCGGGGGAAGAATTCACTGGTTCGGGCGATGTAGTCGTCGTAGCCCTCCCGGCGTTTCTTCAGTCCCTTCTCCAACAGCTTGGCGCCTGAAACGCGCATCAGCAGGGTCGACATCACTATCGGCCCGACGATGGTGAGCCAGCCCTGCCAACCTACCGAGGCCGCGATCAAGAAATGGCCCCACCACACCATGAAGTCGCCGAAGTAGTTGGGGTGGCGGGTGTAGCGCCATAGGCCCTGATCCATGACTTTTCCCTGATTGGAAGGGTCGGCCTTGAAGCGGGCCAGCTGGGCGTCGCCTACCGATTCGAAGTAGAACCCAACCACCCATGCGATGACTCCCAGGATGTCGAAGATGCCGAGCGCCCCTTCGAACTCCATGCCGACTTGTACGGGGAGCGAAACGACGAACATCAACAGGCCCTGCAATCCAAACACGGTGTAGAGGCTCACGATCGGAAAGCGATCCCCGTGTTTGCGTCGCATCGCCTGGTAGCGATAGTCCTCTTCACCGTGTGCCAGGTTGCGCCGGAAGAGGTACCCGGACAGGCGGAGGCCCCACACCGTCACCAGGATCGCCAACAACCACTTCCGAGCCGGCTCCCCATCGCCGAGGGCGAACCCGATCCAGGCAACCAGCACAAACCCGAGCGGCCAGATCGGATCGACGATGCTCGCGTCTCTGAGCTTGAGGCTGACCAGCCATACCGCCAGCATCAACACAACGATGCCCAATGCAGATACCACGAAGATCATGTCCCCATTCTGGTCGATAGAGTCACGGCATCACGCTCGCCGAGCGTTGCATTGTCCAGGGAGGTCGTATGAGGAAACGGATGTGGATGGCGGCGACGGCCGTGCTTGTCGCACTCACTGCGTGTGGGGGTGGCGATTCGACGGGAGATACGGACGTGACAACTTCGACTAACTCCTCCGAGAACGATGTTACGGCCACGACCGAAACGACGGTCTCCGAGACGACGCAAGACACCTCCGACGGCGACACGCCGATCGTCGAAGGCGTCACATCCGCCACCGTGACGATCGAGGGAACTACCTATCGCTACGGCGACACCGGTTTCGCGGCGTTGAGGTGCATGCCGGACATGTTCGGCGTTTTCTTCGCCGTGCTCGCCAGGGTCGACGAGGACGGGAACGAGGTGCCGAGTGCCGGCGGATTATCTCTCATCTTGCTGAACGAAGGCGTTGATCCGGTAGCTGTCGACCAAAAACCCACGTTGGAGGTGTCGATCAATGAGCTCGATGAATCGTGGGTGGCCAATGAGGATCACATCACGGATCGCGGGCTCGATCCCGGGACCAGCCAGATCGATTCGTATGCGATCGATGGAGCTACCGCGAGCGGCACGGCCACGGTGTACGAGGAAGAGAGCTACTACAAGACCACCGGCGGCTCGACCGATCCCATCCGGGTCACCCAGGCAACCTTTGAGGTGACCTGCGCCGAGGGCTAGGTCCATCTCTTTCGAGGTCGAAGGCCCGAGTCTGCCTAGCCTGTTCGGCATGCCATTCATCTCAGCAAACGGGCACAACCTCCATTACCACGAACGAGGTGATGGACCTCTCGCCGTCCTCATCCACGGCTATCCGCTCGACCACACGATGTGGCTCGACCAGATGGCGGCCTTGTCAGACATGCGCCGGGTGGTTGCGCTCGACCTGCGAGGTTGCGGGAAATCCGCTCCGGTGACGGGTGAAACCGTCGCAATGGACGACTTCGCAGCCGACGTCGCCGAGCTCATCGGCGCCCTCGGCGAGGACAAGGCCGACGTGGTCGGTCTGTCGATGGGTGGCTATGTTGCTTTGGCTCTGTGGGACAACCATCCCGGCCTGGTGCGGACGCTGGTGCTGGCCAACACCAGATCGGGCAACGATTCGGAGGAGGCCAAAGCCGGACGCCAGGCCCAGGCGGAATCGGTCGTCGCCGAGGGCCGCGAGGCGCTCGCTACCAAGCTGCAGAATGCGCTCCTGGCACCCGACCATGAACTCGGGGTTGCCGCTCGCCTGCGAACGATGGCCGAAGGCACGCCGGCTGAGACGTATGTGTCATGCTTGCGCGGCATCGCCGCCAGACCCGACCGGACCGGCTCCCTCCGTGGAATCAACGTTCCCACGCTGGTTATTTCGAGTGAGGCCGACACGCTCATCCCGCCCGCCGTATCCCAGGAGATGGCCACTGCCATCCCGGACGCCGGATTCGT
>JAHEJY010000055.1 GCA_024638625.1 Actinomycetes bacterium
GGAACAGCCGGCATCGGAGGTTCTGGAAGCGGAACCGGACGATCCGGTACCGGATGATCCGGAACCAGACGATCCAGAACCGGATGAGTATCCCAAGGATCATGGGGCGGTTGCAGATCGGCCAGAATCGTCTGGCGCCGGTGCAACGTTGAGCCGACTCGGGAGCAGAATATTGACCCGAACCTCGGCACCTTCTCCTGGTCAGATTGCGACGGCCCGGGCCCAGATGCCTGCCCCACCGCCGAGCTACATGGATGATGCGCAACTCATGCGTCTCTACCGGCTCCGGCTCATCGCTACGGCGGTTGCCGGAATCGTGTTGCTTTGGCTGTTCTTTTGGGCTCTCGGCAACATGCTCGACGCAGTCGGAGTCCTCTGGGGTTCCCTCCGTCCCGGTGGATCCTGACCGACGCGTCAACTGGTCGTAAACGCACGCCCCAGCAGCAATATCGCGGCGAGACTGGACATCACCAACACCGGAACCCGCAGGCTTTTCCGGTCGACGCTGGAACGGGCCGGTCCTGCTGCTGCGAACCCGAGCAACATGGGTGGCAGCATCGAGATTCCGATCAGAAAGTCTGTCGACCCGAATGCATCTCCGATCAGCCGCAACCCGATACTGATCATTGCTCCGATCGTGAAGACAAATCCGAGTTGGGATCGCGTCGTTGGACCTTTCTCGTCACGGAACAGGAGGATGAGCGGAGGTCCTCCAATCGACGAAACGATGCTGGTAAACCCGGATGCAAAGCCGGCCAGGCTTTGGGTCACGGGGTTGCGTACCACCGCGATCCTCGTCGACAGGATTCCGACCGCACCGAGCACGATCAGCCCGATGGTGATATCGAGCCAGAAGCCTGTGGCTACACCGATCACCGCGAGACCGGCAAGCCCTCCAAACGGTCTGCTCGCCAATATGTAGGCGACTTCCCTGAGGTCAACATGCACACGGTCGCGGATCACCGTCGCCGCCGAGAGCGCGACAGTGATCACCAATTGCGGATTGGGCGCAAGGTCAGGATGGATGAGGCTCATGATCGGCACCGCGAGGATGTTGAAACCAAAGCCGATAGAAGCCTGTACCAGCGCCGCAACCGCCACAACCGCCCACGCCAGAGCAAGTGCCCAGAAGGGTATTTCGCCCATCACGCCCGGGCGACGAGAGTCAGGGCCGACGCTCGATTGCCGCCCGTCAACCGGTTAGACGCCGTAATTTCACTCGGGATTTCGGCAGTAGGTAGCATCGTCACAGACCAGAGCCAGAGGTATAGGTATTCGGGTGAAGCGTAGGTCCGACGAAAACAATCGTGTCAGGCGAGCGCGTCTTCGGTCCGGGCGCCGGGCGTCCATGCGTCTGATCCCGCTGGCGTTACTCATTCTTCTGGTTGCCTCGGCGTGTTCTGACAATTTGCCGCGTAGCACACTCAATCCGGTTGGAGAAAACGCTGAGACGATCGACAACCTGTTCCGCTTGACGCTTGCCATTGCTGCGGTCTTTTTCGTCGGCGTCAACGCTGCGGTGCTCTACGTGGCGATCCGGTACCGGGCCCGCAAGGGCGACGACCGTGAACCAAAACAGATACACGGCAATGACACGCTCGAGATCACGTGGACCGTGATACCAGCTCTCATCCTGGCGGCTATTGCCGTACCGACGGTCCAGACGGTCTTCGAACTCGCCGAGGAACCTGCTGATGCGCTGCAGGTCGAGGTGATAGGTCATCAATGGTGGTGGGAATACCGTTACCCCGAACTGGGCGTGGTCACGGCTAACGAAATGTGGATACCGACGGACCAGCCGGTATTTCTGTCGATGACCACCGACGACGAAGACGTCATCCATTCCTTCTGGATTCCGAACCTCAACGGTAAGCGCGACGTGGTACCCGGCCGCGTCAACACGCTGACGATTTCAGCACCGGAGCCTGGCGTGTACCTCGGCCAGTGTGCGGAGTTCTGCGGGTTATCTCATGCGCGGATGCGCATGACCGTGCACGCTGCAGAGCCGGCCGATTTCGACGCCTGGGTGACCGATCAATTGGCTCCCGGAAACGTCGACGAGGACAGCGAGGGTTGGGGCCTGTTTCTCGACAAGGGCTGTTCTGCATGCCATGCGATTGGTGGGACGGAAGCCGCAGGTGGTGGTCTGAATCCGGGACCGGACCTGACCCACGTTGGCAGCCGGACAACGTTCGCGGGAGGGAGCTACCAACTCACGACCGAGAATCTCAAGGCGTGGCTCCGCAATCCTTCTGAGCTCAAGGCGATGGAGCCCGACGCGAATCGTGGCATGCCGAACCTGGGACTTACCGAAGACGAAATCGATACCCTGGTGGCATTCCTGCAGGATCTGAAGTAGGAGAAGCATGGCGACACTCACACCCGAAGCAACAGAGCTGGAAGAACCAGAAGAGCACGGCGCCGAAGGAGGTGGTCTCTGGAGCTGGATCACCACGGTCGACCACAAACGGATCGGGCTCATGTACGGCGGCACCGCCATGTTGTTTTTCCTGATCGGGGGCATAGAGGCCCTGTTCATTCGATTGCAGCTGGCGGTTCCCGATGCCACCGTGCTGACAGAGGCCCAGTACAACCAGCTTTTCACCATGCACGGCACCACGATGGTTTTTCTCGTCATCATGCCGCTGGCGGCTGCTTTCGGTAACTATCTGCTACCACTGATGATCGGGGCCCGTGACGTTGCCTTCCCGCGGATGAACGCCATGAGTTTCTGGGTTTTCTTGTTCGGAGGAATCTTTCTGTCGAGCTCCTTCTTCCTGGGCGGTTTTCCCGACGGCGGATGGTTCGGCTATGCGCCGCTCTCCACCCAGTCAGAGATGATCCGAATGGACTTCTGGGCGCTCGGTCTCTTGATCCTCGGTATCGCATCCCTCGCAGGTGCTATCAACTTCACGACGACGATCTTCACGATGCGCGCACCGGGCATGTCGATGTTCAAGATGCCCGTGTTTGTCTGGATGCAGCTGGTTGTGGCGTTTTTGCTGCTGTTTTCGCTGCCGGTCATCACCGTTGCCTTGTTCGAGGTGCTGTTTGATCGAAACTTCGGGACGTTGTTCTTCGACCCGGCCGCCGGTGGCGATCCCATCCTGTACCAACACCTGTTCTGGCTCTTCGGCCACCCGGAGGTCTACATCCTGATCCTGCCGTCGATGGGGATCGTGTCGGAGGTGTTGCCGGTCTTCAGCCGCAAGCCCCTGTTCGGCTACCAGTTTGTTGTATTCGCCGGTGCGGCCATCGCACTGCTCGGTTTCGGCGTCTGGTCGCACCACATGTTCACGAGCGGTCTCGGACCGGTTGCCGAATCGGCGTTCTCGCTGACGACGATGTTCATCGCAGTGCCGACCGGTATCAAGATCTTCAATTGGATCGGAACGACCTGGGGCGGCAAGATCAGTTTGAAAACGCCCATGCTGTTCTCGCTCGGATTCATAGCGATGTTCACCATCGGCGGTCTCTCGGGGGTCACCCATGCGGTGGTTCCGGCTGATACCCAGCAGACGGATACGTATTACGTCGTGGCGCACTTTCACTACGTGCTCTTCGGAGGCGCGATGTTCGGCATCTTCGCGGGCATCTATTACTGGTGGCCCAAGATCAGCGGCAGATATCTCAGTGAGCCGCTCGGCAAATGGCATTTCTGGTTGATGCTGATCGGTTTCAATCTGACATTCGCGCCCCAGCATTGGCTCGGGCTCCAGGGCATGGCCCGTCGAACGGCTGTGTATCCGCCAGATATCGGGCTGGAAACGCTCAACATGGTCTCAACGATCGGGGCGTTCACCATCGCTGTGTCGATGCTTCCATTCCTCTACGCCATGCTCGTGAATTCCCGAACCGGCGCTCCGGCCCCGGCCGATGCCTGGGACGGCCGAACCCTCGAGTGGTCGATTTCTTCGCCGCCCCCGCATCACAACTTCCACGACGTGCCGACCGTCGAAGCGATCGACGATTTCTGGCACCAGAAGTATGGAGAGGACGACGAAGGGCGGGCCGTGCGGGTCAAGACCTTCCCCGAGCCGTCTCGCTACACCGACAAATACATTCACCTGCCGTCGCCGTCCTATTACCCGATCATGCTCGCAGGCGGGTTGGTCTTGATGGCTTATGGCTTCATCTTTGCCCCGCTCGGGATTCCGCTGTTTGTCATCGGCGCCCTGATTCTCTTCGGGGGGGCATTCGGCTGGGCCCAGGAGGACCCCGACCATCCCATGGGTGACCACGATGACCATCACGCTGAACCGGACGACGGATCAGAACCCGATGAGACCGCCGAGGAAGCCGCGGGCGACGAGGTGGAAGACCCAACGGCCGCTCTTGCCGATGGTGTTGTCGCGGACGGTGGAGACGACGCCTGATGTCTACCGAGACCGCAGTTCACGGCCCGGTCGGTACCGATGGCGCCGATATACGCAAGACCGCGATGTGGGCGTTCCTCGGATCAGAGTGCCTCTTTTTCGGATCGTTCATCGCAACCTTTCTTCTGTACAGCGACGAGACCAACGGCGGGCCCGGTACAGAACTGTTTGACATCCCGTTCACCTCGGTGAGCTCGTTTGTGCTTCTCATGAGTTCATTGACAATGGTCCTGGCCCACAACGCCTATGAGCGGGAAGACGGCCGGCAAATGCGGATCTGGCTGATGGCCACCGCCCTGCTCGGGACGGTTTTTCTCGGTGGGCAGGTGTTCGAATTCACCACGTTCTACGCTGAAGGCCTGCGGATGGACATCTCACCATTTGGGAGTGCGTTCTTTGTTTTGACCGGCTTTCATGGTGCCCACGTAGCGATAGGCGTGATCATGTTGACCTCAATGGTCATCATGTCCCGGCGGGGAAACCTGCACGCTCACCGGGGTATGAATGTCGAGTTGGTGGGCCTGTACTGGCACTTCGTGGATATCGTGTGGATCGTGATCTTCACCGTCGTCTATCTGCTGCAGGTGTAACCGATGTCGACAGCCGAGACGCGACAACACCCAACCGAGAAGCGCTATTGGATGATTGCGTTGTTCCTCGGAATCGTCACCGCCGTCGAGATCGCCATCGCCTACATCCCCGATCTCAACCGAACCCTGCTCACTGTCGGCTTGATCGGATTGGGGATCCTCAAGTTCTCGGTCGTCGTCGGGTGGTTCATGCACCTGCGGTTCGAGAACAAGACGATGAACCGGCTGTTCGCGATTGGCCTGGTGCTGGCGTTGAGCTTGTTTTTCGTGGTGCTGGCGACGTTTAGCGGGATTCTCGCCTCGTAACCGACCCTCAGCCTCTCCGCCCTGGACGGTACGCGGCCAAAGCCGCGAATCCCAGGATGACCGCCGAGATCAGTGACGCAATGATCAGCAACGGCACCTTTGACGCTTCACCCGAGGCCTCTTCGCCCCCATGGGCGACCACCTCGGGTGCAAGCCCCAGGAACAGAGCACCAAAGACGCCAACGATCACGACGACAACCGCGATTGCCACCACAGGAACGCCGACGGCCCTGGTCGTCGCCTTCCGGAACTCCTCCGGGGTCTCCCATCCGAGTTCGTCGAGCCCAATGACGTCGGGACGAGACAAAAGATGCGAGAGGCCGGCTACACCGGACCCTATCGAGACACCGGCAAGCAGAGCCCACAGCAGCCCGGCCACGATCGGAATCTCAGCATTTGTTGCGGTTTGATCGCCCAGCCAGATCACGGCACCCTGTGCGAAGAGCAGTCCGGTCAGGGCTCCCGTGATGGCGCCGGCGATCAGGACGCGCCCGGACTTGCGTGGCGTGACGGCTTCTGGATCGAACGCCACGGGCAACCAGCGAATCGCGGCTGCGGTGAGCAGGCCGGCGAAACCGAACCCGATCGCCGCAAACACGCTCACCAGTCCCAGAGGCGACATATCGATCGTGCCCGTGAAGAGCGTAGTTTCGCCGAAGTTGACCAGATGGGGGAGTTCGAGCGAAGCCGAACCGATTGCAAAGAACGTTTCAACCCGGGCGGTGCCGTCGCCTAGCGAACGCGCGTCGACATTGTTGATCATGATCGGTGCCAGGAGGAGGAGTGCCACGATGCCGGTGACGAGGCCGATCAGCGCTCCACCTATCAGGGATCTTCCAAATCGTTCGTTCACGGGCGAAATAGTAGCGCTGCCGCTGACCATGAAGAGCGAGCTAAAGCCCCTACCGGCACGTGACGACGTTCTATCTGAACCTAAACTCCGGGAGCCGCCCCACCCAAGGGACATTTCGCCGTGATGATTCACCCCACGTCCAGTCATCCATCGCGCCAGGAACGCCGATGAGCCGGCGATATCTGGTCACCGGCGGCGCCGGGTTCATCGCCTCCAATTTCATCCGACTCGTCCTCGAACGCGAGCCAGAGGCCCTCGTCACCAACTTTGACGCTCTGACGTACGCCGGGGTACCGGCCACCATCGAGGAACTCGATGCTTCCGAGCGGCACACGTTCGTAAAGGGAGACATTCGTGACGCTTCGCTGGTCGAGGAGATCGCACCGGGACATGACGTAATTGTGAACTTTGCGGCCGAAAGCCACGTTGACCGGTCCATAGACGGTCCTTCGGTGTTTCTCCAAACCAACGTGGTCGGCACGGGTGTGCTGATAGACGCCGCCCGCCGCCACGACATCGGCCGATACATCCAGGTGTCAACGGATGAGGTGTACGGCTCTCTGGCCGAAGGGTTCGCCACGGAGCAGTATCCGCTCGAGCCATCGTCTCCTTACTCAGCATCCAAAGCGGGCGCCGACCTCCTCGTTCAGTCGTACGGTGTGACGTACGACTACCCGGCAATCATCACCCGGTGCACGAACAACTATGGTCCGTACCACTTCCCTGAGAAGCTCATACCGCTCTTCGTCACGAACCTGTTCGAGGGCCACAAGGTGCCGGTCTATGGCGATGGCCTCAATGAGCGGGACTGGATCTATGTCGAAGACCATTGCGCTGCCATTCATCTTCTTGTGGATGAGGGCTCGCCGGGTGAGGTGTACAACATCGGGGCGAACGCCCAAACGACGAACCTCGATTTGACGCGCAAGCTGATCGAGCTGACAGGTCGAGATGAGAGTTCCATCGAGTACGTCGAGGATCGTCCAGGCCACGACCGCCGATACGCGGTCGATTCGTCCAAGATCAGGGCGCTCGGCTGGGCGCCGGCCCATACCCTTGAACAGGGCCTCATCGATACTGTGCACTGGTATCGCGAGCGCGAAGATTGGTGGCGTCCTTTGAAAGTTCACGAGACCGACTGATGCTCCATGGGAAGGAAGTGACATGAGAGGCGTTGTGCTGGCAGGAGGCGCCGGAAGCCGGCTACGGCCGATCACGTTTTCCATGTCAAAGCAGCTCGTTCCGGTGGCCAACAAACCCATCTTGTTCTACGGATTGAGCGACCTGTCAGAAGCCGGTATCGAAGAGGTTGGCATCATCATCTCCCCCGAAACCGGTGAAGAAATCCGTCGGGCTGTCGGGAAGGGAGACAAGTTTGGCCTCAAGAGGGTCGAGTTCATCGTTCAGGAGAAACCTCTTGGTCTCGCGCACGCATTGAATATGGCGATGCCATTTGTAGATGGCGACGATTGCCTGATGTATCTGGGGGACAACCTCATCAAGCGTGGCGTAGCCGACACGGTCGACGACTTCAACGAGCATCGTCCCAACGCCCAAATACTGCTGGCCGAGGTTCCGAATCCATCGGAGTTCGGTGTGGCGCAGCTGAACGACGCCGGCGTCGTGGAGAGATTGATCGAAAAGCCCAAGGTCCCACCATCGAACCTGGCACTGGTCGGCTGCTATCTCTTCGACGCGGGGGTGCAGCGTGCAATCGACAGTATCAAACCGTCCGCACGGGGTGAGCTGGAGATCACCGATGCCATTCAATGGCTCATCGATGACGGGCAAGAGGTGCGCGCCTCGATGATTACGGGATGGTGGAAAGACACGGGCAAAAAGGAAGATTTGCTGCATGCCAGCGAACTCGTGCTGAGCGACCTGAGCGAGAAGATCAATGGTGAGGTCATCGGCACCGATATCCGCGGCGCCGTCACGATAGGAGTGGGGTCGCGGGTTGTTGACAGCCAACTGATCGGGCCCGTGGTGATCGGCGACAACGTCGAGATCGTGCGGTCGAAACTGGGTCCAAACACCACCATCGGGAATGGGAGCCACATTCACGACGCATCGATCGAAGACAGCCTCCTCATGGAGGGAGCGGAAGTCACCAACTGGAAGTTGCGGTTTTCCTTGATGGGCGCCAACGCCAAAGTGACGGGAACGCCGGCGCCGGGCTACGTCGAATTGACGATCGGAGAACGGTCAGAAATTGTTGGTACATGACTGACGCCGGTCAGACCAGATCGTCAGCCCCGTCCGCAGCTGTCCGGGCTGTAGATCCCGGTTACAACACCTTCGGCCTCGTTTGACGTCACCGGGCCCCACAGGAGGAGTTGCCCATCGCTGGGCCTCCATAGTTGAAAGATGACTCCGTCCTCGGGATCTTGAACGAACTGAACCCTGAGGGAGGCATAGGTCGTCTTGAGTGACGCCACGGTGTCTCCGAGTTTTACGCCGCTGATGGTCGAAAGCCCTGTCGGCTCCCCTGCGAAGGAGAGGTCGGTGCGGTAGCTCCGAAACGCCCGGACTCCGTCGGACCCCTCCACACCCACGATGACGAGTTGTCCGAACTGGACCGTATGAATGGTTGAGCCGGCGCACGTCCCGTATTGGCCGCTGGATTCGATAGGGCCCACGAGATCGGTCGGAGGGCCGAGCGAAGCCGCCAGGCGGGCGGCGACGAGGTCGAAGTCGACATCGAAGTCGAATTCGCCCAGCCCGAAAGCGCCCATCCCGAGATCGCTGACAGGTATGGGATCTCCGATCGGGACAATGGTTCGAGCCGGGATGGTGGTCGGCGGCAGCGTCGTCGTTGTGACTGTGGTCGGTGCGGGAGTTGGCGCCGCCGGGGCCGTAGTGGTCGTTGTCGATTCCATCGACTGACCCAGTACATCAACCGGCTCGGCGGGACCCGTCAATGCACGGGTGATGCCCAAAACGGCAACCGCAGCAACTACCAGAGCAGCCAGGACAGCGTTGAGCGAGATCGGCGGCGGTGTGTATTGGCGGGGGATGGACCCCATGTCGGTGACTTCCGCGGGATCTTCGGGGTTCCACAGCAACTCGTCGTCATCCGGATCGAGCAACTGCTGGTAGATGGCCGGGATACCCGAGCTCGTGTCAATCGGGTTGGGATCGGGACGTCGGCTACCACGGACGCCCGCCATCGCCGGTTCCTTCGCGGCTGCCCACGAAGTTCCGCAGGATGCGCACTTCCGCAAGCCCGTGTTCCGGGCTTGTTCGCAGTGTTCACAGGAGGCGGGCGGTGCAAAACCGCATGCCGTGCAGGCCGCCGCCGATGACTCAGAAGGACCGGCGCAAACCGGGCAGCGAATCGTCACGGCAAGAGATTATGCCGGTTTTCGGACATTCGGTGGCATATTCGGGGGGTCAGTCGAGTTGTGCGGCGAGCTGCTCTGAATCCGATACCGGCGCCTGACATGCGAAACGCCTGCAGACGTAGGCCAGCGCGCCGTCCGGGGGCTCGCCTTTGCCCGCCAAGAGGGGAACGATGGTCTCATCTTCGTCGTTGCGGCGGACCGCCATGACGACGCGTGGCCGAAACTGCTCCCAGACAACTTCGATCAGAGGCGCCGCTGGAGAACCGGTTATCGCCACTTCCATGTTGTCGGATTCGAACGTGTGCCGCACGGCCAACAGGTGGCCAACCGCTGTCGGGTGCCGATTCATCAGCTCGGCGCCTGATTGAAAGATCGTCTCCTGGGCAACAAGCCGATCTGCCCGACCCGAAAGGAGATATGACATGTGCAAGGCTTCGGCTGCGAGGCTGTTACCGGACGCAGACGGATTGTCCATCACATCCGTCGGCCGGGTTATCAGTTGTTCTGCATCGCTCCCGGTTGCATAGAACCCCTGGTCGTCGCAGAACAACCGCAACATTTCGTCGATCAGCAATTCGGCTTCCCGATACCAGATCGTATTGCCGGTTGCCTGATACAGCATCAGCAGTCCGAGCGCATATCCGGCATAGTCCTCTAGCACGGCTGGGGGGCCCACTTTGCCGTTCCGCCACGTCCGATGAAGTCGTCCGTCCTCCCCCCGACATGTCTCCAAGATGAAACGCGCGTTGCGTTCGGCAGCTTCGAGGTAGTCCGGTCGCGAGAGCACCGCGCCCGCCTCGGCCAGTGCGCGAACGGCGAGACCATTCCAGGCCACGACCACCTTGTCGTCGAGTCCTGGTCTCACCCGGGCGTTGCGGACGCGCAACAGGGCTGCCTTTGCCCTCGAGATCGCGCCCTCGATCTCATCGGGCGGCCGATCCCAAGTTTCGGCGAGCCTTTCCACTGGAATCGACCGATGGAGGATGTTGTTTCCTTCGAAGTTGCCTTCGGCTGTGACTCCGAGGTGGCTACCGACGAGGGCGGCATCTTCACCCACGACCGACGTGAACTCCGACGCAGAAAATACGTAGAACTTCCCTTCTTCGCCTTCCGAGTCGGCGTCCTCAGAGGTCGCAATGCCGCCGTCAGGTAACCCGAGATCGGTCAGGATGTAGTCGAGTGTGCCGGTTGCCACCTGAAGAAAGTCGTCTCGACCCACGACCTGACCCGCTCGCAGATACAGGCGGGCGAGGTTGGCGTTGTCGTAGAGCATCTTCTCGAAGTGGGGGACCAGCCAGATCCGGTCCACCGCGTATCTGGCGAAACCACCCCCGAGGTGGTCATAGATTCCGCCGTTGGCCATCTTGTCGAGTGTGAGTGTGAGGGCGTTCCATGCCTCAGGTGCCCAATCCTCGGCACCTATCCGGAGCAGCAACTCGAGATTGGGCGGTTGCGGAAACTTGGGTGCACCGCCGAATCCGCCGTGCACATCGTCGAGATTTCGCATGTGCGCCTGATACGCATTCCGCAGGGCGGAGGGATCAACCGGGGCGAGTTGCGGAGCGACTGCCTTCCCGACTGCTGATGTCAGGTTGGCCGCCTGGTCTTCGAGGTCGCCACGACGATGCTCCCAGGCCTCGGCCACACTCGTCAATACCCGCGGAAACCCGGCGTGTCCAGGTCGGTCCTCCGGCGGGTAGTACGTTCCTGCAAAGAAGGGTTCGCCGGCGGGCGTGGCGAACACGGTCATAGGCCAGCCTCCGTGACCGGCTAGCGCCTGGAGGGCTGTCATGTAGATGGTGTCGATATCGGGACGTTCCTCCCGGTCGACTTTGATATTCACGAACCAACGATTCATCAGTTCGGCGATAGCCGGGTTTTCGAACGATTCCCTCTCCATGACGTGACACCAGTGGCAAGCGGCGTATCCGACTGAAAGGAGGATCGGACGGTCTTCCTCCCTGGCGCGGTTCAGCGCATCCGGACCCCATGGGTACCAGTCGACGGGATTGTTCATGTGTTGACGCAGATAGGGCGACGATTCGTTTGCGAGCCGGTTTGACATCGGACTTCCAGGGTGGGAAAACCAAGACTATGGTTTGTCGTCGACACATTGGAATGATGATTCGCAGCTGATGAGGAACACCTGCGGACTCCCATGAAGAAGCGCCTCGAGGAACAGGCCTTCACAAGATGGGCATCGTGTGGCATAGTGAAAAGCCGAGGCTGAACTTCCCCGCAGGTTCGACCTGGCATCCATCAGGCTGAGGAGGATAAAGCCGTATGGCGAGTAGAACGCTGAGCTCTGCGACGAAAACCGCGGCTAAGAAGCCCACTTCACCGGGAGGCAACCCGGGTAGTCGATCGAAAAGTCGCACCAACCAGGGCGTCAGTGGCAGCGCCGGCGGAAGAGGCGGAGGGCGACAGAGTCTTGCCAAGTCGGCGCTTTCCAAAGGTGATAGCAAGCTCACCGACGATCGTGGTCGGCTCACGACCGATCTCGTAAGTCAGTACCTCACAGCCATCGGCGAATATGACTTGCTCACAGCCGAACTCGAAGTCGAGTTCGCGCAGAAGATCGAAGCCGGACAGACCGCCTTTGATCGTCTCGAGACCAAGCAATTCAAGGGCAAGAAGGAAGAGATCGAACTCCGTCGCCTGGTGCGGCTGGGAGCCCACGCAAAATCGGATTTCTTGACTGCCAATCTTCGCCTCGTCGTCGCAAATGCCAGGCGATACGCCAACACCTCGGGGATCGATTTTCTCGACCTTATTCAGGAAGGCAACCTCGGACTCATTCGTGCAGTTGAGAAATTCGATTGGCGCAAGGGCTTCAAGTTTTCGACGTATGCGACCTGGTGGATACGTCAGGCCATCACCCGAGCGATCGCCGACAAGTCTCGAACGGTGCGTATTCCGGTCCACCTGCATGACACGCTGGCTGCGGTCCGCGCCGCGCAGGCGAGCCTGAAGGCCGAGTACGGGCGCGATCCCAATCCTGCTGAAATCGCCGAAGAAGCAGGCGTGACCGTTGACAAGGTCGAGTTGGCTCTCGCCGTGGCCGATACCGTGTCGCTCGAACAGCCAGTCGGCGAAGATGGAGCCCAGCTGGGTGATTTCATCGAGGATATGGACGCGGTGGACCCGATGCGAGCTACCGAAGAAATGGATATCGCCAGCAACCTTCGCAAGTCGATCGGCCGGTTACCTGAGCGAGAAGGAAAGATTCTTGCCCTCCGGTATGGCTTTCACGACGGTGTTCCGCGCACCCTCGAAGAGATCGGCGAGGAATTCAATCTCACCCGCGAGAGAATCCGTCAGCTCGAAAAGCTCGCGCTCTGTCGCCTCCGCCACCCGAGCTTCGGGATCCGGGAACAGGACCTGGTCTAACCCCGCCGATCAGACCCCGGCTCGTAACGCATCGACCGGTTCGAGCGACGCGGCCCGCAACGAGGGATACACGCCGGCAACAAGTCCCACCGCGGCACCTACCAATGGGGCGGCAAGCGGCACCCACGCGTCCATCACGGGCGTCCACTGGTTGTATGCCGATGCGCCGACGATAGCGAGGACACCCGCAGATGCGCCGATGACACCCCCGATCAAGCCCATCAGCAAGCTCTCGAAGAGGAATTGGCGTGCGATGTGCCGGCGTCCGGCTCCGAGTGCCCGTCGCAGACCGATCTCGCCGATCCGTTCGATCACCGAGACGAGAACGACGTTGGCAATGCCGATGGCTCCCACGAGTAGCGTGATACCGCCCAGGACCAGGAATAGTGCGTTGACGTCCTCTTGCACCACCTGGCGCACTTCCCGCGGATCCCGCGCAGTACGAGCCTCCAGCAGTTCCGGATTGTTGGGGGCGAGTGCGATTGGTGCCTGACGAGCGATCAGCTGATTGGCCCCGATCACGGTGTCGATATGGACCTCAGCAGGTGCACCGAGGTCGTACAGCTCACGGGCGGTTCCGTCGGGAATCACCACCGCGGACAGCAATGATGGTTCCCTGGCGACTTCACCGATGATGCCGATCACGGAGAATATTCGCTCCCCGATCTTGATTGCAGGCTGCTGATCGACCCGCGTCATGTTGAGCCGGTTGGCCACCGCCGGTCCGATCACAGCAACCGGATCGGCCCGTTCGCTGTGGCCTTCGTCGAAGAACCGGCCAGTAGCGATCGTTCCGCGGACAGACTCAATGAGGTCTGCTGACGCCGCATACACGTTGAAGCTGAACTCCGTTTGCCGGAGTGGGTCGTTGAAGGGAACGGCCGAGATCAATCCGTCGACCGGAACCTGGCTCAGTGTGGCGGCCGCCGTCACCCCGTTCAGGCGGGCCAACCGGACGCCCGCATCCCACGGAATGACACTCTGGAGGCGTGAGCCGGGCTGTGAGATCGGCTCTATCAAGACCTCGGTCTGGGCCAGAGCGTCAAATCGGGTGACGATCTGGTTGCCCGCGGTCTTGGCGATACCCAGGGTTGCGACAAGGGTTCCAACTCCTAGCGCCGTTCCGAGGATGGTGAGGACCGCGCGACCGGGACGGGAGAACAGGCCGGCCACGGACTCGTTGACCAGATCGATCATCGAAAACCGCGAGGTGACTGCTTGCTTCACTACTGCTCCGTGAGATAGCCGTCGATGATGTTCACGGTTCTCGGGGCGCGAGCCGACACGGCCTCATCGTGCGTGATCACAACCAGGGTCAGACCGTCGACTCGATGGAGATCTTCAAAGAGGGCCATGATCGATTCGGTTGTTCCCGAATCGAGGTTGCCTGTGGGCTCATCACACAGGAGAAGACTCGGCGAATGGGCGATTGCTCTTGCGATCGCGACACGCTGGCGCTCGCCACCCGATAGGCGATCCGGTCGGAAGTCGACGCGATGTCCCAATCCCACCCGCTCGAGGGCGGCGACTGCACGGGGTTTGCGTTCGCTGCGGGGTATGCGGTTGTAGATCTGGCCGATGATCACGTTGTCGAGAACCGAGCGCGTGTTGAGAAGGTGGAACGCTTGAAATACGAACCCGACACGCTGCCCGCGAACCGAGGCTCGCCGCCGGTCATTCAAATCGGACGTATCGATCCCGTCGAGGAGGTAGGTACCGCTGGTCGGACGGTCGAGGAGGCCGAGGATGTTCAGCAGTGTCGATTTTCCGGAGCCTGACGGACCAGATACCGAGACATACTCACCCTCGGCTATCGACAGGTTGATTTCGCGAAGTGCATGCACCGGCGGGGTGGTGTCGAAGACCCGTTCGACGTCTATCAGTTCCACCACAGGCTGATCGGACTCGATCATGACCGTGGCGGGCCCGGGGAGTGTCATCGCCCGACGACGACCTGGTCGCCCTCCGAGAGTTCGCCGTCGATGGGAGAAACCTCCGCAGTTCCCTCTGTGGTGAGCCCCACGTCGACGGTCACGAATCTCGTCGTACCGTCCGGGTTTTCGACCTCCACAATCGAATTGCCGTCTGCGGCCAGCGACAATGCGGCCAGTGGCACAGCCAGCACCCGTCCACCCGACGAGACGACGGGAATGGTGAGCCGGACGGATACGTTCCGCAGATTGTCGAACTCTGCTTCCGTCGCTCCGATGGGTTCTACCTCGAAGTAGTACCTGGAGGAGTCCACACCGTTGGTCCCGGACTCGTCGGCGACGAAACTCAGGACACCGTCGATCATTTCGCCCGTGTCCCGATTCTCAATCTCGACCGCATCGCCTTCCGATACGAGTGTCCACCTGTCTCGGGGCAACGAGCCATTGATCACGAGGTTTTGGCCTGTGACGGTCATGACGATTCCCTGCGCAAAGTCGCCACGCGCCACAGGCACGGTATCGATCCGTCCCGGGAGACCATCGACGAAAGCGACTTCACTGAGAAGAACCGAGACGCCCGTTGTCTTTCGCAATCGAGCCAGTGCCTTATTGGCCTCGGTTCGCGCGCGAATCGCCTGATCGAGCGCATCTGACAACTGTTTGCGTTCGGGTGCCAGCGCCGCCTCGGCCGCGGCGGTGGCGGCGTCGAGGCCGTTTTGCGCATTCACGACAGCCTCTGCTGCCGCTGCGGCAGCTGCCTGCAGGGCAGCCAGCTGGTCCGGTGGTGTACTCACCGGTGCCGCAGCCACGGCCTGTTCGGCTGCGATCAGCGTTGCCTGTGCGGATGTGAGGGCGGCAACTGCAGCGATGACGCCCTCATCGAGAGCGATCGTGGCGTCGAGGTCGGCGATCGCCTGCCTGGCGTCGGTCACGGCCTTGTGCGCGTC
>JAHEJY010000056.1:0-12637 GCA_024638625.1 Actinomycetes bacterium
AAACATCGGATGCTTGAAAGAAGGCCTGTCCCTCGGTCAGGGCGCTATCAATCTCTATTTGGTCCTTTCGGCCGGTCAGTGTCGAGCGACGGTCGATGGTCTGATCGAGTTCACGGACCAATGGGCCCAGAGCGGGCCTGGATGACTCTGCGGCTTGAACCGATTGGTATGTGTCCACCTGGAGTTTGAGTCGGTTCAATTCGGCATCGACGGCGGCAGCTTGTTCGGGCGTGAGGCTGGCGCTGCTGAGCTGGTCTTGGAGTGCAACGATGCGGTCGATCGTGGCTTCGAACTGTTGATCGAGTTCCGTGCGGGCCTCACTCGTTTCTCCGCGTATCTGTGACTGCAGTGCCGAGATGCGGTCGTTCAGGGATGCGATCGTGAGATCGAGTTCGGCGATTGCAGCTATTGACCGGGTTGCTATTTGCTCTGAGCGCACCTCGCGATACGAGTCGATCATGGCTTGGGTCAAATCGATCGCGACTTGTTCGTCTTTATAGTTGACGCCAATGGCGATCTGGTTGTTCGAACGGTCGGCTTCGACAGTCAGCAGTTTTTCGGCGAAGTCCTGGGCGTCGACGGCAAGGTCCGGTTCGACGGCCCGAACCTTGTCGAGGGCCTTTTCCCGCACCAGGAGCGACTCGATGAGCTGGACCTGGTCAGCGACATAGCGTTCGGCGGCATCGGTCGACGTGGCGGTTTCGAATACAGCAGAGGCGCCGGGATCGACGATGATTTCAGCCCGTGCTCGGAACACGGGATTGGAGAGCCAGGCAAAGGCCACGCCCCCTAATACTCCGCCGAAGATGATGGCGGCAGCCAACCACCGATATCGCCATAGGGCAGACGGAATGGTCGGTTCCAGCGTGTTGTGTTCCATGTTTCCCTTTTTGGTATCGGCTCGACGAGGTGTGTCCGGCATTTGCGCATGTCGCCGGTCGATCACGTCGTTGGTTCTCATATCGGACTGCGAGCGGCCTCGATTGAGAGCGTCCGTCGTTCTTCCGCCCTTGGAAATATCAGCCTATCGAGGTCCCAGGGGTTGTGTTGTCGAGCCGGGGCGAAATCCGAGTTTCAACCAGCCTCGCCTGATTCGCCGAAAAGCCCCTCTTCGTCGAGCATTGTGCGGGCCGCCCAACCAACCGGGTCATCGAGTTCAGCCTCAGTGGGGAGATTCTCAGGTGAAACCCATGCGATCGAAAGTGCGTCTTCACCAAGCCGCGTCACAACGTCGCGGCAAAAGGTCGCAGCCTTCCGATAGTGGCGGCGGTCGATATCGAGCGCCAGCAGACTCAAGAGCATCTGTTCGCCAGGTGCCGGTGCTGAGAGCCTTCGATCGAACGCTTCTCGAATGATGTCGAGTTCTGTGACAACACCGGCAACTGCGTCGAGCCGGTAGTCGGCGTAGCCGGCAAGGAATGACACCAGCGCACGGATCGATGCAACGTCTTCGGCCTGGTGAGGCCCTGTCAACAAACCGGACAAAGAGCCCGGATTGGTCAAGGTTGCCTCGATGTCGGCCGGGTCGGGCATTCCTTCGAAGCTATCGAGGCCGTCGAACCGGCCCATGAGGACCGACGGATCAATTTCGAGGTCTGCCAAATACTGCTCGATCACGGTAGCCATGTAATCCGCCAGCCAGGGCACGGCGTATTCGGCCGCAGTGATGCGTTCCATCGCCAATGCCCAGAGCCTCACCTGATCGACGTCGAGCTCGTGGTCAGCCGCGAAGCTGTCCACGTTTGCGGCGACCAGCTCCTGAGTTCCGCCGAGGAGCGGGAGCAGAGAATCGAAGTGTCCCATGGTTCGCTGGGCGAGCATGCCCATGAGAGACCCGGCTTGCATACCGATGAGAGCCGGCGTCAATCCATCGAGCGGGATCGGAGACGGAAGTTCGGCGCCCATCGATCGCTTCATCAAGTTGCCAAGGGGTTCAAGAAGGTATGCCAGCCCTTTGAGATTTGAGGTTAGGAATTGACCGGCTGTTACCAGCCGCTGATCCTGAGTCGGCGTTACGAGTGGCGACACATCTTCGAGGTGTACTTCGACCACCCTATAGAGGGCTTCGAACGTTCCCGGATCGGGTACTCCTGGCGAGGTGCCGATCACGCTTTTGGCCATCTCTTCTGCCAGCCTCCAATTGACCGGGCCCGGACTGGAGAGCATCTCGGCGAATTGCTCGAAGATGTTGTCGGACATCAGGATCGATCTCCGAGCATGATTTCGATGGAACTCACCGTCTCTCCATTTTCGAGGTAGTCCACGTTGACCACCTCGTTAGCCGAGTAATGGCGGAGGCGAGAAATCAGTTCCTGCATCGTGTCGATCGCATGGCCGTCAACATGGGTGATCACGTCACCAGCTTGCATTCCGGCCGCGCCGGCAGCTGACGGAGTGAGGATCTCGACCACTTCAACTCCAATCGGGCGTTGGCCCGCGTCGCTCGTCTCCCGAAACTTGGTGCCACCGTTGATACCGAGAAAACCGTGCGTGCTGACACCGGACCGGATGATCTCATCGATAACCCTCTGAACGATCTCAACCGGTGTCGCGAATCCAAGACCCTCGGCGCCGATGTCGGATACGGCGACCGCCGTTGTGATACCAATGAGCCGACCCTCGCGGTCTACCAATGAGCCCCCGCTCGAACCTCTGGTGAACGGGGCATCAGTTTGGAGCATGCCGTACAGAGTTTCTGCCTCAGTGGCGCCCTCGACCCGGCGGTCGAAGGCGGAGACGATTCCTTCCGTAACGGTCGGCGTCCCGATCAGTGCGAGGGGGTTCCCTATCGCATATGCGGGGTCGCCCACTACCAGCGTTTCTGTCTCGCCGATCTCGACTTTTGTCAAACCGGTGGCGTCGATATCGATCACGGCCAGGTCCGTGAGTGAGTCGGTGCCGAGAACCTGGCCGATGTACGTACGACCGTCTGCGAGCACCACCTCTACGGTCACCGCCGATTCGACAACATGCTCGTTGGTGATCACGTAGCCGTTGTCGGCGTCGTAGATGACACCCGAACCGGATCCGTTTGGCAATCGAACAGTCACGATCGCCGGGGTCACCTTTCCCGCGATCGCCGCAGCCGTCGTGCTCTCGACCTGGGTTGGGTTTGCGATTTCCGTTCTCACCGTCTCTATCAGTTGGGTTGTGGGATCGAATACTCCGGCTGTATATAGCGCGCCGACTGTGAGCCCCGCCCCAAGGATCCCTCCCAGGAGCGCAAGACTGAAGCCCGAACGTCGTCGACGCTTTGGCGCAGGATCCCACGCGACAGGATCCCACGAGCCTGCCGTTCGGGCCAGCGGCACGGGTGGAGTCTCGGGACCGATAGGAGCTTCCCGGACATCCCGATCGTCAGCAACCGATCGACCAAAAGGTGGGGCGACGTTCGGATGAAGCTCGCCTGTGGCGAGGTCGTGTGCCGGCTTGGCGATGGGAGGGGTAGGTGGAAGGTCTGGATGGGCGGGTGGGCCAACCGGGGCTATGGTGTCAGCCCTCCTGCGGTCACCGTCCGTGGGTTCACCGTCCGTGGGTTCATGGTCGACGAAGGTCGTCGTGATTTCCTCGTAGCGAGACCTATCTTCCTCTTCGTCCGCCGGTCCCGGCTCGTAAGGTGAACTGTCGAAAACCGCCGGTACCTCTCCGGTTATCGACGTATCGTCTATGTCAAACGGATCCGGGTTGTCCGATGGCGTGGCGGTATGCTCATTCATGGGTGCGTGAAAGTCTACGTTGGAGTGGTATTTGAATTCCCCTATGTTGGTCCGGGTCACCGAAACGGCAATCGATGAGTCGGATATCAGATCGTTTGTGAGCGATGATGCTGCCGGCGCGGTAGTCGTTTTTTCTGGCACCGCTCGAAACCACTCGCCGGGCAAGACCGGAATAACCCATCTCGAATACGAGACGTATCCCGAAAAAGTGGTCGGCAGTATCGAACAGATCGTCGAAGAATCCCGTGAGAAGTGGGATCTGATCAAGGTAGCGGTGGTTCATCGCTCGGGCCGGGTGAATGTAGGTGAACCGGCCGTGACCGTAGCCGTCAGTGCAGCCCACCGCGCGGATGCGTTCGATGCCGCCCGGTACGTGATCGACGAACTCAAATCGCGAGTGCCGATCTGGAAGCAAGAACACTGGTCCGGCGGATCCGTTTGGATCGAGGGCGCCTGATTCAGCGTCGAGCGCGATGCCTGACGGCAATCATGACCGCGGTCACGTTCGTCTCCGGTTGTGCCGTTGATCCTCCGGCCCCGGTCGCCGACCCCCTCGCATCTTCGAGCAGCAGTACTCCTACCTCGACCTCGACCTCGACCTCGACCCTCCCTCCGACCACGACACTTCCACCCACCACGCTGGGCAAAGGCTTTTCGGTTGAACCCTGCGTCAACGGCCTGCCATCACTCGGTTGTATCTCCCTGGGCACGATCACCGACGAAACCGGACCCGGACAGTTCCGCGCCCCCGGTTACTTCGCAGGTGCTCAGGCTTTTTGGGCGAGTCGGAACAACGATGGCGGAATCGCCAATGCGTTCAGCGTGGAGGTGTTGAGAGCTGACAAGCGCGATGCCGCGGGTGACACGGAAGCCTTCGCCGATGCCCTGGGTTCGATCGAGCCGAGCGTCGCTGCGCTCTCTCACGTCGTCGGTGTCGAGGCCATCGAGTCGAACATGGCTGCGTTGGTAAATGGCGCGCTGGTTGGTGCTCCGGCGGATCCGTGGTCGGGTTGGGCCTTTCTCGCAACAGACGTCGGCGTGATTCTGGAGAGCGGTGCGAGCTGGTGCGTCAACGGTTACAACGCGGTGATGTCGGCATCTGGTTCGATCGGGCTCATCTCGGACCAATCATTGGCGGCGAGAGACTTCGCCGCCGGCGCACGCGCAGCCGCATCCGCGACCTCGGGGCTCACTCTGGATCTCCAGGTGACGCCGATCGCGGAGGGCGGTGAACCCTCTCAACAAGATATCGTCGCCGAAGTCTTGTCCCGATCGCCGGATTCGATCGTGCTTGCGACGGGCCCGAGCGAGGCCGGTGCCATCATCGGCGGCGCAGTGCTGGCCGGTTACGGCGGTGACTTCTTCATCCAGGAAGGCTCCTTCACGGGTGCATTGATCGATGGATCCAGCGGCGTGCGATCTGTGTTTCTCTCCGACCAGGTTCGGGTGATCGGGAGCCTTGCGCCATGGGAATTCGAATCGCCGGGCCACGCAAGCATGCGCCTCGCCGCAGATGCGATCGGGATTCCCCCATCGGCCCGAAGGGCGTTTCAGGTCGGCTGGGTTTCGCAGTACCCGATTATGGCGGCAATAGAAGGTGCGGTCCGTCGCCAGGATCTCGATCGGAGAGGCATCGTGTCGGCCGCGGGTGCCCTCAGAAGCGTTGACTATGAAGGAATGTTGCCGGACGAGAACCCGGCTCTTTCGAGTATGGCGTTTCGCGTCGATCCTGACGCCCCCGACTTGCTGGTCTCCGAGAGCGAGTTCTTCTTCTCGCCTGGGCTGGTGGACTACTACACGAGCGCGTGCTCGGAGATTTCCTGAAAATCACCTGGCAAGACCAAAAAGCGGGCGATGTACGGTGGAATATCTTCGTCCGGCCTCTAACGTAATCCCAATGACCGCCACCGACACACGCGACGATATTCTCGACGAAACGCCTGTGCGGAGCGAATCATCGAATGCCTGGTGGATCCTCTCCGGGGTCGTCATGTTCATCGGTACCGTGGTGCTGCTCGTTGCGTTCTTCGTTGAGGTTCCGTATTTCGCCAACCTTCCTGGCCCCGCCTTTCGCACAGATGAGTTCGTGACTATTCCCGGACAGGAGACCACGGAAAGCTCAGGTGACCTCTATATGTTGACGGTGTTGCGTGAATCGGTCACGCTCGTCGGCTACGTCCAGGCGAGCTTCGACGACCGCATCTCCCTTATCCCGCGTGACGTGATACTTCCTGAGGGGAGAACTTCGGAGGACAAGAAGCGTGCAGACCAACAGATGATGGAGGATTCTCAACAGGTCGCTATCGCAGTTGCCCTCGAGCGCACGGGCTACGAAGTTTCGTTTGCCTCTGATGGTGTCGAAGTAGGAGAGATCAGTCCCGGAAGCGCTGCCGAGGGAGTGTTTGAGGAGGCCGACGTCATCGTGGCCTTCGAAGGGGATCCAGTGTTCTTTTCAGGAGATCTCGTGAGCCGCATTCAGGAGAGATCCATCGGCGACGTGGTCGGGTTTACGGTTCTTCGCGGCGGCGAGGAGCTCGATCTCAAAGTGACGCTCGGGGGCAGGGATCCGGGTGACCCGACGCCGATAGTCGGGGTGACGATCTTCACCGTCGGCAGCCGATTTGACTTTCCGATCGAGGTATTGATCGAATCGCAGAATATTGGTGGACCTTCGGCCGGAATGATGTTCTCCGTTGAGATCATCGATCAGTTGTCCGAAGTCGATGTGACGGGCGGTTATCGGATCGCCGGCACAGGAACAATCGATTCGGATGGAACCGTGGGTCCGATCGGCGGCATTCAACAAAAAGTCTTTGGTGCGATGAACGTGGGCGCCGATCTGATGCTGGTCCCAGAGGCAAACTTTGAGGACGCGGTTGCAGCACTCGAGGGTAAGAAATCCGACCTGCGGTTGGTCTCGGTTGGCACCATCGACGATGCTCTGCAAGCGCTGGCCGACTTGGGAGGCTGGTCGGTAGAGTCGTTGGCACATGGGAGGCAGTGAGCGGACCGACGCTTTGTAGATCCACCGCTGGGGGCTCATGAGTACCTTGCGAGAATACGTGTGCCGGACCGACGGCAGTCCGGTACTTGATCGTTGGACGGAGATGCTGTGACGCAGTACAAAGTCCGTATCGTGGGCCATCAGTGGGCGCGGGACGCTCACCTCCTCAAGGATTTCCTGGGTCGCAATCGGATTCCGTTCGCATGGTTGGATGTTGATCGGGGAGATGGCGCCTCATCCATGCTGGCAGTCCACGATCTCACCGAGGCGCGTCTTCCTGTCGTCATCCTGGAGGACGGCTCAACGCTCGAAGATCCATCAGTTGCCGATCTCGCCGAAGCTATGGGCATGCACCGACACGCGGACAGTACCTATTACGACGTTGCCATCATCGGTGCCGGTCCGGCCGGGCTGGCGGCCGCTGTATATGCAGCTTCCGAGGGTTTGTCGACGGTTGTTGTCGAGCGAGAAGCCCCGGGTGGACAGGCCGGGACGAGCAGCCGGATCGAGAACTACCTTGGTTTTCCGGATGGCATCAGCGGTGGCGATCTTGCGGAGGCGGCACTACGCCAGGCATTGAAATTCGGAGCCGAGGTGTTGTATCCGGTCGACGCCGAGGCCGCGCAGTTCGATGCTCACTACAAACATCTTCGGCTGAGCGACGGGACTGAAATCACGACGAGGGCAGTCGTGGTCGCCACCGGCGTCTCTTATCGGACACTGCACGGGCCAGGCATGTCCGAGTTGAATGGCGCCGGTGTCTATTACGGGGCCGCAACCACTGAGGCGGCGGCGGCTGCAGACCGTCACGTTTATGTCGTTGGAGCGGGCAACTCCGCGGGCCAGGGCGCTCTCTATTTCGCGAAGTTCGCCAAACGGGTGACCATGTTCGTGCACGGAGAATCTTTGGCGGCCACGATGAGCCAATATTTGATCGATCAGCTCGATTCCAACCCGAGGATCGAAGTGATCCCCAGGCGCGGAGTCGTGGCGGCCCTGGGTTCGGAACACCTAGAGGCCATTCGTGTCGAGAACCTCGATGGGGGAGCGACCGAGGATATTCCGGCAGATTTCCTGTTTGTCTTCATCGGTGCCGAGCCGGAGATCGACTGGTTGGATGGTCAACTCGCTGTGGATGACAAGGGCTTCGTGTATACAGGACGTGATATTCCGATCGAACAGGTGGATTGGCCACTCGAGCGTGCTCCTTTCCATCTCGAAGCGAGCATTCCCGGCGTTTTCGTGGCTGGAGACCTGCGGCACGGCTCGATCCGGCGCGTTGCCGGCGGGGTCGGGGAGGGCTCTACGTCGATCCAGCTGGTGCATAGATACCTGGCCGAGACGGATTAGCTGATTGATCTCGTCCCCGGTCGAGACGGATGGCGGCGTTTCACAAAGAGAAAGGTCGCGAATTTCTGGCTTATCCGTGACGGGCTGGGTATGTTGATTGCATGCTTGAGGACCTAACGCCCGAGGAGGTGGCGTCTCATTCGTTTGAGATCGCCAAACGCGGTTATGACCGCGAATCAGTACACGCATTCTTGCAAGAGATAGCGGCCGAACTGAAGCGCCTGCGCGCAGCACCCCGTAAAGGACCAGGTGACGGATCGTATACGGAGGACATCAGGCGCGAGCTCGACACCGTATCGGCCGATATCGAAGGGATCGTTTCGGCCGCCCGGGAGGCCGCCGAAGGGCTGCGGACCAGGGCAGCGGCCGAAGCCGGAAAATGGCGGGACGATGCCGACGCCGACGCCCGCAAGTGGCGCCGGGAAGCCGAGGAGGAAGCCCGTTCGGTGCGAGAATCGGCCGACTCCTATAGCGAGCGGACGATCGCTGACGCCGATGAGTATGCCCGACGGCAGAAAGAGGACATCGAAGCCCAGGCCTCCCGCAAGCGAGCCGAGGCTGACACGTACTCGAAACAGACCCGGGATGCCGCTGATTTGGCTGCAGCCCAAACCAGGGAAGCTGCCGAAACCGACGCGGCCGAGTGGCGAACCAACGCGCAGCTGGATGCGACCCGCACCCGGGAAGAGGCCGATTCGTATCTTGCAGAAACGCGCGTCGATGCCGAGACCTTCGCCGAGCACCTTCGCACACAAGCCGACTCCTACAACGAGACAGTGCGGGCTGAAGTCGACCTGTATGCGGCGGAAACCCGAACCGCCGCCGATGCATACAGCGCGCAGGCCCGGGACGAGGCGGATCAATACTCAAATCGGGCCCGGATCGAGGCAGACCAGACAGCGAAGACAACTGTTGCTCAGGCTGACGAGTATGCACAGGAGACTCGCACGGCGGCCGACAACTACTCGAAGAGCACTCATAGCGAAGCTGACGCCTATGCAGCCCAGGTGCGTGTCGAGGCCGAAGAAGCGAGTCGCGAGACTCGAAATGACGCCGATTCGTACGCTGAGGGAATCCGGGCCGATGCCGACGCCTATGCAGCCCAGGTGCGCGTCGAGGCCGAAGAAGCGGGTCGCGAGACTCGAAATGACGCCGATTCGTACGCTGAGGGAATCCGGGCCGATGCCGACGCCCATGCGGCTCGGGTTCGTGCCGAGGCCGAAGAAGCGGGTCGCGAGAATCGAGCTCAGGCGGATTCGTACTCCGAGGAAACGCGGACCGAAGCGGATCGGTATGCGGTATCGGCTCGCGCTGAGGCCGACGACTACGGCGTTGAAATCCGCGCCGAAGCCGACGCCTATGACTCGCATACCCGTGAAGAGGCGGATGCCTATCGTGCGAAGACCCGGGCCGAAGCCGAAAAGCATGTGCACGAGGTGGTCTCCGAGGTCGAAAGGACGGCGACGGCTCGCCGGGAAGCTTTCAATGCGCAGCTCCTGGCCGACGAGAAGCAGGCTTCCGCTACCGCAGAGGCCATGCGACGGGGTCTCTGGGACCATGGGGTGGGAACCCTCGCAGCTATCAGGTCCGAAGGTGAAGTGGCCAAAGCGAACAACCAGGAAGAGGCCCTTCGAATTCTCGCAGACGCAGAGCGAGAGGCACACAGACTGGTTTCCCAAGCCAAACGCTCGTCGGAGGAGGAACGGCGCATGGCCCGCTCGGAAGCAGAACGCCTCGTATCCGACGCCCAGTCCCGCCACGACGAGATACTCGCGGCTGCACAGAGAGAGGCCGAACTCGCCCAGGAACGAGCACGTGCGCTCGAACGCCGAAGGATCGAGCTCATGGGTCAGTTGGAGAATGCTCAGGCTGTCATGGGTCGACTCGAATCCGAACTGGACCTCAAAGATCAGCCCATTGCGCCACCGGTTCCGGCCGAACGTGCGACCATTGACGATCGGGTCGATGCAGACGAACTTGCCGCTGAGGTAGCCGGCCTGCGGATGAGCAAGGACGTCGGCGGTCTCATGGGACCCGATGCCACGGTCGATGTCGATGCGGATGCCGATCTCGATACGGAGACCGATGCGGGGGTCGCGGAGGCGTCACGAGCGGTACGAACGGAGCTTCCCCGAACGAACGGTAACAAGTCCCCCAAGAGCAACAAGGCTCCTGGGAGGGGGAAGGCTTCCGAAGCCAACAACGGACCGAAACCGACTGCTCCCAGAGGCAAGGAAGGCGAATCCTTTTCGGTGATCCGGAGCGGATCGTCTCCCGGATCTGGTGCAGCGGCCGCCGGTGAAGATTCATCGCTTGCGCGTATTCAGCGACGCTCCGTCGACGCCGTGCACGCCAAGCTCAAACAATTGCAGACCGGTGCGCTGGAAGAGGTGCGTGTCGATGCGAAGACCTGGCTGCCAGATCTCAATGGCTGGAGGCAGGCTATCGATCCACTGCTCGAGAAGGCAGCCAGTGAGGCGTACCGGCAAGGATGCGACGAATCCGGACACAAATCATCCGGAACCCCGGCGATTCTCGAAATAGAGGAGTTCGCCGAAGATCTGGTCCAGGCTGTCTCAGACGTAGTGGCCGATTCCCGGATCAAGGGCGAAGGGTCACGGCAGCAGTCTGCTGCGGTCTCTCGCGTGTTTCGCGATTGGCGGGCCGCAGAGGTTGATGCTCGCGTTTCCACCATTACCCGCTCGGCCTACGCCGGCGGTCGTGGAGCCAACGTCTAATTCTCCGACGATTCTCTGAATAGTGATTCGGGGGGCATGTTCCCGGCATGTGAAAAAGTTCACAATCTCTTCATCCAAGTTCGTACGACCTCCGAA
This sequence comes from Actinomycetes bacterium, assembly GCA_024638625.1. Classification (GTDB taxonomy): domain Bacteria; phylum Actinomycetota; class Acidimicrobiia; order Spongiisociales; family SHLN01; genus JABDOU01. The sequence continues at coordinate 10,905 of JAHEJY010000056.1, forward strand.
TACGAGATGTGTGCGGGAACGTCCCCACAATCGAACAAGGAGAGAGTTATGACACGGACACGCAAGTTCCTGGCCCTTCTGTTGGCGATTTCGCTGGTGGCTGCCGCCTGTGGTGGAACCGACGAAGCGTCCGAGACCTCGGAGGCTCCTGTTACCACCGTTGCAGAGTCGATGGAAGAGCCGATGGTTGAAGAGATGGCAGATATCGTCGATACGGCGGTGGCGGCCGGCTCGTTTACCACGCTGGCGGCGGCACTCGACGCTGCCGGGCTGGTCGACACGCTCAAGAGCGATGGTCCTTTCACGGTGTTTGCTCCGACCGACGACGCGTTCGCAGCTGCGCTGACTGATCTCGGGATGAGCGCAGATGAACTGCTGGCGAATCCAGACCTTGCAAGCATCCTTACCTACCACGTCGTGCCGGGCAAGGTTCTTGCTGCGGACGTCATCGGTCTCGACGGTCAGAGCGTTGCAACGGTCAACGGTGCTGACATCCAGATCGGCGTCAGTGGCGAAACCGTGACCGTCAACGGCATCGCAGTAACGGCAACAGATATCGAGGCATCCAACGGCGTCATTCACGTGATCGATGGTGTGCTCTTGCCGGACGCGATGCAGCCTGAAGCTATGGAAGAGTCGCTCAACGACATCGTTGAAACGGCTGTGGCAGCAGGTTCGTTCAATACGCTGGCCGCAGCACTCGAGACCGCAGGACTGGTCGACACCCTCAAGAGCGAAGGGCCCTTCACGGTCTTTGCCCCAACGGACGATGCGTTTGCCGCTGCATTGACCGAGTTGGGCATCACTGCCGAAGAGTTGCTTGCGAATCCCGATCTTGGTGGCATTCTCACATACCACGTCGTGCCTGGAGAGGTGCTCGCCGCCGATGTGATCGGTCTTGACGGACAAAGCGTTGCGACGGTCAACGGTGCCGATATCGTGATCGGCGTTGAGGGTGGCACAGTCACCATCAACGGTATCGACGTCACGACGACCGACATCTTGACCTCAAACGGAGTCATTCACATACTCGACGGCGTCCTCCTGCCGTAGTTCTGCGAAAGGACTCGATCGAAACGGCCCCCTCTCATGAGGGGGCCGTTTCTGTTTTCGTATTCCTCAGAGGGCGATGTCTTAGCTCCGCGCCTCCATAGAATCCGGAACGTGATTCACCGCGACCCCGACGACCAAGGACCGGCTGCCCCGCTTCGCCCGCCCCGGCGACGCATCTGGACGCGAGTGCTGGTTGTAGTTCTCGTTGTGGTCGCGATGACATTGCGAGGCGCAGCTGTTCTGTGGACCGACTTTCTATGGTTTTCGTCCGTGGACCGTTCTTCGGTATGGCGCACGATTCTCGTCAACCGGATTGGCCTCGTCGTTGTGGCAGGAGCTTTGGCGGTCGCCTTCATCGCCATCAACCTGTTCCTGGCCGAACGCCTATCCCCGCGTCTCACCGTTGCGTCGATCGAGGGCGCCCGCGACGAGATGGTCGAACGATTCCAGATGATCGCCGAGGCCTACGCAACACGCATATATGTCGGCGTTTCGTTGTTTTTCGGCCTGCTGATGGGACTTGGCGCTTCTGGATTGTGGCAAGATTTCTTGCTCTTTCAGAACTCGCAGTCCTTCGGCGTGCCCGATCCGGTGTTTGCGAGCGACATCGGTTTCTACGTGTTCCGGCTGCCGTTCTGGCGTGACCTGTTCCAGTTCGGTTTTCAGCTCGTGGTTTGGAC
>JAHEJY010000056.1:12737-15644 GCA_024638625.1 Actinomycetes bacterium
AATAATTCGCTCACAGTCGACAATCTTCGGCTCTGGGACCCCGGCGTGCTCAAGGAGGCGTACGTTCAGCTCCAGGAGCTCCGCACGTATTACCAGGTAGACGATGTCGACACCGATCGCTATGTCATCGACGACAAGCTCACCCAGGTGATGCTGTCGGCGCGTGAGCTGGCTCCGGCGCTCGACCCAGCTGAAAGCAACTGGACGAACGACCACCTCATCTTCACGCATGGGTTCGGTGTCGTTGCGTCTCCGGCCAATGATGTCAGTGTCGAAGGACAGCCGCAGTTTCTGGTGGGCGATATCCCGCTCAATATCGCGGCCGACGAGCTGGCGCTCACCCAGGAGCGCATCTATTTCGGCGAAGTGGCCGCCGAGGGCTCATTCGTCATTGTTGGCACAAGAGAGCGCGAGGTCGACTCGCTCACAGCCGATGCCAACGACCTGACGTTCAATTCCTACGACGGAACCGGCGGCGTCGAAGTCGGTGGCATCATCCGTCGGGCTGCTTTCGCATTGCGCTTTGGCGACACCAACACAGTGCTTTCTGGCCTGATCACGCCTGAGAGCCGGGTTCTCATGGTTCGCAACATTCAGGATCGGCTCGAAAAAGTTGCTCCGTTCCTCTCGCAGGACTCGGACCCGTACCTCGTCATTGTGGACGGCGAAATGCGTTGGATCGTTGACATGTATTCGACGTCGACCAGATATCCGTATTCACAGCGTGCCAACACCAGCAGGTTGGCTGCGACGGCGCATCCCAGCGCTTTGCCGAACAACTTCAACTACATCCGCAATTCCGTGAAGGCGGTAATCGATCCGTTCAACGGTGACTTGGATTTGTACATCGTTGACCAGGACGATCCGGTCATCCGTGCGTATTCAGCGATCTTCCCGGACCTGTTTGCATCCATCGACACGATGCCCGATCAGATCAAACAGCACTTCCGGTATCCGGAAGACCTGTTCCGGGTCCAGAGCGACATGTATGGGCGGTACCACGTCACCGCTCCGGGCGTCTTCTTCTCGGAGAGCGATCAATGGGAAATCGACGAGGATCCGTCGAAGGGCGTGACCCGGCCGAGCCTGCGAGGCGCCGCATCGCCTCCACCCATGTTGCCGTACTACCTGTTGATGCGGTTACCGGAAGACGAGAATCCCACGTTCCTCATCATGCAACCGTTCACCCCTGAGGGGCGACCGAACATGGTGTCGTTCCTCATCGCCAAGAGCGAGCCAGAGAGTTACGGCGAAATGATCGACTTTCGGTTCCGGGCCGGCGATCCGCCGGCGGGTCCCAACCAGGTGGCAGCCCGGATCAACAGCGACACGATCGTCTCGGATATCACTACCCAGTTGGATCAGCAGGGCTCGGACGTGATCTTCGGCAACTTGTTGGTAATCCCGATCGAGGAGTCGATCGTGTACATGCAGCCGCTCTATACGATCGCTGAAAACCAAACCAACGCCATTCCGGAGCTGAAGAAGGTCGTGATGGTGTTCAATGATCGCGTGATCATCCGCGACACGTTGGCCCAGGCCGTGGAAGCTACGTTCGGCTTTGTGGCCGAGGGTCCGGATCCCGGAACTCCACCGGAGACTCCGCCGACGGGATCCGGTACCGCAGAGGATTTACTCGAGTCGGCGCGGGTTGCTTTCGAGGAGGCCGAAGCCGCCCTACGCGAGGGCGACCTGGCTCGATATCAGCAGCTCATCGGCGAAGCGCAAATCCTGGTGAACCAGGCGATCAGCTTGCTGGCAAGCGGCTGATCTACCGGCCGCCCGGACTGGCTTTACGGCCTGCTCTCCCAGGCTGAGAGAGCATCGTCGATCATGCGAATGCCGTGATCGAGATCCGCAGACGAGATCGTCAACGGGGGAATGCAGCGAATGATGTTGTGATCCGGACCACAGGGATGGAACACGAGTCCGTCGTCCAGGAGGCGTTCCCGGACGAATCTGAGAGCTGCGGAATCAGGAGCTCCTTCTGAGTCAACCAGCTCGACCCCGATCATCAGGCCCAGACCCCGTACGTCTCCGACGGTCGGATGCTTGTCCATCATTGCGTTCAGCCCTGCGAACGCTTGATCGGATAGAGATCCGACTGCGGGCAGCACCTCGCTTATGACAGTTACGACCTCAGCGGCCGCCGCGCACGCAATCGCATTGCCCCCGTATGTGGTTCCGTGGGCGCCGGGCGGCCATTTTCCGAACAGGTCACGGGAGGCGCCCACAGCCGAGAGCGGGAGCCCGTTGGCGATCGCTTTGCCAAGCGCGACGATATCGGGCTGCACGCCGTAGTGGTCGATACCCCACCAGCTGCCGGTTCTCCCGAACCCGGTCTGGACTTCGTCCACGATGAGGAGAATTCCAGACCGGTCGGCGATGTCGCGCACCTCCCTCATGAAGGCGAGGGGAGCCGGGTAATAACCACCCTCTCCCTGGACCGGTTCGATGAGGAAGCATGCGATGTCTTCCGGGGCGACGACGTGACGCAGCATGGAGTGCAGTTCGTCGATTGACCTCTCGGTGGCGTCGACTTCGCTGATGCCTTGACGGAAGGGGTGTGGGAAGGGGGCAACAAAAACCGACGGAAGGAGCGGGTGGTAACCGGTGCGGTATCGAACCGACGATGTCGTGTAGGAGACGGCCCCCATCGTCCGACCATGGAATCCACCCCGGAATACCACAACCCCCTGCCTCCCGGTCGTGTGTCGGGCCAGCTTGACGGCGGCCTCCACCGCCTCGGAGCCCGAATTCAAGAAAAAGAACATGTCGATCGGATCGGGCGCGACGGAGACGAGTTGCTCGGCGGCAGAGACGTAAGCGTCATAGCGAAACGTTCCACCGCCATGCCACACCCGATCCAATTGTTCGCGGGCTGCGGCCACGATCCGTGGATGATTG
>JAHEJY010000190.1 GCA_024638625.1 Actinomycetes bacterium
CGTCGATGTCGAGCACCGGAAAAGCGCCGTCTCGAATGAGAAGGTTGCAGCCCCGCGACGTCTCGCGGTCGATATCTCCGGGAACAGCAAAGAGCGGGCGTCCGTGTTCGAGGGCGTGGGTGGCGGTGATGAGCGATCCTCCTTTGATCGGGGCTTCGACCACCACAACGGCTGACGACAGACCGCTGATGATCCGGTTGCGAGGAGGAAATCGCCACCCGTCCGGTCTGGTGCCCGGCGGATACTCGGAGATGACCGCTCCCCCGCCGTCAATGATCTCATCGGCCAAACGCGTGTGCTCCGCCGGATACACGCGATCGACCCCACTCCCGAGCACGGCCACAGTAACGCCCACAGGTATTGTGGCCCGGTGGGCCGCGGCGTCGATACCGCGAGCCAACCCGGAAACGATCGGCCAACCCGCCGCCGCCACGGCCCGCCCCACCGCGCCCGCGATTCGCGTCCCATAGGTCGTGCAACGGCGCGTGCCGACCGCGGCCACCATCACCCCACCCGGAATGGTCCCCCGGACAAAGAGAACATCAGGAGCATCGGCAAGCTCAGCCAACGCCGGCGGATAATCGGCGTCGCCGTCCATGACTACCGACAGATCCCCCACCTCAGCAGTGAGCCGCTCCCCGGACCATGACAAAACATCGTGGGCCCGCCCTGTGAGCTTCAGGTCTCCCCGCAACCCCGCCTCGACAACAGACACCGGATGTGACGACGCCAGCAGTCGCCGAATTCGATCCGGGTGAAGACCCAGAAACGCAATGCGCAGACGGGCGGTGCGATGCGCGTTCAAGATCGCCGGAATGCCAAAGCTTCAGCAACATGAGCCTCACCCACACAATCCTCGGACCCGAGATCTGCAATGGTACGAGCCACGCGCCGGATCCGATCCCAGCCCCGGGCGGTCAACCGATTGGCATCAACACTCGCCTTGAGAAAACCAGTTGCCTGTTCGCTGAAACCGAGAAGATCGAGGTCTCCTCGCCCGAGACGACTATTGAGCATCCCCCGATCAACCTGCCTCGCACGAGCTGCCTCCACCCTCTCAGCCACCACCTTCGATCCCTCGCCACGCGGCCCACCGATCTCATCCGCATCAAGACGACGAACCGAAACCCGCATATCAAACCGATCCAGCATCGGCCCCGACAACCGTTCAACATAGGCCTGACGAACCCGGGGCGAACACGTACACGGGGTCAACCGATCACCGAAATACCCACACGCACACGGATTCATCGCAGCAATCAACTGAACATCAGCCGGAAAACCCACCGAAACCCCCCGACGCGCAATCGTTATAACCCCATCCTCCAACGGCTGCCGCAAAGCATTCAACAACCTCGGCGGAAACTCACCCAACTCATCAAGAAACAAAACCCCGCGGTGAGCGAGGCTGATCTCACCGGGTGACGGCATCCCGGAGCCTCCACCCACCATCGCTGCCACCGTAGCTGTGTGGTGGGGACTTCGGAAGGGAACTTCGCGCAGGTCATGGCGCACCCTGCCGGAGGCGGCGTATACGAGAGAAACCTCGAGGCCATCGACATCGGCCAGAGGCGGAAGTAGCGAAGGCAGCGATTTGGCCAGCAGGGATTTCCCAGCTCCGGGCGGTCCTGACATGAGAAGGTGATGCCCCCCTGCAGCCGCGATCTCCAAAGCCCGACGCGCTGCGATTTGGCCGCGCACCTCTGCTATGTCCAACGTGGATGCAGGGCTCCACGCGATCGGCTCGGGACGAACAGGCGGCGCGGTCCCGAGGGCTGAACCGATCGCCTGGCCCAGTGAGGTGACGACCCGGATATCGATACCTGCGACCAGGGATGCTTCGGCCGCCGCGGCGGGTGGCAACAAGCAGGGAAGGCCGAGTGAACGGGCCACGACCGCGGCTGCCAGCCCGCCCCGGCACGATTTGATCTCTCCGTCGAGCCCGAGCTCACCGAGTGCGACAACGCCTTCGACGCGATGTTCGACGAGGTCCGCCGCCGCCAGGAGGCCGAGCGCCATGGGCAAGTCATATGCTGACCCGGCCTTGGGGATATCGGCGGGTGAGAGGTTCACGACAAAACGCCGGCTCGGCAGGAAGAAGCCGGTGTTCGAAATGGCCGACTGGACCCGCTCGCGAGCCTCCCGGACAGCCGTGTCCGGCAGCCCCACGGGAATGATCATCCGTTTTTCCCCGCCGCCGTCATCGACCTCGACGAGAATCGGCTCCGGCTCGACGCCAACCAGTGCCACCGAATGAATCGTCGCAACCATATGACAGGCAACATATGCGTGCCCGGAGCCGGGTTCTAGAGGGTCGTACCCGCCACGGGAATCCAGGAACCCTGGCCGAATTCAATCGTCACGTCGGCATCTCCCTGCCGGTTTTCGTTCGAGAGGTAGAACGTTGCATCCCGGGGACGGAAGACGCCCACGGTCTCGGTTCCGTTGCCATCCCAGTCGCCGGCAACGATGCGATCGGCCGGTTCGCCGTAGAAGAAGGACACATCTGCGACCCCGGTCGTCAGCGAGTTGCGCATGTATGCGAATCCCGTTCCTTCCCGGTAGAGCCCAATCGAGGTATGACCATCTCCGTCGAAGTCTCCGGCGAACGGTCGGTCGCCGGGCTCCCCAAAGAAGAACTCCAGCTCGGCTTGACCGGTCGCCAGCCTGTTACTCACGAATATGCGGCTGTCTCGAAATACGGCCAGCGTGTCGTAGCCGTCGTTGTCCCAGTCGCCGACCAGGGGAATGTCACCGGCGATGCCGTAGAACATCTCCTTGTCGGCGACACCGAAGTCGTTGGAGTTTCGCAGGTAGACGAACCCGTTCGTCGGGCGAAACATGCCGACCGTATCAATGCCGTCGCCGTCCCAATCGCCGAAGAGTGGCATGTCGCCCGGGTTTCCGAAGTAGAACGGATCCTGTCCGGGAATGTGCCACAAACCCGAGCCTGGATCGAAGAGGACGGTGCCCGCCATGCCGACCCCGCGAACCTGCACCGGGACGGTGTCACCTACTTCGATGTCACCATCCGACACTCGCACGGTCAGAGTTTCATAACCGAGGAACGTCGCATCCGGTACGAACACCACCTCGAGCCCGTCGGTGTAGGCGGTTCCGGACGGTGGTTCATCGACAGACAGCGTCAGTCCGTCACCTTCCGGATCGGTCGCAATCACAGCAAACCGGAGTTCGCCTCCCCGGCGCATGCTCAGTTGTTCAGGCAACAACATCGAGGGGGCATCATTGGTTTGGGTGACGGTGATCGTGACGGTTGCGGTGTCGGTGAACTCGCCATCAGAGATTGAGTAGACGATCATGTCGGTGATCGGCTCATCGCCATTATGCACATACCTCAGCGAATCACCCTCCACAGAGGCAGATCCGTACGAAGGCTGGACCACGATCGTCGGCTCCGACAAAGCGGAATCAGGATCGAGGTCGTTGTCCAGCACACGGAACGTGGCTGTCGACCCCTCCGCCGCCGTGACGTTGTCATCGCGAGCATCCGGCGGATCGTTGCGAGGCATGATCGAAATGGTGACCGTAGTCACCGATCCGCCGAAGTCGTCCTGGAGTCGATATTGGAAAGAATCGGACGTGGTCTCGGACCCGTCATGAGAGTATGCAATCGACGTGCCGTTGATTGCAACGGTTCCGTGCGAAGGGAACTGAGCCACCGACAGCGAAGGGTTGCCGGAGTAGCTGTCATTGTCGAGAACCGGAATGGTGACTGTGTTGTGTTCCGCAACCGAGCCGGTGTCGCCGTTTGCTGTCGGGGGAGGCCCTCCTGAGCCATACCCCAACTCGGCCATCATCAACACCTCGCCACCCGAGCCGAGCGAGGA
>JAHEJY010000191.1 GCA_024638625.1 Actinomycetes bacterium
ATGACCAAAGGCAGATTCGCCACGCAGTGGTGGGTGGGTGGCCAGTTGATCGGGGTTGTGATCCCGATCGTGCTTGGCGTTGTAGCCATCAATACCGGTTCGTCGATCTGGGGAGTGCTAGGCGGCCTGGCTGCCATGGCAGGCATCTGGTTCGCCGATGACGCGTTTGTCAAGGCCGGTCAATCGGTGCCCCTGTCGTAGTGAAACTGGAGGTCTCATATGGTTGATATTCCCCGACTCACGCCAGGGAGCGGATTGACGAACTACCCGCCACCCGATCGATGGGACGATTGGGAGGAGTACGACGCCCGCGCCTGGCCCGAGAAGGTGAAGCACGAATACCGGCTCGTGCCGACCACGTGTTTCAACTGTGAGTCGGCCTGTGGGCTGTTGGCCTATGTCGACAAGGAATCTGGTGAGATCCGCAAGTTCGAGGGTAACCCGGCTCACCCGGGCTCGCGGGGGCGCAACTGCGCCAAAGGTCCGGCGACGATCAACCAGGTGAACGACCCGGAGCGGATTCTGTATCCGATGAAACGCGTAGGGAAGCGGGGAAGCGGGAAATGGGAGCGGGTGTCGTGGGAGGATGCTCTCGTGGACATCGGCGCCTGGATGGGCACGGCAATCCGCGAGGGCCGTAACAACGAGATCATGTATCACGTCGGTCGCCCTGGCGAAGATGGCTTCATGGACCGAACGCTCAAAGCCTGGGGGGTCGACGGCCACAACAGCCACACCAACATCTGCTCATCCGGTGCTCGCACCGGATACGCCATGTGGATGCAGCACGATCGGCCGTCTGCCGATTTCGCAAACGCCCGCTTCATTCTGTTGCTGAGCAGCCACCTCGAGACCGGCCATTATTTCAATCCCCACGCGCAGAGGATCATCGAGGCAAAACGGGCCGGTGCCAAGCTGGCCACCGTCGATCCCCGGTTGTCGAATACAGCCTCAATGTCCGATTATTGGTTGTCACCCTGGCCAGGGACCGAACCGGCGTTGCTGCTGGCGATCGCCCGCCAGTTGCTCGAGTGGGATGCGGTAGATCATGACTTCCTGCGGAGTTGGGTCAACTGGGAGGAATCGCTACGCCACCGTTACCCCGATCGGCCGGTCACCTACGAGTCGTGGATCGAAGCCATGAAGGACGAATACAAGAACTACTCCATGGAGTTCGCGGCCGACGAAACCGGCGTGGGGGCTGAGCGGATCATGGCCGTCGCCAAAGGTATAGCCGACGCGGGCAGCCGGTTCGCATCCCACACCTGGAGGGGCGCCAACTCCGGCAACCTGGGGGGTTGGCAGACGGCCCGCTGCCTCTGGTTCCTCCAGGTGCTCACCGGTTCGGTCGGCACCCGTGGCGGCACCTCGCCCAGCTCTTGGGCCAAGTTCAAGCCCGAGCACTGGAACATGCCGCCACCTCACAGCGACTGGAACGAGTTGCTGTGGCCGATCGAGTACCCGTTCAGCCATCACGAGCTCAGCTTCCTGCTGCCGTATTTCCTCAAGGAGGGGCGCGGCAAGGTGGACATGTACTTCAGCCGTGTGTACAACCCGGTCTGGACCAACCCGGATGGTTTCTCCTGGATCGAGGTGCTCACCGACGAGGACAAAATCGGAATGCATGTGGCGTTGACACCCACGTGGTCGGAGACCGCCTGGTATGCCGATTATGTGCTGCCTATGGGTGTTTCAGCCGAACGGCACGACACGCACTCATACGAAACGCACGCCGGACAATGGCTCGGCTTTCGCCAACCGGTCCTGCGAACAGCCGGCGAACGCGACGGGAAGCATTTCGACCGCACCTACGAGGCCAATCCAGGCGAAGTGTGGGAGGAGACCGAATTCTGGATCGATCTTTCCTGGCATGTCGACCCGGACGGCAGCCTCGGCATTCGCAAGTGGTTCGAGTCGCCCAACGACCCGGGTCGCCCTGTCAATGTCGACGAGTACTACGGGTGGATGTTCGAGAACTCGGTCCCGGGGCTCCCCGAGAAGGCATCGGCGGAAAACATCACCCCTCTCGAATACATGCGTAAATACGGTGCAGTGGAGGTTGCCACCGATCTCTATGAGGTGCACAAGCGCCCCAAGTCGGGTGGGGTGGTCGTTGATGGCGTCGAGGTCACCGGATTCGGTTCGCCTTCGAAAAAGCTCGAGTGGCACTCGGAGACCATGAGCAGTTGGGGATGGCAAGAGGAGTCGATTCCGAGCTATATCAAAACTCATGTGTATTGGCGGGACATGGACATGGCCGGAAACGAGAGAATTCTGCTGCCGATCTTCCGTTTGCCGACGTTGATCCATACTCGATCTGGCAATGCCAAGTATTTGTATGAGATCAGCCACGGACACCCATTGTGGGTGAACCCTCGCGACGCTGATGCACTCGGTTTCGAGACCGGTGATATGGTGCGTATCACTACCGATTCGGCGTATTTCGTCATGCGAGTCTGGCGCACCGAGGGCATTCGGCCCGGGGTCGTGGCGGCTTCCCACCACCTGGGACGCTGGCGGCAGGAAGATACCACGGGCAACGAGCGGTGGTCTTCAGCATTGGTTGACGTGGATGACCTGGGTGATGGCAAGTGGCGTCTTCGTCAGCTCAAGGGGATCGAACCGTTCTCGTCTGACGACCCTGACTCGGAACGGATCTGGTGGAAGGACGCCGGGGTCAACCAGAACCTCGCGTTCCCGCCTCACCCGGATCCGATCTCAGGCATGCACGCATGGCATCAGCGGGTGCGGCTGGCTCCCGCCGCGCCGGGAGATCGGTACGGAGACGTCGTGGTAGACACCAATAAGAGCTTTGAGGTTTACCGCCAATGGCTGGACATGACCAAACCCGGGCCGGGACCTGACGGCACCCGTCGCCCCATGTGGCTCAACCGGCCGATCAAGCCCACCCCGGATGCCTATCAGTTCAACCGGTAGTTCTCAGGCCGCGGCTGCGGCCGAGTCCGAGCTGGAACGATGGGAACTGTTGATTGACGGCGCATGGTCGATCACAGAGCGCGAGGTCGTCGTTTATTTCGACCCGGCCCCCGACCTGGAACGACGTGCCCGCGCCTGGAAGTACGAGTTGCCGGCGTTCGGGCTTTCCGACCTGGCCGTGCTCGGCGCCGCCCTGGCCCAGGCCGAGGCTGATGCCTGGTATCACGATGAGGGTCACATCGCCACCCGCGCCCTGGAAGACCGGAGGTTTCTGCTGGGCGATCGCTTGCTCCACTGGGCGGTGCCCTGGTTGGCTGAACAGGGCACCGACAGCGCGCTGGAAGCCATGGCGACGTTGCTGATGCTGGGCGAAGAACACCGGCCGTCCCCGTTGCTATCGGGAATTGAAGGCATCTTTGCTCCAGGCGAAGATAGCTACGGCCCCGTGGGCAGGCGACCGCTCGATTCGATCTGGTGCGGAGCCTGGATCCCGAAGGGTGCCGATCCCCTACAACACCTGGCGGTGGCCAGGGAACGGTGGAACCACTTCGTGGCGGCCTATCCCGGCAGCGCCCGTCTGTGGAACGACCTGGCGGCCCGTGCCGGTCAGGCCCCGACATAGGATCCGTGAACGTCCGGATCATGACAGCCGCGGACTGCCCTCCTGCAGTGCCGCGTCGACGATCTGGTTGATGCGTTTTTCCCGGGTGGCCGGGCGCTTGGCGTCCGCCAGATACACCAGGGTGTCCTTGCGACGCGAGGGCCGCAACGCCTCCCACGCTTCCCACGCATCGTTGTTGCGCAGGGCGGTCTCCAGGTCGGCCGGGAGTTCGGGGGTCCGGTCATCCGGGTCGAAGGCAATCGTGATGTGTACCGGATCACCTGGGCCTTTGCCGATGGCA
>JAHEJY010000057.1:0-10754 GCA_024638625.1 Actinomycetes bacterium
AAGGCGGCGACCAGATGGGGGAAAGTACCGCCGAACGAAGTGAGGGGGTAGGGGGTTCGCAGGTAGTCCTATATCCCGTGAATCGCCACAGAACACTTGAGATACCGGGAGAGAGATCGACCACCCCCTACCCCAGCCCTACCGGGCTGCGGTACCTTCCCCCACTCCGTGGGGGACTATTCAATACAGCGAGACTTCCCAAATAGTCCCCCATCAGCCGCCGCAGGCGGCGACCAGATGGGGGAAAGTACCGCCGAACGAAGTTCGGGGGTAGGGGGTTCGTAGGTAGTCCTACATCTCATGCATTGCCTCAAGAAGACACGAGATCCAGGAAGAGAGATCGACCACCCCCTACCCAGCCCTACCGGGCTGCGGTACTTTCCCCCACTTCGTGGGGGACTTTCTTGGCCTTTCTTCTATTCGTGCAGATCGAAACGCTTGAGAGCCAGGTGGGCTCCCATCCCTCCATCAGGCGTGAGATTGGCTCCCCGAAACCAGGCTGCCTCATCCGTCAACAGAAAGGCGACTACCGGTGCCACGTCGTCGGGTCGGCCATGCCGATCCATGTTGCGAACGCTTTCTTGCGCTCGATCGCCGAGCATCTCCAGGAAGTCGGGCAAGATCGGGGTATCAACCGGACCCGGGCTGACGCAGTTCATCCGGATACCCCGTTCCCGCCACGTCCAGCGATTCTGCATCGTCCAGACAATCACTGCTTCCTTGGAAAGAAAGTAGCTGCGGGCTCCGTTGTCCAGACCATGGCGATCGACGAAGCCATCCACGTCGTTCCATCCGATCGAAAGTATCTCCGTCACCTGCTCGATGTTCTCCCGCCAGCCGTTTCCCGCCATCGATGCGAGATGCACGATCGACGCACCGTCTGTCAGTTTGGGGATCATGCCCGAAGTCAGGCGCTGCAGCGCCAACAGGTTCACCGTCAACACTTCGGCTGCCGGACGACTGGGCGCGACACCAGCAATGTTGCACAGCCCGTCGACATCACCCGGCAACGCCCTGATCAGATCGTCGATCGAACTCGGCTCGAGCAGATCGACTTGAAAAAAATCATCAACGTCTTCTGTGAGATCGCGGTCGACGCCGATGACGTGCGCCCCCTCGTCACGCATTGTCTGCGCCACCGCCCGGCCGATACCGGAAGCAGCCCCGGTGACAACAACTGTTTTACCTGGAAGCTGCATCGCCGAACGTTACCGCATGCATCGCTTGGGCTTTCAACGGCCATACTTGGAGCAGCCATGAAACGCCAACGATGAAGCCGAAGGCACCCAACCTGCTGCTCGAGTCGGGTTTGCCGATCGTGTACGCGGTGTCCGGCATGTCGCTCAACCCTCCGGAAAATCCGGAGTTCGACGTGGCCGTTCGGACGGCCGTGCGCTCGCTGACCGTGATGCAAAAAGAGGCCATCGTTGCGCGCAGCGATTCCGATCGGGTTTGGCGCCTCGCCAGCGATGAGGGCCCGTATTTACAGGGCCATGATTTCGCCCCCGCTCCCCTGGCCTTTCTGTCGACTGGTCTGGCAGTGGATCTGTTGACCAACATCGAGCGGAGTTTGGTGTCGATGGGCCTATCTATCGATTCAGTTCGCCTGGTGCTCGACAGCCGCTACACCATGGAAGGCTCTCTTGTGAAAGGCACCATGATCGGTGGCGCCGAGCCACCCGAAATCTCTGTCTTTGTGGCGAACGACGACTCCTCGAAAGCCACAGGCGCTGCGCTGAGTGGAGTGATGGCTTCGGCCACCGCCGGGCTTGTTGGATCGCGGCTCACGAGCATGTTCAGCCTCACCAGCCACGGCCGACAGATCGACGTGGGAAGAGTCGCCCCACTCGAAGAGGCCCCACCCGGCCTACACGAGCGGCCCGGGCAGTTCCCCCCGCCCGCCTCGCCGGCCCCGGAGTGGCCGATCGTAACGAAGACCTGGGATGTCGGCACCGACACCGCGGATGCCGGCTCGAGCCTCAAGGCGGAGCAGCGCCGCGGCCTCCATCTGCGAGCCGAGGCGAGGAGAGGGGGCGACGGAATGGCCGTCGTGGAGGTAACGATTCACGAGCCACAAGGATCGACGTTCCGGTTTCTGTCGGACGAACCGGCCGGGCTCGGAGGCGACGGTCGGGCGCCGGATGCACTTACGTATATCAGCGCCGGCATCGGGTTCTGCTTCATGACCCAGATCGGGCGGTACGCCAAGATCCTGCAGCGCTCCCTCGGCGACTATCACATCAGCCAGGACACCCGGTTTTCGTACGGCAACCCGTCAGCGGAGCCGCCCAGGGGTGGACGAGCGGATGCGCCTCGCACGCATGTCTTCGTGGCACCGGACGACGAGTCGTTCGCCTCTCACGCGCTGGATATGAGCGAGCAAACCTGCTTCATCCACGCCATGTGTCGAACCGAACTACGCCCCCGCGTCAAGACCCTTACCGCGCGCGACTGAGAAGCCAATCATGTGACCTCATCTGACCATCAGATCGGGCAGCCACGTCACCAAGCCGGGAAAGAAGATGACGAGCATGATGGCAACGGCCAGACCACCCACGAAGGGAAAGATGCCGCGAAAGACGTCACTGAGAGGGATCCTGGTGACCCCGGCCACCACGAACGTGATGAGCCCTACGGGAGGCATCAGGAGTCCGGTGAGCAACATCATGATCGTGAGCACACCGAACCAGACGCCGCTGTAACCCAAAGCGATGATGACCGGATACATGATGGGGGTCATGATGACCAGGATGGCAATCTCGTCCATGAGCGCACCCAGGATGAAGTAGACGACGAAGACCACGGTGACGATCAGCCAGGGGGCGATTTCGAGTGCGGTAATCCACTCGCCCAACTCGATCGGGATCCGGGAAGCAGTGAGAAAGAATCCGAAAATCTGCCCCGCGATCACAAGCATGAAGATGAACGATGTCGTGCGGATGGTGCGGGTCATCGCACCCATGAACGACTCCCAGGTCATCCGGCGAGTCAGTACGCCATATAACAACGACAGGAACGCCCCTGCACCTCCCGCCTCGGTAGGCGTGAACACGCCAAGGTAGATACCACCCATGCTGATGCCGAAAATGACCGGCACCGCCCACACGAGCCGGATAGCTCCGAATCTGGTCAGGTCGGGCGGCTCGGCCGGACGGGGAGCGTAGCTAGGCCGGGCAAGTACAACGAGATGGGCGATACCCATGAGTATCAGCGTGCAGAGAATCCCGGGGATGATGCCACCGATGAGGACCTGTCCGATTGGCTCCTCGGTGAGCACTCCATATAAAACCAGCACCGCGCTGGGCGGGATCAGGGCTCCGAGGGTGCCTCCTACCGCAGCTGTGGCTGCCGCGTATCCGGGGTCATAGTCGAATCGTCGCATCTCCGGTACCGCTACCACTGACATCGTCGTAGCCGACGCCACCGCCGACCCGCTGACAGCACCAAACATCGCTGCCGCTCCGATGGTGGCGACCCCGAGGCCGCCCCTGAGTTTCCATAAAAACACATCGATCGCCTTGTAGACGTCGGCGCCTAGCTGGGCAGACGCGAGCAAGAGTCCCATCAACACGAATAGGGGGATAACCGAGAGGCTGTAGAGAGATGCCCCGAAAAACGCATCGGAACCTAGACGTGACAACGCGGCTCTGGGGTTGGTGATGAGTGCAAAGCCAACGATGCCAACCGCGATCATGGCCACCCCGACAGGTACCCGCAGCAGCAACAGGGCGACCATGACGATGAGGCCGATGATGCCAATCCATTCGGGACTCATATTTCGACGCCCGGGGACTCGCCCATCATCTCGGACTCCATGAAGGTCTTGTCCCCCATAGAACGCAGGGTGAGGCGCATCGCGGTGGACACCGCATACAGGACGGCCCCGAAGGCGGCGACGTAGACAAAGGGCCACACAGGCCACTCGAGGACGGGAGATTCGGCTCCGGTTTCGCGTTGGCGCAGTCCAAAGTGATACAACTGAAACGCCATGAGTCCCAGGACCACCACGCCCAGCAGATCCGAAAACACGTCCAGGATCATTTTGGAACGCTTGCCGACCTGCGCGTAAATGAGATCGACTGTTATGTGGTCTCCCATATCTTCGGAATGGGCGAGTCCAAGGAAGACAACAATCACGAGAATCAGTGACGTGACCTCCACGGTACCCGGGACCGGATTGTTGAATGCGGTCCGTCCTGTGATATCAGCGACCGTGAGGGCGAGCATTCCCAAGAGGGTGACGCCGGCCAGATAGTGCATCAGCTTGTTGAGCCGCTGCACCCAACCGATGAGGGTTTTTGTCCGACTGGCCAACGGACCTGATTGCTCGTCGTCTTCAGTCGTTGCCAGGGCGTTCCTCCATCATCGCGTCTCCTTCGTGACACCGGCAACGGGACACGTCCCGGCAAGGTCCTCGGGTGGTAGCCGCCTATGCGTTGGCTACCACCCGATGGCCGTCAATCAGTCTTGGGCAATCAGTATTGGGTCTTGATCTCCTGCATGCGGTCGTACATGGCCTGGGCTGGAATACCTTCGGCTTCGCTGTCGGCAATCCAGGCATCGGTCACTTCCTGGCCGAGAGCCTGCCACCGGGCGAGTTCGTCCGCAGGAAGGTCATACTTCACGATGCCCTCCTCTTCCGCGATCGCTGAGACAGCCACATAGGCGTCGTCATAGACCTGAGCCGAGGTAAAGGAGCTTTCTCGAGACAGCTCTTCGATGACGGCCTGGGCATCAGGCGTCAGCGAGTTCCACGTATCGAGATTCATGGTCAGGTACTGAGCGGCCACATAGCAGTTGCATGTCGTACCGTACGCCAATTCGGGATAGAGCTGAAAGCTCTGCAGCCCCGAGACAGCGATCATCAGTCCGTCAATGACGCCTGTGCTCAGCGAATCGAAGATCTGCGGAGCGGGCATGCCCACCGGACTACCGCCCATCGCTTCGATTAGCTGGCCCGCGACGCGAGTTGGGAACCGCAGGGTCAGGCCTGCAACATCTTCCAGCGTCTTGACTTCTTTGTCTTTTGTCCACAGGTCGCCGACGTCATGGACCCAGAGTGCAAGCAGCTTGACATCGCTGTATTCCTCCCTTAGTTCTGGGAACTCCTCATAGAGATCCCAGAGCGTCCGGGTTGCCTGCATGGCGGATTCGAACTGGAACGGCTGCTCGATGATCTCCGTAGCCGGAAATACCCCGGCGTGATAGCCCTGCAAGGCCCAGCCCAGGTCTTGTCCACCAACGACAGTGTTCTCGAACGTCGCCGGTGCGGCCGCAAGGGAACCACCTGCTGCAAACTCGATCGTTATTGTCCCGTCGGTCGCAGCATTGATCGCTTCGGCCAGCGGTTCCAGGGTGCCCACCTGGATCGGGTGTTGGGCCGGGAACGGATGACCAAGCGTCAGAGTCACCGGATCGCCAAAGTCCATCGAGGCTGCCGGCTCCGTCGTTTCGGTCGGCGCCTCGGTCGTCGTCGAAGCTGCGGTGGTTTCGGTTGCACCGGGCGCTTCGGTTGTTGTCGTTGTTGCGTCGTCCGTTCCACAGGCTGCCGCCATCAGAGCTAGAACTGCAATGAGCGGCACCAGCCGCCAACGTCGTATGCGACTCATAATTCCTCCTATTGAGCTCCCACGCACGAACGCGTGACGCGAGTAGCCAGCGCAGTGTATCCGAGCATCTGCGTGGTTGCTGGGCTTGGCACAAGGCTGACCTACCTGGTACAGCCATCTCGGATAGAGTTGGCGACCATGGACGCACCCATCCTCATCAACGGCCAAATCCAATTTGACGGCGACCATTCTCAACCCGTTGCCAACCCGGCTCATCACCAGGAAACTGTTGGTCGCCGGGCGGTCGGAACAGGCGGTTTTGCGAGGGCCGCCGTCGAGGCCGCTTCGCAGGCTTTCGGGGAGTGGAGCAGCATGACTGCCGCCGAGCGAGCTGAGATCATGCTTGCCGGCGCCGACGCAATCGAAGCCGGCAACGCCGAACGGGCGACGTTGTTGACCAGGGAGCATGGCAAGCCTCTCGCGGAAGCCGCTCACGACGTCGGTGGCGCCCCCAAGATCCTTCGGTACTACGCCGGTCTCGCCGATCGGTTCGACAGCCCCGATGTCACCGAGGACAACCTCGGACGAATCGTCCGCCTGCTTCGCCCGATGGGTCCCACCGCGGTCATTGCCCCGTGGAATGCACCTGTCTATCTGTCGTATCTCATGATTGCGCCGGCATTGCTGGCGGGCAACACCATCGTGATGAAACCCCCGAGCTACACCCCTCTCGCAGTTACCGACACGTTGCTCCAACTCGACCAACATCTCCCGCCGGGCGTCATCAACGTCGTACCGGGCTCGGGACCCGAGGTGGGCTCGGCCCTGGTTCGCCATCCCGCAGTCCGCAATATCCGATTCACCGGGAGCACCGAGACGGGAAAGCAGCTGATGCGTGACGCGGCGGACACCGTCAAGAACATCGGGCTGGAACTCGGCGGAAACGACCCGGCGATCGTATTGGAGGGTGCCACGATCTCGGATCTCTTGATCTCCGAGTTCGTTCGAGGCGTGTTCGCCGGTACCGGCCAGATTTGCTACAACATCAAACGCATATACGTTCACCGATCTCATTACGACGAGTTCGTAGATCGGTTTACGAGCGCAGTCGATGAGATGGTGGTCGGCGACGGGCTGGAACCTGCGGTCACAATGGGCCCATTGAACAACGAGGCGCAGTACAAGTTCGTCGATGCTTTGGTCGATCGGACCCGGTCAGCCGGTGCCACGGTGGCGACCGTCGGCCGGCGCCACGACCCGACAACCTGGGACGAAGGCTGGTTCATTCTGCCCTCGGTTGTCACGGGCCTGACCCAGGGTGCCGAGCTCGTGGAATGTGAGCAATTCGGACCTGTGATTCCGATCATCGCCTTTGATGACGAATCGGAGGCGGTCGATCTCGCCAATCAATCCGAATTCGGTTTGGCAGCCTCGGTGTGGGACGACGACGTCGACCACGGATTCGAAGTGGCTCGCCGAATCGAAGCCGGCACTGTGTTCGTGAATGTGCACCGGGTCGGTGCTTCGGATGTCTCGATGGAATTCGGTGGCTTCAAACAGAGCGGACTGGGCCGTGGCCACGGCTGGGTGGCCGTCGAAGAGAACAGCGAACTCCAGGTCCTGGCTCACAGACCGGGCTGGGTCGAAGCCACCAGCCACCACTAAACCGCAACCCAGGGTTCTAAGCGGCGGTTTTCGCCACCTACAGCCCAGGGTATGACGTGCGGGTGCCGAGCGGGGGGCGCCACAATCGCCTACAGTCGGCTCATCGAAATCAGGTCACCAGAGGAGTATCCATGACGAAGAAGAGCCTCGAGGAAGTTCTCCAATCAGCCGGCAACACCGTCGAAATGCTGCGCAACTCCGAGATCGGTGCCTATGTCTATCCGGTTGTTGCGTCCGAATTCACCAACTGGCGTGACGAACAGCGAGCGTGGCGCGAGACCGCGGTTCTCTACGACCAGTCGCACCACATGGCCGAACTAACTCTGGAGGGGCCGGACGCATTCGATCTGCTGTCATATCTCGCGATCAACAGCTTTGCCGATTTCGACATGACCAAAGCCAAGCATTTCGTGCCTTGCAGCTATGGAGGTCACGTCATCGGTGATGTCATCATGTTCAGGGAGGCGGAGGATCGATTCAACATGGTCGGGAGGGCTCCGACCGTGAACTGGGTGCAGTACCACGCCGAGACCGGCGACTATGACGTTTCTTACGAACGGGACGACCGCTCTCCTTCACGGCCTGGCAGGCATGGGGTCGTCCGGCGCCACTATCGCTATCAGATTCAGGGCCCAAACGCCAAAGCCATCATCGAAGAACTCAACGGAGGGCCGCTCGCAGACATCAAGTTCTTCCGGGTCGGCACCATGAACGTTGCCGGCCGACAGGTGCCGGCATTTCACCATGGCATGGCGGGCGAGCCGGGCATCGAACTGTGGGGCCCATATGAAGAGGGTGACGACATCAAGGACGAAATCCTTCGTGTGGGTGCCAATCACGGTCTGGCCCAGGTCGGAGCCCGGGCATATTCCACCAACACCCTCGAATCGGGCTGGATCCCCTCACCCCTGCCCGCGGTCTATTCGGGAGACGAGATGAAGCCGTATCGGGAATGGTTGACCGAGGACAGCTACGAAGCTTCGGGGTCGATCGGTGGCAGTTTCGTTTCCGACAACATCGAGGACTACTACCTGACGCCACATGCCCTCGGCTACAGCTTCTACGTCAAGTTCGATCACGACTTCATCGGTCGGGAGGCGCTCGAAGGTGTCGACGCCGAGTCCCAGCGGCACAAAGTGACGTTCGAATGGAATCCCGACGACGTGACCAGGGTTTGGAATTCGATGTTCAATCCCCCGGGTGAGAATTTCAAGTATCTCGATATGCCCCAGGCGAACTACACGTCTGCGACCTACGACAACGTCACACGCGACGGGAAGCACGTCGGGTTTTCAATGTTCAGCGGCTACACGTTCAATGATCGGGCCTTCGTGTCTCTCGGCGTTGTGGACCCGGACATCAAGGTGGGTGACGAGCTGACCCTGATTTGGGGCGAGGAGAACGGCGGGACCGCCAAGACCACCGTCGAGCGTCACCAACAAACTGAGATTCGAGTCCGGGTGGCTCCTACCCCCTACTCACGCGACGCGAGGGAAAGCTATGCGACGGGATGGCGTACGCAGGGCCAATAGATGAGGCCTCGAGACGAGAATCTTGAACGCGACCATCGGAACGACTAAAGACATCAACGCCCGATAGCCCGGCGCAGAACCACGTCGGCATCTGCGGTCTCATCTCCTGACCAGGCGACGTAGTGATCCGGCCTCACCAGTATCAGCGACGACCCGTAGCGTTCCATGGCTTCGGCGGGAATCGTGATGGCGGCCAAAGGCACTCCGAGGGCGCTGGCGGCTTTTCCGAAATCAGCCGTCGAATCGTCTCCGCCGGCCGCGAGAAGAGCGAAGTCATTCCCGAGAGCGCCAAACCAGTCGACGCCGTCGCTGCCGCCGGGCGGCGGCAAATGGTGGCCCGGGCGAGCGAGCCGGGTGTGAAACCCGACTGCGCTGGAAACCCCGGATACTCCGGTAACCAACGGTGAGCCCTCGTAATGGGGCTCGAATACGTTCACGGCGCGAGTAGAACCGAGTCGCCGCTCCTCCCACGCCCGCTCAAAATCCTGTTTGTCAACGAGAGGATCGTGCCGTTTGATGAAGGCCCGGTCGTCCTCGATAAAGGCCTCGATGAAGTCTTTGGCGGTCGATGCGAAGACTGCCCGCCGCTCCTCGGTATAGGACGCGAGGAGTTCTTCAGATCCCCAACCATCGATAAACGCTGCCAGCTTCCACCCGAGGTTGCGAGCATCCTCGAAACCGGTATTGATTCCGTACCCGCCATAAGGAGGGTGGCTGTGGGCGGCGTCGCCTGCGATGAATACTCTGTTTTGCCGGTAGTGGTCCGCGATTGCTATCCGCAGATCCCAGAAACCGACGTAGTCGACATCCAGAGCGAAATCGGATCCGACCGCCGCCCGAAGAAGGGCCTGGGGATCAATGGTGTCGGCAGCCGCCTCCGACGGGACAGGCGCATGAAAGAACCAGTTCTCGGCGGCGTCGACCGTTCCCAGAAACCGCCAGTACCCGTCCAGTTCGGGATGGAGGACATTGAAAAAGGCTGCCTGTCCGAACCTGTTTTCGAGCAGGTCGTGCAGTTCCCTGGAGCGAAAGACGAGAAGCACCATCCTCCGATCATGGTCTGAACGCCACTCTTGAATGCCGGCCCGCTCGCGGACCAGAGATCGGCTGCCGTCGCAACCGACCACATAGTCGGCCTCGATGGTCCCGGCAGAAGTCGTCACATACGCCTTGGCAGGCTTCTGGTCAACACCCTCGGCCGCGACTCCGTACAACACATCCACGCAATCGAACTCTCCGATCCGTTCCCGCAGCACCCGCTCGGTGAGGTACTGAGGCAACCGCTCATTGCTGGTGAAGTAGTACTCGTCAACGTCGCTCCGGCGGAACCAGGGATGGGCATACTCACCCATGAGGTTCCCGTAGGCGTTGACTCCAACCGCTGGATGGCCGCGTGGCATGACCCGCGCCGCGCGGATGGCGTCCTCGACCCCCCATGCACGAAAGTGCTCCATGGTTCGCTGAGTGAGGTTCTGCCCTTTTGGAATGTGATGGATCTCACTGGTCTTCTCAACGACCACGGTGAAAACACCACGCCGGCCGAGCTCGACCGCAAGCCCCAGGCCGACCGGCCCTCCACCTACGATCGCTACTTGAGTTTCGTGATCAGCCAGTGTCACCTCCGGGTCGGACCAAACGTAGCCGGTTCGCATCGTCCCGTAGGATCGACGTGATGGCAACCCCGGAACACGAGCAGTGGCCTTCCCTTCCCCATGGACTGTCGTTGGCGCGGACGACAGCCGAGTTCACTGACGAAACCGTCCCCAAAGGGCTTCTCCGTCGTCACCACATTGCACCAGGTGTCTGGGGCAACATCGTTGTAAGCAGGGGTTCTCTCGATTTCGCATTCGAAGACTCCCTCGGCGCCGTGCGATCGGTGGCAGCAGGCGACACGCTGGCCATTCCACCAGAACGCAACCACCGTGTCCTCCTCACCGGGCCTGTCACGTTCGTCATCGAGTTCTACAAGGCCGATTGATTACGGGGTTGCGTTCAGCCCGCGGGCTCG
>JAHEJY010000057.1:10854-15455 GCA_024638625.1 Actinomycetes bacterium
TACTCGACACCCAGGTCTCGGCGGACCAGTGCTGCTCCCGCTCCCAGAGCGTGCAGCTTGGCGCGGGCGACCTCGCGAGGGAGTGGGACCATGCCGCAGTTGGTGCAGGGCACGATGCGCTCAACCGGGACGTGGTCCATGGCGGCCCGGATCACCGATGCGACCTGCTCCGGCGTTTCGACCTCGTGCGTCGCCACGTCGATCGCTCCCACCATGACGTCCTTGCCGGCCAGGAGCGCCAGCAACTCGGTGGGAACGTGAGAATTCGCCACCTCCAGCGAGACCTGGTCGATGCTCGATGCGGCCAGCACCGGAAACGTTTCCTCGTATTGGCGCCACTCGGTACCGAGCCCCTCTTTCCAGCGAATGTTGGCCTCGATCCCGTAGCCATAACAGATATGAACAGCGGTCTTGCAGCTCAGACCCTGGGCGGCCCGCTCCAGGGCCCGAATCCCCCAGGTCTTGACATCATCCATGTAGACGTTGAAAGCCGGTTCGTCAAACTGGATCACGGCGACGCCGGCCTCGGCCAAGCCCCGCGCCTCCTCATTGAGGATGGCGGCAAACTCCATGGCCAATCGCTCCCGGTCGCCGTAGTACTCGTCGGCAAGCGTGTCGGCCATCGTCATCGGCCCCGGCAACTGGTACTTCACCGGCAGCGACGATTCTGCCACCAGAAACCGGGCATCGTCGACATAGACCGGGTGAGACCGTGCCACTGGCCCCACGACCCGTGGTACCGACGCCTCATACCGATTGCGGATTTTCACGGTTGCCCGGTGGTCGTGGTCGACCCCGTCCAACCCCTCGATGAATGTGGTTACAAAATGCCGGCGGGTCTGTTCGCCATCGGTCACGATGTCGATACCGGCGTTCTCCTGTTCCCGGAGGACGACCCGGATCGCGTCATGCTGTGCTTCGACCAGCTCCTCGCCCTCCAACAACCAGGGTGCCCACAGCTCCTCAGGACCCGCCAACCACGATGGCTTGGGGAGGCTTCCAGCAATCGTGGTGGGCAACAATCCGGCCACTTGTGTCTCCAATTCTCAATGTGATCCGAGGCTACCGTTCACCGGCGCGAACCGTTCGGGCCGACCGCATCACCCACAACCCGCGGGCTCACATCGGCGGTTTCCGCCACCTAGAACCCAGGGTTCACCATCACCTACAACCCGCGGGCTCACAACGGCGGTTTCCGCCACCTAGAACCCTGGGTATCCGGTCGAACGCCGATTCGTTGCTCCGAAAAGGCCCGAATGCGACCTTCGGCACTGCCTCCGACGACTCCGGCGGCATACCTTGCCACAATGGGAACAAATGGAAATGAAAGAAGGGAGATCTAGAGAAAGGAGTGACATGAGGAAGTCAATGATCTTCCTCGTCGGCATGCTGATCGTTTTGATGACCGCCTGCCAATCAGGGGCGAATCCCGAAGAAGTTGTACTCTCACAGATGGACCCGATCAATTCGGGTGATATCGACACTGCAATTGCGCTGTATGCCCCGGATGCGTTCGTCACGATCCAGCCGGCATTGGGGCCAGGGGCCCAAACCGAATACCGGGGCCAGGCCGACCTCCGTGCCTGGCTGGAAGGCTTGAACGAGACGCATTTCGAGATCGATCTTGAAGTTATCGAGGTCGATGGCAACACGGTTACCACCAAAACTGAAACGTGGAACGATCCGACCCGGGCGCTGGGTGTTGCCCCACTCGTGGCGACCGAGGTCTATCACGTCGAAGACGGAGTGATCCAGGATTGGAGCTGGACACTGAGCGACGAATCGCTCGTTGAGCTGCAGGCCGCCAGCACCGTGATGGCTCAGATCGAGCCCTGGAATGCCGGCGATATCGCCAAAGCGATGGAGCTGTACGCAGAAGACGCAGTGGTCAAGTTCAGCCCGGTGCTAACGCCCGGTTCGCCGGATCAATACTCAGGGACGGACGAGTTGCAGGCGTGGTTTGAGGAACTCAAAACGATGAATTTCGAGCTCAAACTCGAGATCATCAACGTCGACGGTAACGTTGTAACCACCCGAACCGAAACCTGGGTCGACCCGACCCGGCAATTGGGGATTGCTCCCCTGGTCGCCACCGAGGTGTACACGGTCGAGAACGGCCAGATCCAAGGTTGGACGTGGACCCTGAGCGACGAATCGCTTGCGGAATTCGAAGCTGCGATCGCCGCCCTGCCGACTCCGATAAACCTCACCTTCGAGGGTGACTCGTGCTCGTATGCAGGTCCGATGGAAATCTCGGCCGGTCGTGTGACCTTGAGCTGGGACATCCAGGGCATTGCCCGCGACGGGTACGGGGTGGCACTCGTCAGCTTGGATGAGGGCAAAACCTTCGAGGATCTGGATGCATGGGCTTCGACGGCAAGCCCACCGTGGTCTTCGGTGCACACGTTCCGCGACAGGTCACCGTCCGACACGTCGGTGCGTGAGGGAGAAATCTACGGCGTGTGCTTCACCGCATCCCCTCAGGCAAAGGTTGGTGTAGTCGGGCCGATCGTGGTCACAAAATAGGTCAGATACCGCAAGCGAGGATTTGACGACACGAAGACAGGAGGGGAAAACAGCTGACCGGTCGGCGCGGTCAGCTGTCTTCCAAGCCATCCGGCCTTACAAGTCATCTGGTCTTACAGGTCATCGGTTTTACTTGCGCGTTTTTACTCGCTTCATCACCGCTTCGGCTACGCAGATTCCCTGATCGATCCCGGCGCTGATACCCATCGGGTAGTGGATTCCGCCATACAACCGCGACATGGCCGCCTCGTTGGCAGCGGCCCAAATGGTCGGGTACGTGCGGACAGGAAAGCCATTGGCCAAACCCGTATCGTCGGTGAATGAAACCTTTCCGACCATCGCCGTGAGGACGGTGGCCGCGGCACCAGAGCCGACCGAATGGCCCGACGTGTATTCGGGAAAGGCCGGCGAGTTCACGGGCGAGTTCCAGAGCGGATCGATGTAAGCCTTTATGTAGGTAACAGGACGCACGAGGTTGGTCCGGTACTTCTCGGTCCAGCACGATGTGAAACCATCCGCCACCGCTATGCCGTGCATGGCAATGAGTTCAGCCGCAGAAGCGAGATCGTATCCCTGCTGTCGAATGAGTATCGAGGCGATCAATGCCCAGTGTCCCGACGGCAACCCGGTGGTGCCATCCGGGTTGTCTCGCCAGAACAGCGCCACTTGTGCTTGTTCGTCAGATCGACCATTGACCGTGTCGTAGGTCGCCTTCGCCTGAGCGTAGAACTCGGATTTCGGATCATTCGAATATGGGATGGGTGGCTGAGGGGCGCATGAAGTGACCGGGATCAGCGCGAACGGACGCACCCGTTCCCAATAGGGTTCGAGCGCATTCCCATAGTTGGGAGGCGTTCTTTCCCAGAGCCCGGGAGCCACGCTCGGCTCGTACGTGAGGCCCTGGATACCGGACCAGCCGTCTTCTCCGATCCAGTCGACCAGCACCTTGGCGACCGCACGCCCGTGCTCCATCGATCGATCGATCGTGGCGCGATCCTTCACATGGAGGCTTCTTTCCCCGACGATACCGGCTTCGAGCTTCCCCAACTCCTCCAACGACGCCTGGCGCCCGGCAAACAACACCGGCGAGAGCGCCGCCATTGCGGCACAAGCGGCCGTGGGCCAGTCGTAACGAAGGTTCTTTGACGTCGACGGGAGCTTCGGAAGATCATTGAGTTGCAGCCCCAGGGATTGGTAGGGAGGCATGCCCCCCACCACTGCTTCGTAGGCGGCCACGCCGTAGTAGGCGTAGATACGCGCCGCATTCGGAGGCGTGAATCGCTCACGTTTCACGGCGTCGTACACAGCTTTGATCCAGGTCAACAACACGTCGGGATCGTGACTCTTGGTCAAGGGATGAAGGCCCTTGGCCCCCTTCCCCTCATTGGCGAGTGCGACCGGGGAGGCACTTGCGAATTGCATCGCAACCATCCCCGCACTCGCCGCGGCTGACCGACCGAGAAATTGACGCCGTGAGTACGACGAAACCACCATCAGGACTCCTTTCGAATGCAGCGTGTGTCCTATCACGTCGAACGGCGGTTTTTCACTAACCGATCGTTCAGTTAATACCTACACTACGACGAACTGAACGATCGTTTAGTTCCCGAAACGGTGGCGTACCAACCGCCGGCTGTGAGAGCCGTTCAAAAACCCGGAACTAACTGAACGATCGTACCGTCATACCAACGAGTGAAATCACATACAGGAAAGGAATCTTGTGAGAACACCATCCTCGAAGCGAATGATTGCTTCGGCCACGACGTTCGTCCTCTTGACCTCGGTGCTTCTCAGCCCGGCCGCGAGCGCCAACGTCACCAAGACAAAAGGAACCGGGCACAACTTCTTTACGAGCTGGACCGAATATGATCCGAAAGATGATCTCGGTCTCCCGGGCAACACCCACGTGGGATATTTTGGATCGTGGTCAAGCCAGTGGGGCACCTATTTCTACGGAGCCGTAGAGGACTGGGACTGCAAACCCGGCCAAGTGCCCGGGGGCGGCCATGGCGGAGGCGAGGTGATCGTCGACGATGCGGCAAAAATTGCGGAGCTCGCCGGCCAATTGGCAGTCG
>JAHEJY010000058.1:0-4761 GCA_024638625.1 Actinomycetes bacterium
TAACACGGATATGTCGGTGGAGTTGATCAACCCGATTGCTATGGATGAAGGACTCCGTTTCGCTATTCGTGAGGGTGGCCGCACCGTCGGTGCCGGCCGCGTCACCAAAATCAACAAATAGCCGCTACGCTCGCGGTCTTCCCGCTGGTTAGTTAGTAGGTCCGAAGATGCCATCAGATAAGCGCCCACCAATCACGCTCGAGTGCACGGAGTGCCGCGAACGTAATTACGTGACCAACAAGAACAAGACCAATACTCGCGAGCGCCTCGAGCTCAAGAAGTTCTGTTCTCGCTGTCGCGCCCACCAGCTCCATCGTGAGACCCGATAACGCTTCCGTTCAGGTTGGGTAGATTCGCGCGATGAGCGAGGAATCTGAAATCCTGGACAGGGCCGGCCAGGAGACTGGTGACGCCGGCTCCTCGGCCCCGGAACGAGAAACCATGGACTGGGCGAAGTTCGGGGTTGCGGCCCGCGAGCTCGCTCAGATGGTCGCCGACGACGGCTATCGACCCGGGATGATCCTTTCCATCGCCCGCGGGGGACTGTTTGTCGCAGGCAGTCTCGGCTATTCGCTCTCTGTCAAGAACCTCTACGTGATGAACGTCGAGTATTACTCGGGCGTCGACGAGAGACTCGATGTTCCCGTTCACATCCCACCGTATGTCGACTTCGTGGACACGAGCGAGGCAATCGTGCTGATCACTGATGATGTCGCCGACACGGGTCACACGCTCGACTTCGTCCAGAAGTTTTGTGAAGGCAAGGTCGGCGAGGTCCGAACAGCTGTCTTGTACGAGAAACCTCAGTCGGTTGTCAAGTGTGACTATGTCTGGAAACGCACCGACCGGTGGATCAACTTTCCCTGGTCGACCGATCCCCCTCTCGTATCCGGCGAAGGCGTTGTGCTCGACGCTTGAGCACATTGGTGGACTCGCGTCACATACGTGAGCCTGGGCTTGCTTCTCGCCGACACGTGCTCCATCGATCGCATTACCAGTTTTCTGGGTGGTGTGGTTGCTCGCCGCTTTTCGCGCGCGTAGTGTTCGAATAACGCTGGCTGTTAGGAGAAGGAGAAATGATGCGTAGGTCCTTGATAGTTTTGACGACATCCGTCGCGCTGCTCATGATGGCGTTGGTACCGGCCGGAGCCACCCCGCCGAGCTCGGTCGAGATCGTGGTGCCCGGGTTCGACGGTCCGTTCGAGGCGACCGGCCCAGCGGTAGACGACGGGGTGATATGCGAAAGCGGTGATGTAGAAACCGTCTTCGTAAAACCTGCCGGATTCCAGTCCAACCGGGTTCTCATCTTGACAGTGGGCAAATACTTCGTCTGCGACGACCAGTCGGGCACGTTCTTCGCCAAACTCCAGGTGAAGATCGATGGGGAAGGCGCGTCTTTCAACTGGGTCATCCAAGAAGGAACCGGTGACTACGAGGATCTCCACGGTTCCGGCGGTGGATTCGTTGTTCCTGTAGATACCGACATATACCAGGGTCGCGTGCACATCGACTGACCCCCCGGCCGACCTTCTGGTTACCATATCCCACCGCTCAATAATTGCCACAGGTTGTAGACGAGGTGAGGAGTCCGGGGAGGGCGCCTAACGCCGCAACGAAAGGTGTCTCATGACGTTCGACGACGCACGGGGCAACGACATGTTTGGTGGCGAGGAGTTTTTCTCGGATACGGGCACGTCCGAAGCTCTGGCAGCCACGAGGCCGTGGGTTCGATTCATGGCGATCGTCGCCTATATCGGCACCGCGTTTGTCGTCCTGTCTGCCCTGGTGGTCGTTGTGGCATCCGCAACACAGGACGGAGGCGGTGCGTTGTTCCTCGGGCTCATCTATCTCGTGCTGGCGGCCACGTACTTCTTCGTGGCACGGCATCTCATGGCATATGCCACGGGGATATCTGCCTATCTGGCCTCCAGCCGGGTTGCCGATCTCAACCGGGCGCTCAAAGCCCAGAGGTCGTTCTGGCGGTTGGTTGGCATCCTGACCATCATCGGATTCGTGTTCGGGATAATTGCGGCGCTGCTGTCGATCTTTGTCCTCGCTGCATTTACCGGTACCTTGAGCTGACCAGGACGCCGGAACAGCCAGCGATGAGTTCTGGTTGCATGCTCTAGATGGTCCATTCCGAGCAAACGACATCTGCACGAAGAGCGCTCATGGTCATAGCGGTGAGTCAACTGTTTGCCATGACGCTCTGGTTCTCGGCCACAGCGGTGACACCGCAACTACAAAGCGAGTGGCTTCTGAACGAAGGCCAGGTGGCGTGGTTGACGCTGGCAGTCCAACTCGGCTTCGTTGCCGGCGCCTTCGGTTCCGCGGTCCTGAATCTGGCGGACATCATTCCGAGCAGGCGATTGTTCGGTGCCTCGGCGGTCATCGGTCTCACCGCCAACCTTGCTCTCCTGATCGTGACCAGCCAATCGGTGACGGCGGCTATCGTTTTGCGATTCCTGACCGGCGTCGCACTTGCCGGCCTGTATCCCTCGGGCCTCAAAGTGGCTGCCGGATGGTTCGAACGGGGCCGGGGTATGGCGCTCGGGGTACTGGTCGGGGCTTTGACGGTCGGCAGCGCGACTCCCAACCTCGTGCGAGGCGTCGGTTTGGAGTGGCGGGGGGTGATCATCACGGCCTCGATTCTGGCCGGGCTGTCGGCTGTGATCATGGTGCGTTGGGTGTCCGACGGCCCGTTCGAGACCACGGCCGAACCGTTCTCGTTCAAACAAGTCGGCCGGGTGGTGCGCAATGAGGGCTTTCGCTGGTCGACGCTGGGTTATCTCGGTCACATGTGGGAGCTGTACGCGATGTGGACCTGGACCGCCGCATTCCTGGTCGCTTCATCTGAAGT
Source organism: Actinomycetes bacterium (assembly GCA_024638625.1). Classification (GTDB taxonomy): domain Bacteria; phylum Actinomycetota; class Acidimicrobiia; order Spongiisociales; family SHLN01; genus JABDOU01. The sequence continues at coordinate 2,861 of JAHEJY010000058.1, forward strand.
GTCCGGAACCTCCTATGGATCCATTCCCACGATCACCTTCTTCGTCATCGCCATCGGGGGATTGGGAGCCTGGTTGGCGGGTATTTGGGCAGACCGGGTCGGTCGCTCGATCATTGCGGGCGCGTCGCTGGCAACTTCAGGTTCCATCGCGCTGCTGAGTCCTTTGCTGTTTGGGCGCGCAGCGTGGATCGTGATTCCAGCATTCCTCCTGTGGGGTTTTGCGGTAGTCGCCGACAGCGCTCAGTTTTCCGCCATGGTCGCTGAAACGGCCGAGCCTCAGGTGCGGGGAACGTCGCTCGCTCTGCAAACCGCGAGCGGATTCCTTCTCACGCTCGTGACGATCCGGGGTGTGCCGCTTCTGGCCGAAGCATGGGGTTGGCAGTGGTCGTTCAGCCTGCTGGCAATTGGACCGCTGGTCGGGATATTTGCAATGGCCCGCATTCGGACCAGCCCTGCCAGATTGCTCATTGCCGGCGGCCGCGGCTGACGCCGGTTTCCTAGTATTCGGCATGATGCCCGACATCAACAACCTCATCGATCATATCTTCGGACCGTACCGGCTCACGATCACGCCCGAGCTGGTAGCCAACTACGTACGGGCTACCGGAGACGACCCGGACCGATGGACTGACGTAGCGCCTCCCGGACTGTTCTCGGCCGCGTTCTTCCAGGCCGCCCCAGAGTTCTTCGAACATCCGGAGGTTGCGGACCTGGCGCAATCGGTCATACACGTGGATCAACACTGCAAATGGTTTCACCCCACTCCGATCGGGGCGCATTGGTCGGTGACAGGAAGAGTCACCGGGGTCCGCCAGCGGTCGCGGTTGTTCTTCGTGTCATTCGCCGTCGATATCGCCGATGCGATGGGCGAACCGCTCGTCGAGTCGACCGCAACCTTGCTCATGACCGATGGGCCCGCACCGTCGGGGGCAACTGCTGCGCGCGCCGAACCCAAATGGCACCACAAGCGCACGAATCACACACCTCCGTTCCGCGAGGTTCCCATTCTGAAATCGGCGAGCCGCGAGGACCTGATCCGGTATGCCGCCGCCACCAATGATTTCAACCCCATCCATTGGGATCATGATGCCGCTCGCAATGCCGGGCTCCCGGGAATGGTCGTCCACGGCCTGCTGGGTTCTGCCTGGCTGCTCCAAGCTCTTGGAGACGGCGAGGCGGCGGAGGCCAGATTCCGATATCGCTCTGCGTTGCTGCCCAACACCCAGGCCGAGATCGGTGTGGTTATGGGCGGCGGTGGTGTCCACAAGCTCACTTTGAACGTCGGCGACGAAGCAGCTGTCACAGCCGACATCCTGACGACCTCATGAACAGCCAGGTCATGAATAATCAGGTGCGTCCGTCAGCCGGGCTGGTCGAGCGGGCCAAGGCCGGCGACGACGGCGCTTTCGACGAATTGGTCAAGAACCACGAGCGCGATGTTTTCCGGCTGGCACTCAAGGTTCTGGGGAATTACGAACTCGCGCTCGACGCATCGCAAGAAACCTTCCTCCGGGCCTGGCGGGCGCTTCCCCGCTTTCGGGGCGACTCCTCTATTTCCACGTGGCTCCACCGGATCACCGTCAACACGTCGTTGTCGATTCGCAAGCGCGCCCTACGAAACAAGGCCTGCGACATCGAAGAATCGGCCCATTTGTTGGAATCCGATTCCGAATCCCCGGAGGCCGCCGGCGAGCGGGTCGAGCTGAGCGAACGCCTCCGCCGGGCGCTGGCGCAACTGACGCCACTCCAACGGCAGATCGTCGTCATGAAAGACGTAGAGGGCTATTCGCACAAAGAGGTGGCGAGCGTGCAAAACATATCGGTCGGCGCCTCCAAGGTCCGCCTCCATCGCGCCCGGGCGGCTTTGCGCGATCTGGTCAGCCGGGAATGAGCGCCTAGCC
>JAHEJY010000058.1:4861-15364 GCA_024638625.1 Actinomycetes bacterium
ACGAAACCGACAGTGGCCCTTGCGTCGAATGGCTCGATCCAGGGCGACGCAGTCGTAATGCCCATCAAGAGGCGCCCGGTTTCAATATCGATGGGAAGACTCAGTTCCGGGCTCAAAGCGTTGCCATGCCAGATCGGCAGCCGGTATTGGCCCGGCGCAGGGACCACCTCGAGTCGATATCGCCCGGCCGGTACCGGTGACATCCAGAATTCGCCTGTCACGGGATCGGAATCCGCTTTCGCCGCAAGAGTGCCGTCCATCGAATGCAGCCTCGCGATCATCCACAAGCCCTCACCGGACAGGTCGGTAGTACGGCCGTGCAAGTTGCCACCCAACGCCGGGTCTCGCTCGAGAGCAAAGTTGATGTTGTAGGTGATTTCTTCTGCAGTCACCCGAATCGGCGTCGCCTCGGCGAGGGTCCGGGCGTCCAGATACCACTCGCCAAGGTGGCTCGTATTTGGCTCGCAGAGGTCGGCGAAGGCGAAGTGGTCGCCGCTGGGAATGCCGCCGATGACGTAACCGGGTCCACCGGCATAGCCACCGCGGATGAATTCACCCTGCAAATCGAAGATCTCTACACATGCCGGATTGAGGAGAAAACCGGTTTGCGAGTCGATTACCGAACCGGCGATGAATCCCGCCCTCGTCAAGGCAGCGTCAACTCCGGTCGCAAGGTCGCCGGGTCCCAGCGATTGGTCCGATACTGACTGTTCGGCCACATAGCGGCCCGGATCATCCCGGAAGACAACGGTATACGTGCCCGGCGGCAACTGGCTGAGAACAAAGCCGCCGTCGGTCTGCGTCAGGGCCGTCGCAGGGTGATCCGGGGGAAACTGAAAAGCGGGATTCAGAACGGAAACCGTGAGGCCTTCTACCGGCTGGCCGGTCTCCTCATCGGTCACCTGCCCAGCTACGCCGGCCCCGATCGGCATGGTCAGCTCTGCGGTCACCACCGACCCTGGAAGGACCACCACGTTGTCGAGTCTGGCGGGGGCGTAGAGACTCGGCAGAGGCGTATAGGTGTAGATGCTCCAATTTCCCGGGCCAACCCCCGCTGTGAAGTGCCCCTCGGCATCGGTGATCGTTCCGCCGTGGTCGTCGGCGTCGAACAGGTCCACGAAGATTCCGGGCAAGGGGCGACCGGATGTATCGGTAACAGTTCCTTCGATGCCGCCACGGAGGGACAACGACGCATCAGCCCGTTGTCGACCGGCTGGCGGCACTGTGAGCCGTACCGCATCCTCCATGTCTGCTACGTCGTCGAAGAACTCGGTTGCGTAGAGCGACGAACAGTTGCCAGGGTCGTGATTCTTGTCGTCTTCTCGCACGAATTGGACCTGATAGGTGCCCGGGCTGACTGAGAGCTCGTAACTGCCGTCGGCGGCAGTGCGGGTTTGCTCTGTTTCGCCCATAATCAGCCCATCGGGGTTGGCGGTGGGGAAGGCGAACACGCAGATGTTCGAAAGCGGATTGGCATCGAGATCGGTCACGGTCCCGTAGATCTCGCCATCCCCCATTTGGCTCAATGCGGAACCAGCGACGGAAACCGCCGACGCAATGGCCACAATCATGACCAGCCTGAGTCGCCTCATGTACTCATCCTGACCTGCCCTCACAACCGTTGTTAGGGCAATCGGGCCCAAGTGGCTGCCGGCTGACCGGGCGGGTTAAGCCTGCAGCGAGGCCAGGCGAGCTTCGAGAAACCGGGCGTCGCTAGGACCGGGGTTGCACATCAACGCCCGCTCATAGGCGCCCCGGGCCTCTGATAGCGAGCCCATACGCCGAAAGAGTTCGGCACGGGCGGCATGGTACAAGTGCCAATGCTCCACTCCCTCGATGGTTTCCAGAGCCATCTGGCCGGCTTCGTCGCCTTCGAGTTCTGCCAGCGCAACGGCCCTGTTCACTGCAACCACGGCAGTGGGTTGCATCTCGTACAGGCGGTCGTAGAGCAGCACGATCTCCTGCCAATCCGTGCCCTCAGCGGTTGGTGCCAACCCATGTACGCAGGAGATGGCTGCCTGGAGTTGGTAGGGATCAGGAGCTCCCATCAACAGTGCCTGATTGAGCAGCCTGTCTGCCTCGGAGATGGCGTCGTGATCCCACAAGTCACGATTCTGATCCGCCATGAGCACCAGATCGCCTCGTTCGTCCACCCGGCTGGCGCGGCGGGCATGGGTGGCCAGCATCAGGGCCAGCAATCCGGCGGCCGCTGGCTTCTCGGGAATCAACCCGGTCACCAGCCGGCCGAGATAGATGGCTTCTTCGGCAAGATCGACCCGGTAGGGATTCTCCGATGACGAAGAATGGTGGGCCTCGGTGAAGAGCACGTAGATCACGCTGAGCACCGCCGCTACCCGTTCCCCCAATTCCTCATCGGGCGGTACCCGGTAGGGAATGTGGGCGATGGCGATCTTGCGTTTGGCGCGCACGAGCCGTTGGGCCATCGTGGATTCCGGGACCATGAATGCTGCTGCGATCTCGGAGGTTGTGAGGCCACACAGGGTCCGCAACGAAAGAGCCACCTGGGCATCCAGATTGAGGGAGGGGTGACAGCAGGTGAAAATGAGTCGCAGCAGGTCGTCTCGCACCACCGATTCGGTGTGAACCGCTCGCGGTGGCATCAGCATGGTCGCAGCCTCTTCTTCCTTGAAGCCCCGTTTGTTGGATCGACGAAGCCGGTCGCGAGCCGCGTTCTTGGCGGTCGTCGTGAGCCAGCCGGCCGGGTTGGCGGGAACGCCGGAATCGGGCCACTTCTCGAGCGCCCGTACAACCGCATCCTGCACGGCCTCTTCCGCCAGATCAAGGCTTCCGAACTGACGCGTGAGGGTGGCCAATACGCGGCCGCCCTCACGACGAACTGATTCAGCCAGGTCGTCCCGGATCAACTCTCCGGGATGTCCCAGACGGGCCGTACCTCTATGCGGCCTTGCCATGCACCCGGGATCTGCGACGCAGTCTTGACAGCATCGTCGAGGTCACTGGCTTCGTAGATGTAGAACCCGCCGAGCACCTCTTTGGTCTCTGCAAATGGTCCATCGGTGGTCACCAGCTTGCCGCCCTTGCCGCCCTCGACGTGAATGGTTGTGGCGGTTTCTGGAGCCTGCAGGGCCTCACTGGCGCTGATGCGTTCGCCGGCCCACTCCTGGAACTCGTTATAGGCGGCCATCGTTTCGGCCATCTCTTCGGGTGACGGTTCCCAGTCGGCTACCGCCTCACCGTAGATAAGAGCTGCGTACTTCGGCATGATGACTCCTTCTCATCTCGCTCGGGCTTTCCGAGGTTTCAACCTACCAACGAACGAACGCTGTCGAAATCGACAACGATCTTTTGCTAGCCGGGTGATGGCCGGTGAAACCAACAAATGCCCGCCCCGTTCCGAAGAAGGGGGCGGGCATCTATCGGGCTTGGTTAGGCGGTAGCACCGCCGGTGGTGTCGGCATCATTTCCGGTTGAGCCAGATGCACCGGATCCATCGGACGGACCGAAGCCTCGCCGCCCCGGTCCCCGATTGCCGTTGCCGGTGAATTCGGCGTTGACCTCGGCCTCAACGTGCTCGGTGACCCCGGCAAGCTTTTCATCGGCTTCAGCCTGGGTGAGCCTGCCGTTTTCGACAGCTTCAGCGATGCGGGCCTCGTGCTCGGCGACCAGGGCGTCGATGACAACCTGTACATCTACGCCGTTGGCCTCGGCCACGTCGGCGATCGTCGAACCTGCAGTCCGTGCCTCGCGGAGCTCCTCGACCGTGATGCCGATGACCTCTGCCGCAGCCTCTGCTCCTCTCATACCGCCGCCCCGATGGCCGCGGCGACCGAAGTCGCCGAGTTGTTCCTGAGCCCGTTCGGCGATGGTGTCTGCCTGGGCCTGACTCACCACTCCATCGTCGATGAGCGACTGGATGAACGCTTGGAACGGATTCATCGTCTCAGTTGTGACTTCCTGTGCCAGGACCGGTGCTGCGTTGATGACCGCAGCACCCGCTCCCGTCATCAGGGCCGCCGCGGCGGCGATGGTGGCAACTTTTCTACGCATGTTGACTCCTTTTCTTGTAGCTGGTTCTCCGTGCGTAGGACGTACATTCGGCACAGGGCCTTAGGCATCTGTGAGAGTCATCGTAAAGTTGTCTGTGACGTGCTAATCGGAAGAAGCTGTTCACAGGAAGCTCTCAGAAACCTCCCAGGAATCGAGCAGGCGCACTGCCGAGGATGATGGATGTAAACCGGAAGCAGAAACCGGCAACTCGCCCCGGAAAGGGAACAGCAGGATGACTGAAGCCACCACCGAGATTCTCGTCGTAGACGACGAAGAATCCCTGGTCGATCTCGTATCGAGTGCCCTCCGATTTGCCGGTTATAAGGTCCGGGCCGAGCAATCGGGATATGACGCATATCGCTCGATCAAAGCTGACCCACCCCACCTGGTTGTCCTGGATGTCAATTTGCCGGATATCGACGGATTCGACGTCTGCCGGCGCATCCGGCGCGATGGCCACGACATGCCCGTCATCTTTCTCACCGCGCGCGACACCGTCGACGATCTACGAGCCGGCTTCAGCCAGGGGGGCGACGACTATCTGACGAAGCCTTTCAGTCTCGAAGAACTGGGGCTCCGGATCGAAGCGCTTTTGCGGCGCTCAGGAAGCGGAGAGGCCTCCACCGGAAACCGGCTCAACGCAGGCTTGCTGAGCATGGATTTGGATGCGCATCAGGTTTATTACGACGATGCGGAGATCCAGCTGTCGCCAACCGAATACCTGTTGCTCCACTACCTCATGCTGAACCCGGGCCGGGTCGTTTCGAAGTCCCAGATCCTCGATTTCGTTTGGGAGTACGACTTCGACGGCGACGCCAACATCGTCGAAACCTATATCAGCTACCTCCGAAAGAAGCTTCCGAAAGACGGCGCCACGATGATCCAAACGCGCCGCGGCGTGGGATACATGCTGAGCACCAGGGCCTCATGAAACTCCGGGTTCGCCTCGTTCTGACGTTTACTGCGCTGATCCTCTTCGTGATCGCATCCCTCGGCGCGGTCTTGATAGGACAGACCCGGGTCTCTTTGAATGCAGAGATCGACCGCCAGCTGCTCTCGGTCTTCGACCGGCGCCGGAACATTGGTGGTCTCGGCAGCGGCGACGACACCCGCAGCTTTGCCGTGCTGATATACGACCGGCGGGGACAGCAGGTAGCCGCCAGCCCCTCGGGATTCGCCGAGGATCCCGATCCGTTGCCGGATCTTTCAACCCTGGCGGAGCAGATACGTCAGGATGACGGTCGTCCGGTCATTGTCGAATCGGTCGACGGATCATTGCGATACCGGGTTCTTTGGAGCGTTGACAACCGGACCGAGACCGTTCAGATTCTCGCTTTTCCGCTCACGGCGGCCGACAACGCAGTCGGTGCGCTGTTGCGAACGTTGCTGGTCACCGGAGCGGCTGTTGCCGCGTTTGGCGGGCTGGCCACCTGGTGGGCCGTGCGCCAGAGCTTGTCGCCGGTCGACGAGATGGTCGTTACTGCAACAGCCGTCTCAGAGGGCGACCTGACCCTCCGTATGCCTGAGGATGCCGGATCTCCGGAGCTCGATCGGCTGGGAGAGGCGTTCAATGACATGCTCGATCAAATCGAGGCGTCGTTCGATGCCGAGCGCACCGTGCAGGACGGCCTCAAACGATTCGTGGCTGACGCCTCGCACGAGCTGAGGACGCCGCTCGCCGCGGTCCAGGGCTACGCCGAGTTGTACCGGAAAGGGGCGCTGGCGGAGCCAGAAGCCCTGGATAACGCCATGTCTCGCATCACCCGCGAGAGCGAACGAATGCAGCGCCTCGTTGAAGATTTGTTACTGCTGGCCCGCCTCGACGAGGCGTCGCCCATCAAGAATCGGCCGGTTGATCTCGCCGGTATCGCGAGGGCGGCGGTTGCCGATGCCCAGGCGATCGAACCCGGGCGTCAGGTGATGTTTTCGGGGCCCGACGAGGCGCTGGTTATGGGTGACGATCAGCGCCTCGCGCAGGTCGTCAGCAATCTCGTGACAAATGCCAGGACCCACACGCCTCCTTCCAGCCCCATCGAAGTGGAAGTGACGGTCGCCGACGGCCACGTTCGCCTCGATGTCATCGACAACGGTCCCGGGATTTCGCCGGAACATCTCGATCGCGTGTTCGACCGTTTTTATCGGATTGATCACTCCCGGGCTCGGAGCAGTGGCGGAACCGGCCTCGGTCTTGCCATCGTGGCGGCGATCGTCCATCATCACGGCGGCACCGTGGGGGTGACGAACGAACCGGGCCGGGGCGCCAGGTTCACGATCCGTTTCCCGGCCGTACGTCAGCCGGTTCGCCTCGAAAACGCAGTCTCGTAGCGAGCAAAGCCCTGCGGATTCGGTTGTCAGTGCCGCCCATCACTTCGTATACTTGTACCGTCTGAGCGACGCTCCCTTTGGTTGATGCCGTATCATTGTCTGATCCCGGAGGGGTGTAGCTCGAATTGGCAGAGCGCCGGTCTCCAAAACCGGAGGTTGTGGGTTCGAGTCCCACCGCCCCTGCTGAGTCCGCGACTCCACAAGCGCGGGCCGAGAAGCGACCCGTCCCAAGAGGCTCACCGCACAGAGGCTCACCAGACGCACAAGTTACGACGCAGCACGAAACCCAGACAGATGAGCAGATTATGAACAGAGAACAGCGAAGGCTGCAGCAACGCGAAGAACGTCGGCAGGAGGCAGGCGGGCAATCGGCACGTCCCACGGCGACCGCTCGCGCCCAACAGGCGGCCGCCCGGGTCGAAAAGCGCGAACGCACATCCTTCAAGCAATACATCAGAGAGGTTCGACAGGAGATGGCCAAGGTGGCCTGGCCCGATCGACGCACCCTCGCCACGTATACGATCGTCTCACTCATCACGACGGTCTTTTTCACTGTCATGACGTCGGGCCTCGACTTCGTTTTCAAGACCGGCGTCGTTGAGATTCTCAACCGCTGATGGGTGGAACCATGGACCTCGAAGAAGAAGCAACGGACGGGGCCGCCGACGACGGTGGGATTCTCGCCATGGCGCTCCGCGAGTCGGGGCTGCTAGGGCCTACCGGAGACGAACCAGAGGAGTCGACAGCCGGGGATGAGCCGGGCACCGACCAGGAACCGGCAGCAGAAGACACACCTCCCGCAGAAGCAGACACACCTCCAGTCGAAGAAGCTGCAGTGGAAGAAGCTGCAGTGGAAGAAGCGGTGGCGGAAGAAGCTGCGGGGGAAGAAGCTGCGGGGGAAGAAGCGGTGGCGGAAGAAGCGGTGGCGGAAGAAGCTGTGGCGGAAGAAGCGGTGGCGGAAGAAGCGGTTGCGGATGAAACCCCGACAGATGACACGCCCGCAGAAGGATCCGACGAAGAGGTCGCTCCGCCCCCCAAGCCTCAGAATCCGTATGAGTTACCAGGCGACTGGTATGTCATCCACAGCTATTCGGGATACGAGAACAAGGTCAAGGTCAATCTCCAGACCCGCATCTCGACGATGCATATGGACAGCGCGATCTTTGACGTCGTGATTCCGATGGAGGACGTTGTCGAGATCAAGGGCGGCAAGAAGGTGACCGTTCCCAAGAAAGTGCTGCCCGGCTATCTGCTGGTCCGTATGTATATGGACGATGACGCATGGTTCACAGTTCGCAACACTCCCGGCGTCACCGGGTTCGTGGGCAGCGGCACCAAACCGAGCCCGCTCACGAGGCGCGAGGTCGAGCGCTTCCTCGGCACCCCGGAAGAGGCCGGCGAGGAGACCAAGGCTGCGCCCCGGTTCAAGCCGGCATGGGACGTCGGCGAAAGCGTCCGCGTGGTGGAGGGTCCCTTTGCCGACTTCAACGGCGTCATCGAAGACATCAATCTCGATCAGTCCAAAGTCCGCGTTCTCGTCAACATCTTTGACCGCGAAACTCCGGTTGAGCTGACGTTCGAACAAATCGTCAAGATCTAACAGAGCAGGTAGGTAGAGATGGGTCGCAAGAAGGTAATGGCGCTGATCAAGTTGCAGGTGCCGGCTGGCTCAGCCAGTCCTGCTCCGCCCGTAGGTCCCGCACTGGGTCAGCACGGTGTCAACATCATGGACTTCGTGCAGGCCTATAACGCCCAGACCAAGGATCAGGCTGGCACCATTGTTCCTGTTGAGATCACCGTCTTCGAAGATCGCAGCTTCACCTTCATCACCAAAACCCCTCCGGCCGCAGTGCTGTTGCGCCAGGCCGCCAAGGTTGCGAAGGGATCTCCCGAACCTCACAAGGAAAAGGTCGGATCGGTTACCCGGGCCCAGGTCCAGGAAATCGCCGAGACCAAGATGCCGGACCTCAATGCCAACGACATTGAGGCGGCCATGAAAATCGTCGAAGGTACGGCCCGTTCCATGGGCTTGACCGTCGACGGCTGAACCCGGATCGTGGGAGGTCGGTGTCACGCCGATCGTTTGAACCACCAGGAGGAACCATGCCAGGTAAGAACTATGCGGCCGCAGTTGCCGACCGCGATCACGAGGCCAGCTTCGAACCTCGAGCTGCACTCGAAAACGTCAAGTCCAGGTCGTACGCGAAGTTCGACGAAACCGTTGAGGCAATCTTTCGCCTCAACATCGATCCCCGTCACGCCGATCAGCTCGTTCGTGGCACTGTCTCGCTTCCGCACGGAACCGGCAAGTCGATCCGCATCGCCGTGTTCGCCACCGGCGAAAAGGCCAAGGAAGCAGAGACCGCCGGGGCAGACGTCGTCGGCGGCAAAGAACTGGTCGAAGAGATCAGCTCGGGTCGCGCCCTCGACTTCGATATGACCATTGCCACACCGGACATCATGTCCGAGGTGGGCAAGCTGGGCAAGGTCCTCGGTCCCCGCAACCTGATGCCGAATCCGAAGGCTGGAACCGTGACTTTCGATGTCGGCAAGACGGTCGAAGAGTTCAAAGCCGGCAAGGTCGAGTATCGCAACGACAAGAACGGAAACGTCCACGCCGTCATCGGCAAGGTCTCCTTCGAGGTCGATCAGCTCGTGAGCAACCTCGCCGCCCTCACCGACGAAATCCTCCGCGCCCGCCCCGCCGCCACCAAAGGTCGCTACGTGAAGAATCTGGCCATATCTTCGACTATGGGGCCGAGCTTTCGCGTGGACCACGGCACTTTGGACGATCTAGCGGCTCTTGCCAGGGGTTAGTCGCAGGCCCCATAGTTGATGCCCATGATGCGTCACCGCCGTTCGCTGCGCTCACTGTGACGCGGGGGCCGAGCTTTCGCGTGGACCACGGCACTTTGGACGATCTAGCGGCTCTTGCGAGGAGCTAAGCGCTGGTCGCTACGCGCTATCGTCAGGGGGAACCTAGGAGAGAACATGCTCAGTCCAATTCAGCGAGTGATTCGTAAGCAGTTGGAGGATGGTGCCACGGTTGCCGAGGTGGCGACTTCGCTGCGCAAGAAGCCCGGTACGGTTCGCAGGATTGCCGAATTGGCCGACTATGTCCAGGAATCCGGGATGGAGAGAGACTTTTCTCGATCCACCTCGGAAGATGGGCTGCGACCGATTGAGCGCCGGGTCATGGCGATGCGGACGGATGGGGAGCGCCTTGGCGACATAGCTGCAAAGTTCCGCCGGAGCCCGCATCACATCCTTCGTATCGAGCAGTTCGCCCAGATGAAACGAACTCGTAGCTAAGCGATCTTCCAGAGGCAGGTGGGAGCGAGTACACTGCCGTTCCGCATACATAGATACCGAAGACCGTCGGTGCCCGCTGGGGCATAAGCACTTGTTGCGCCAACGCAGGATGTCGTTCCCACCCTCCAGGTGTGCTGCTTCCGTGTCTGACGTGTCAGAACCGGGAGTTTTTTTGTTCCCGGACAATCATCTCGACTGAAGGGTGACGATGGCGACAGATACTGTGACCGATACCGAGCGCGAACCCCGACCCGAAAAGGTCGCAACCGTCTCTGACATCAAAGAGCGCCTCGAAGGATCCCGCGCGGTATTTGTGACCGAGTATCGCGGCCTGTCGGTCGCAGACCAGCAGCGTCTCCGTCGAGCGTTGCGCGAAGCATCGGCTGAATACAAGATCTACAAGATGACCCTCGCCAGGCGGGCGGCATCGGAAGCGGGCCTCGAAGGCCTGCTCGACATGTTGAATGGGCCGACCGGGATCGCGTTCGTTGCGGACGATCCGGTCATGGCGGCCAAAGCCATGAAGGACATCGCCGAGGCGGTCGAAGCCTTCGTGCTCAAGGGCGGAATCCTGGCAGGAGGCATCGTTGATGCCGGCCAAATCAGAGAGTTGGCAGAGGTTGACCCGCGCGATGTGCAGCTCGCCAAGATGGCCGGTTTGCTCATCGCCTCCCTCCAGAACATGGCGGGCGTGATGAACTCCATGCTCGGCGGATTCGCCAGCATGATGAGCCAGCTGGCCGACAAGAAAGATTCGGGCGAAGCAGCAGCCCCGCCTGCGGCTGAGGAGCCTGCGGCTGAGGAGCCTGCGGCTGAGGAGCCTGCGGCTGAGGAGCC
>JAHEJY010000059.1:0-13249 GCA_024638625.1 Actinomycetes bacterium
CCGCCGGCCCCGTACGCCAGAAACACCCAGGGGTAGTTCCGGCCGACCGCGGCATTGCCGAATTCGTCGGACGTCAGCGCGGGAAAAAGGGCGAAATTCCCGCCGAAATTGAATCCGATCAAGGCCGCCCCGACGTACAGCGACCACTCTGCTCCGGCCATCGGAATGAACAACAACAAGAACAGTCCTTGGGAAGACGCCATGATGACAACTGACCGTTTCCTCCCCAATTTGTCGCTCAACGCGCCCCATGCGATACGCCCGATGCCGTTGGCCAGGCTGAAGAACACGGCCATTGCGGTCCCGGCAATAGCGCTGGCCGCGGCGGCTGAGGTTCCGGCGTTGGTCAGCGCCTCGAGGGGATAGAGCTTCATGAGCCCAATGGCCATGAGCCCGGCTCCGGCCGAGGCTGCAAACGTGAATGAGATGAGGTGAAACTGTGGTGTGCGGAGCATCTCACGTGGACTGAAATCATCGGCCCCTTCACCCGGTACGTCTGGTGGAACGAAGCCGGTCGGTAACCAGCCTTTTGGTGGCATCTTCATGGTCAGTGATCCCATGATCACGATGAGAGCAAAGCTGATGCCGTACCACAGGAACGTCTGATCGAGACCGTGGTCTTCGATCAGGTTTCCCCAGGAACCGGCCAGCTTGACCCACCCAAGCGCGCCGAACCCGAAACCGGCTACGGCCAGACCGGTGATGGTGCCTTTGCGGTCTGGAAACCAGCGCATTCCCACGGCGATCGGAACAACGTATGCGAATCCGATGCCGGTCCCGCCGATGAGACCGATGCCAAGCAGCACGGTCCAAAAACCCGTGCCACCTCCGATGGCGGCCACGATATATCCGAATCCAAGGGTGATGCCGCCCGCCAGCGCCAGCCAACGGGGGCCCACCGTGCCGAGGTTCTTGCCGGCGAACACCATGGCGATTGCGAAACTGGCAAGCCCGGTTGAAAACACGATCTGTGTCTGGAGGTTGCTCCAGCCGGCTTCCTTGAGGGCCGGTGTAAACACCGACCACGCGTAGATAGCCCCCAGGCAAATCTGAATGAGCACAGCTCCGACCACGACCGGCCAGCGACGAGTACCGGTGGTGGGGGCGAGAGCGATATCCACAGCTGACCTTCCGACGTCCGACCGCGCAACCGTACCGTCACGCGACGAGGAGCGATATGGCCAATCGGCCCGATCTGTCAGGTCTGCCCTCTCCGGGTTAGTTGATGGCGTTGTGGGCCGCTAGCGCCGACGGGAACGACCACGCCCCGTTCGATTGTGGGCCTTTTTGGTCTTGCCGTTTCTAGATCGTTGTGGCCCTGAGTGCTCCGCACGGGGTCGGGCCGGGCGAACCGTTAGTTCCCGTCCACCGAAGTCGCTGCCGTTGAGTCCCTTGATGGCTTTCTCGCTTCCAGTTCTTGTCATCTCGACGAATCCGAAGCCACGGGAATGCCCCGAACGTCGGTCGGTCACGATCGTGGCATCGGTCACGGGCCCGTATGCGCCAAAAAGTTCGATCAGTTGGTCGCTCGTCGTCTCCCAAGGGATATTCGAGACATACACGCTTTGGCCCGGGGGATTTTCCGATCTTGGCTTCCGGCTTTGATTGCCAGTGGTGCTTCCATGAAGGGAACGATCCTCGCCGCGGTTCGTCGGTTTGGTTGATCGGTGACTTGCGCGTTTGGGCCCGGATCGTTCTCCGATGCGGTGCCCACCGTTGGTGAGGCTCCCGACGTGGGGCGGCACGATCGGTGCCCACAGGTTGAGCTCTTCCTGCATGCGCCGGGCCCCCCGCTGCTGCTCGCCGGTGATGAGGCTGACGACAGTGCCGGCAGCCCCGGCCCGGGCCGTGCGCCCTGAGCGGTGGAGATAGTCCTTGTGGTCGTTCGGCGGATCGAAGTGAACCACAGTTTCGACAGCATCGACGTGGATGCCGCGAGCGGCGACATCGGTTGCGATGAGGGCTTGCACCCGCCCCGTTGTGAACTCCTTGAGGGCACGGTTGCGTTGTCCCTGAGAACGTCCCCCGTGGATCGCGACAGCTCCGATGTCGAGGCGGTCGAGTTGCTTGGCGAGTCGATCGGCACCGTGGCGGGTTCGGGTGAAAACGATCGATCGCCCGCCGGTTGCGATGACATCGGCGGTATGTTCGACGCGATCGTGGCGTTGGACGAGCCAGAAATGGTGCTTGGCGTCGATAGCCTCCGCTTCTGCTGAAGGTGCCTCGTGCTGGACAGGATTCGATTGGTAGTCGCGAACCAGGACCGCCACGTCACCGTCGAGCGTTGCCGAAAACAACATCGTCTGACGACGCTTTGCGGTCGCATCGAGAATCCGTCGTACCGCCGGCAAGAATCCCATGTCTGCCATACGATCGGCTTCGTCGATTACCACGATGTCGGCTTGATCGAGGCGAACTGCGCCCTGTTGGATCAGATCCTCGAGGCGTCCAGGCGTAGCAACGAGAACGTCGACGCCGCGTCGCAGTGCGGTCTTTTGGGGACCGTAGCTGACGCCGCCGTAAACCGCGTGTACATACTTTCCAATGGACTTGGCGAGGGGAGCCAGCTCTTGTTTGATCTGTTCGGCCAGTTCCCGGGTCGGCGCCAGGATGAGGGAGCCCGGGCGGTTTTTCGAGGCTTTGTCCACGTTGGCGAGGAGAGGAAGCCCGAAAGCGAGCGTCTTGCCCGATCCAGTCGGCGCTTTCGCGGCCACATCACGGCCGGCCAGCGAATCGGGGATGGTGGCCGCCTGAACCGGAAAGGGTTCGACGATGCCGCGTTTGGCAAGCGATCGTATGAACGGTTCGGGTAATCCGAGTTGGGCGAACGTGCCCGCGGTCGAGCGGGTCGCGATAGTTTTCGAGGTCATTGGATGCTCCTGGCACGACATCGTGTGTCGCAATGCGGCCGAAGAGGCGGTCCAACCGGGGTGAATAAACAGAATTAGTACTGATGCCTGAGCCACCGGGGAAGCGAGGTTAACGCTGGCCTCCACCCGGTGAGGCAGGCGTCATGGTACTCGACTCGAGGGCAAACGGGTCTGGTTTTCGCGATCTAGCCGACCAGCACCAGGACGGCGAGGCCGATCGCTACCAGCGAGGCTCCCCTGATTCGCCGAGGACCGTCGGGTTCTGAAAGGATGAGCCAGCCGGCGAGTGCACCGATCACGACGGAGGTTTCGCGGAAGGCTGAAACCAGGCCGAGTGGTGCCAGACGTGCTGCTGCCAACACCAGTATGTAGGCAGCTGCGGAGGCGGTACCTCCGAGAAGGTGACGAGCACCCTCGGCTCGCAAGTTGTCGACGATCGGCGCCAGCCCTCGCCTGAGTAGCAGGATGGGTGTCAGGATGAAGGCGTTGCCGATGAACACGGCTGCGGTGTAGCCAACCGCGGTATCGAGTGTTCGCACAGATGCTCCGTCGATCACCGTATATGAGGCGATCGTCACGGCCGTGATGAGAGCCCAGCCCAGGCCGTCCCGGTTGGTTCCTTTGGCAAGCCAGAGGATGCCGAGCACCACCAGGAGGATGGCAGCCAGCCCGCCAGGAGACGGAACGTCGTCGAGCAGGATCGCCGCTGCGAGCGTGACCAGTAATGGAGCAGAGCCCCGGGCCACCGGGTAAACCAGCGACAGGTTGCCGCGCTCGTAAGCGGCAACGAGTGAAGAGATGTACAGGGTATGGACTCCGGCTGACAGCACGACATACGGCAGAATCCGGGCTGGAATCGGATTGAAGATGAGGAGCGGCGTCGTCACGAGCGCGGCCGAGACCACCTGCGCCCATCCGGCCACCAGACTGTCGGAGCTCGACTTGACGACCAGATTCCAACCTGCGTGTAGCAGGGCCGACGACAACACCAGGATGAGCGGCAGTGCGCTCACGTCACATCAGAAAGCTGTCTCGTGCCGGGGCTCGTACAACATCATGGCCAGGTCGCCGGGGAGCCGCATGGTCACTACCAAGCCCCAGCCTTCGTCCTTGGGTTCATCGACGAACTCGATGCCTTTGGCCATCAGGTCTGTCATCGTGGCCGCCAGGTCATCGCACATGAGCGTGATTTCGTGCGAAGGCCGGTCCCCCGGGTGCACGGCCATTTCGCCGGGAGGAGAAGCGAAGATCAGCCAGCCTGCGCCGGCGTCGACGCTCTTCCAACCGAAGGCGTCTCGAAAAATCTCGCGAACGGCCTCCGATTCGGACGTGTACACGAGGGTATGGACTCCGGTGATGGCCACGGTGGCCACCCTAGTTCAGCTCGTCCGATCGGCTACAGGTCCGGCCGGATCACTGTCCGGACTCCCTCTCCAAATTCCGCAAGGTTGGCAAACGTGGCGTTGATCGCCGCATCGTCGAGAGGAACCTCGCTGGTGACGACGTCCGTCAGATCGATCGATCCGGCCGAGGCCATCTCCAGCAGCTCTGGCAGCTCGGTGAGCACATGATCGGCAACTCCGAGGATCTCGGCCTCACGTCCGATGAGGTCGGAAAACGACGTGAACTGAGTCGGCTGGCTGGCGAGGCCGACCGCCATGGCTCGCCCGAACGGCTTCAGCACGTCGATGGCCTGTCGCATCGTGATGTGCGAGCCCACCAGCTCGAGGGCGACATCCGCTCCGCCCGCATCCAGTATTGCAGCCGATGCATCCGGGCCACCCTGGATGGGAATGGCACCATGACGTCCGGCAACCTCGCGTTTTGCTTCATGCAAGTCAACCCCGTAGACCTCGCCGGCACCCATCGCCCGGGCAAGTTGTACCGCCGATTGACCGAGGCCCCCGAGGCCGAAAACTGCCACGGATTCGCCTGCGGTCAGACGCGACCGACGTAGAGCGTGGAACACGGTTGCGGTCGAACACATCATGACCGCAGCGTGCGCGATATCGACGTTGTCGGGTATGGACACGAGGTTTCGGGACGGCGCCAAGACGAGCTCGGCGTACCCGCCGTCGATCGTGTTTCCGAACATCTGGCCCTTGACGCAAAACTGGTCGTGATCGGATACACAGAACTCACAGACGCCGCAACTCGTTTGGTAGTGGACCCCCACCCGGTCACCAACCGAAACCTCAGAGACGTGGTCGCCGACCGCTTCGACCACACCGGCAATCTCGTGGCCGAGCGTGCGGGGAATCGGGGGGAGCTTGGGGTCGCCCTGCCAATAGTGCACATCAGAATGACAGATACCGGCAGCTTCAACCCGAACCAGCGTTTCGACTGGTCCCGGCTCGGGGGTCGGCATGGTTTCAGAAACCAGCGGTTCGAGTTTCTCGACCAACCGGACGGCTTTAAACGAAGTCACGTCGTGATCCTATGCCGCCGAAATCCGCCTAACTCCCGATGAAATCGATGATGCCTACCACCATGGCCCGGATTGGCGCGATCGCCTCGCCGACGATCTGGCGGGCACCAGTGCCCTCGTCCATGATCAGTACGATTTCGCCTGGTCCCGCTTCCACCCCATCCACCGCGATGACGTAATCACCCGTGACCTCGCCGTCCGGCGTGAGGTAGTCACAGAACAGCAGCCTCCGGTGGTCGAAAATCGGGGAGTTCACGGTCGAGACCACGGTGCCGGCGACCCTGGCGATCTTCATGGCTTTCCGGCGGTCCGCGAATTCGGGGACTTCCGGGCTTTCGGAACGGGCTCGATCGCGAGCTGGTCGACGATGCCTACGATGGCATGATCGATCGGCACGAACGGTTCGGGCATTGCCTGGGCAGCCTCCCGCGAGCCGACGAAATACACGAGTTCCCCGGCGCCTGCCATGGCTACGCCGTCGGCTGCGATGACCGGGAGGCCTGCCGGCTTCAGGTCTCGTGTGAGTGGCTGGATGATCAGGAACTTGATACCACCCAGGTCGGGTGTGCGCAGGGTGGCTACCACGGTGCCGATTACCGTTGCGAGGTGCATCAGGAGCCTCTCAGTCGGGCCGCGAATCGGGCATGACCGGCCAAATTGGTATCCATTTCATCATGCAGCTGGGCGATAACTCGCGAACCGATCACGCGAGTACCTGCGCGCTCAATTCCGATCTCGATCGCCGCTCCGACATCGTCCACGGGACCGCCAAACAGCAAATAAGCCTTTCCACCGAGATCATCCGCCAGCACGATTTCCCGCAAGATGACAGCGGCCGTTTTCAGGCCGGCGTCTGCGGCGACCAGCGCGGCGGCGACGGTTTTGGTTTCGATGATTCCCAGTGCCTCGCCACCTCCTGTCGTCCGCTTGCCTTTGAGGGCCGCAGCGAGCTCCGGATGAGGGTCGGGGAGGAAGACCCGATCGGTCACGTACTCGAAGCCGATCATATCTGCCGCGTCGATTGCCTCCTCGAGTTCGCCCACCTCCCCGTCCAGGAGCAGCAGGTAATGCCCGGGATGCACCGTACCTGCGTATAGCACGCTGATTTCGGCCCGTTTCACAATGGCGTCGCCGGCTTCGATGCCGGCTGCGATCGACTCGAACTCAAGGAGCGCCAGGGCCATCAGGCGGCCATCAGACGATCCTCAACGCGCCGACAACGCTCACGCGACGTGGACGCGAAAAGGTGCGGGGGCGGGTGAGGCCATCGCCGCTGGGGCTGGCGATGGAGAACGATGAGTAGCCCTCGCCGCCCTGTCCGAGGCCCGAAAAGAATGGGCCGTTGGCCACAAAGATGGAGCAGTTCATGGCTCTGGCCATGCGCGTGATCGCGTCGACGTTGGTTGAGTGGATGCCGGCCGTGTGTCGGAAACCGTGCTCGGCTCTGACCGCCAGATCAATGGCAGTCGACACATCGCGCACCCGTGTGACCGGAAATACCGGCATCATCTGCTCTGTCCACACGAGATTGTGGTCGTTTGGCACATCGGCGACGACCAGTCGCACAGAATCGTCGACTGCCACTCCGATCTCTTTCAGAATTACTGAGGCGTTCTTCCCGATGAAGGCGGGATTGATGCTCCCGGGCTTGTTGGGAGGTCCCATCTCTCGGAAAATGACCCTCTCGAGTCGAGCCAACTCGTGCTGTTTGAGGAGGTAGGCGCCGCTGTCGGCCATTGCCTTCAACAAGCGGTCAGCAACCGCATCGATCACGATCGCCTCCTTCTCGTCCGTGCAGATGACGTTGTTGTCGAAGGAGGCTCCGGCAACGATGGCTTGACCGGCTTTTTCGATATCGGCGGTTTCGTCGACCACCACAGGGGGATTGCCGGGGCCGGCGGTGACGGCGCGTTTCCCCGCCTGCAACGCTTCTTTCACCACACCCGGTCCGCCCGTCACCAGCAGAACCCGTACGTCGGGGTGCACCATGAGGGCCTTGGCGCTGTCGAGCGTCGGGGTCGCGACTGCGGTGATCAGGTTCGGTGGTCCGCCCGCTTGCGTGATGACCCGATTCAGGATGCGGATGTTTTCGGCTGATGTTCGCTTGGCGTTGGGATGCACGTTGAACACCGCGGCATTGCCTGCCGAAAGGATGGATATCGAGTTGTTGATGATGGTGGACGTCGGGTTGGTGGTTGGGGTGATGGCGCCTACCAGCCCGACCGGCGCCCATTCGGTGACTGCCATGCCGTCATCGCCGGTCACCGCGACCGGTTCCAAATCTTCAGGTCCTGGCGTCTTGGTCGCAACGAGAATGTTCTTTTTGATCTTGTCTTCGTAGCGACCAAGGCCGGTTTCTGTGTGCGCCAATCGGGCAAGATTGTCGGCTTCGTCCAGCATTGCCCGGCGGATGGCGTCGACGATCCGGTGGCGGGTCTTGAGGCCTTCGGTTGCATATGACGATTGAGCGACCCTGGCAGCTGCCACGGCCTCGTCTATCGTCGCGAAGATACCATCGCCAAGCTCGCCATCGGTTTGGAGCTCGGTCTGCGCCACGAGCGTGGAGGCGGGCGCCGCCCCCTCGGGAACCCCGCTGAGACGCACCTGCACCCGGGAAATGATGTCCTCGATGTCTGCCTGTGTGAGCTCCTTCATTGCCCGGCACCCACCCTGATGTCAGTCATGATGTGAAGTGCTCCGTGCCGCCGACTTCCCAGGAGTCGACGATGGCCATCACCACGGCGTCACAGGGCCGCTCATGGGTGAATTCGGTCTGACGAGCGGAACTTCCACTCGCATACATGACAACCTCACCGACTCCGGCCCCGACGGCATCGGCCGCCACGACGTAGCCACCCGTTTCCTTGTTGTCCACGCCCAACTGGGCCAGAAGCAGGAACTTCAGCCCGTCGAGACGCGGCTCTTTTCGGCTGGCGACCACCGTGCCGGTGACTCGCGCTAACTGCATGACCTGTTCCTATCTGTCGTTGCGATGAGGCGGTTACTTGTTGTCGTCGCCGCCTCCCAGTGGCAGCACGGCGTCGATGCTTTCGTGTGGCCGGGCGATGACATGGTGCGCGACAACCTCGCCGACCCGTTCTGCTCCCCGGACGCCGGCGTCGACCGCAGCTTTGACGGCTGCGACATCACCGCGGATAACGGCTGTCACGTAGCCGCCGCCGGTCTCCTCATACGAGACCAGCTCGACCTTGGCGGCCTTCACCATGGCGTCGGCGGCCTCGACCATCGCCGGAAAACTCCGGGCTTCAATCATTCCCAAGGCATCTGCCATGCGGGTGCTCCTTTTTCTTGGCTTGGTTATTTCTGGACTCGACCTTTGATTCCTTCGAGGGCGGCCACGGCCGCCTGCCAGCCGACGTCGATATCGGCTTCTTCTCCGCCGAGGTAGACACGCCCAACGGCCCCGAACGCTCTCACCTCGAGTACGTTGATGTTGGCTGCTTTCTCGGCTTCGTTTGCAGCCAGCGAGGCATAGGCGGCGGGCACGCACTCGAGCACGTACAACGTCTGGCCAGGCGTGATCATTTGGCCATGCCGCATTCGGTTGATCAATTGGGCCTGGTGGTCGTCGATGCGTCGAACGATCTGGCTCGACAGGATCTGGGGCTTCAGCCGATCAGCCTCTTTGAGGTCGATGGCCTCGAGGATCGCAGCGCCGGCTCCACGGGTTTCCGCCTGATCGGGGGAGTGGATCTCGAGCAGGCCAAACACGCGCTCGACGATTTGCATACCCGGCTTGACGGCATTCGATTTCAACGCAATGTCGGTGAGGCGGTTGATCTCGATGCCGGGTGAAATCTCGACGAAGAGGGAGGCTTCATAGGCGAGAGGCAAGAATCCCGACGCCGTGGTCCCGATAAAGGCTGCGTACTGGGGCTGGAGGCTGTCGAGGAACACGAACGACCGCAGCTCAATATTGCTCATTGGATGTACCTCCTGTAACGATGGCTATGCCTGCTGAGGCCCCGATTCGAGACGCCCCCGCCGCGATCATTTCTTCGGCGTCTTCTCGACTACGAACTCCGCCCGACGCCTTGATGCCCATCTTGGGTCCGATCGTCTCGCGCATGAGCAGAACGTCATGTACGGTCGCCCCACCGCCGGCGAACCCGGTCGAGGTCTTGACGAAATCGGCCTTGGCGAGACGCGCAAGGTGCGACGCCATGACTTTTTCCTCGTCGGTCAAGAGCGAGGTCTCGATGATGACCTTGTTCAGAGCACCGACCTCATGGCAGGCGTCAGAAACCTTGGCGATGTCTTTTCGTACGACATCGTGCTGGCCAGACTTGAGGGCTCCGATGTTGATGACCATGTCGATTTCTCTGGCGCCGTCGCGCAGGACTCGCCGGGTTTCGAGCGCTTTGATGTCCGACGTCGTTGCGCCGAATGGGAATCCGACAACTGATGCGACCTTGACTCCCGTCCCTTTGAGATTCTCCGCCGACCGTTTCACCCAGGCGGGGTTGACGCACACGGATGCGAACCCGTATTCAGCTGCCTCGGCGCACAGCTTGTCGATGTCGTCCGCGGTGGCGTCCGGTTTGAGGAGGGTGTGGTCGATGTATTGGGCGAGATCAAGTGGTACGTCGGCGCCGTGTCCGTGGAAGCTCACCCGGTCGGCGCCGTTGGCTACAACACTTCGCACCTTCTCGGGGCTGTGGGCCGCGCAGGAACCCTGGCAATCGGCGCAAGGATCGGTCTTGCCGAGTGTCGCCAGAACCTCTTTCGTGATGGCTTCTATCAGAGCCTGGTCATTCATGCCGACCGTCCTGCGATAGTCGGCGTCGCGAGATATTGCTCTTCTATCGCCGTGATCTTGCTTACCCGGTTGGCATGGCGACCGGGCGCCCATGGAGTTTCGAGCCACGCCTCGACGATTTGCTGGGCGAGCGCCGGGCCGACGAGGCCGGCGCCGAGTGTGAGAACGTTGGCGTGGTTGTGTTCCCGGCTATTGCGGGCGCTCGAAATGTCATAACACAGAGCGGCCCGCACCCCCGGGATCTTGTTGGCGACCATGGCCGAGCCGATACCGGCCCCGTCGACGATGATGCCGGATGATGCCTCTCCTGAGGCGACTTTTGATGCAACCGCATGAGCGAAATCCGGGTAGTCGACAGCCTCGGTGCTATCGGTGCCGCAGTCGATGACTTCGTGTCCGGACTCACGAAGTCGAAACGCCAATCGTTCTTTGAGTGCGAAACCGCCATGGTCTGCCCCGATCGCAAGAGTGCCTGGTGGGCGCTCCGAATCAGTGGCCGCCGGCGGTGCAGGCAGGGGAGTCGACGTCGAGAAGCCGGCGACGACGCGTCGCACAACGCTCCTGATCTCGGCCTCGGTTGGTGGCATCGCGCGCGACTTTACTAAGACCCCTTTTTCGACCTGATACTCATTATTCGCGACCATGTCCTGGCTCATGGCGACCGTCGCCGCGAGGAGGGAAGCGGCCGATGATGGGGGCGCCGCTCGACCTCGTGCGGCGCAAATCCTTCGTCGACAGCCGGATAGGTGGCCGGGGGCTCGTACACGAATCGCATCAATCGCCGCATGGGCGCGGCCAGGGGACTGTCGTCGTTGATGGCAACGGTCCGGGACCGCCCTACCCGTTCTTCCACGACAAGCCCCGTTTCCAGAAGTCGATTGACCTCGCGCATAACGGTGGTCTGGTCGACGTCGATCGATCGCGCCAGCTCAGACAGTGTTCTCGGCCTTGTAGAAAGGAAGAACAACTCAACGAGAAGCTCTTGTTGGGTGTCCGTGCGGAGGATGGGGAGGATATTCTGCACATTACGCAGTATATCCTGCACATTACGCATAGTAAAGGATATAACTACGCTCCATCCATGCCAGAGAAGCCAGAAACGC
This sequence comes from Actinomycetes bacterium, assembly GCA_024638625.1. Taxonomy (GTDB): domain Bacteria; phylum Actinomycetota; class Acidimicrobiia; order Spongiisociales; family SHLN01; genus JABDOU01. Next base: position 11,182 of record JAHEJY010000059.1, read on the forward strand.
CCTCCGATCGCGATGGGCCGCGTCGCCCGGGCCGCACGGCAACCGGCCGAGGTCGGGCCGGCCGTAGTCCCGGACGGCGCCCGACTGCTGCAGCACGATCGGATGCCTATCGCCACCTCATAAACCCGTTTGAACCAGCCCGGGTGCTCTCCGACGATCAGGTCGGCCATATTCACGAGGCAGCTCTCGGCGTCCTCGAGGATCTGGGCATGAGGGTGCTGTTGCCGGCCGCCCGGTCAATCCTCGCCGACGGAGGCGCATCGGTCGGCGTCGGTGACGACGATGCGATGGTCAGGCTCGACCGGGGCCTCGTGGAGTGGGCTGTGGATTCAGCTCCTTCCGAATTCGATGGATATGGAGGTAGCGAGGCACGGAACGTGAGATTCGGTGGACGGAATGTGGTGTTCGCACCGGTTGGCGGTCCTCCCTATGTCTCAGACCGGGATCGCGGCCGGCGGCCTGGAACCATCGAGGCATTCGAGGATCTCATGCGTCTCGCGCAGAGTTTCGACGTGCTCCATATTCATTCACCCAGCGTTGAGCCCCAGGACGTCGAACCTGCCTTCCGGCACTACCGAACCGGTCGTGCCCAACTGGTGTTGTCCGACAAGATGCCATTCTTCTTCGGACGGGGAACTCCGCAGATCGATGACGCCTTTGAGATGGTGCGCATCATGCGGGGTCTGACGGCGGCCGAATTCTCCGAGCAGCCCTACACCTATACGGTCGTGAATACCAATTCGCCCCGCCAGCTCGACATCCCCATGGCGCAAGCCATCGTCGATTTCGCCAAGGCGGGCCAAATCGTGATGGTGACACCTTTCACCCTCTCGGGAGCCATGGCACCGATCAGCCTGGCCGGCGCCCTCACCCAGCAGCATGCCGAAGCCCTGTTCGGGATCACGCTCAGCCAGCTCGTTCGACCCGGAGCGCCCGTTGTGTACGGTGGGTTCACCTCGAATGTGGACATGAGGTCGGGAGCTCCCGCATTCGGCACGCCCGAGTACGTCAAAGCTGCCATCGCCAGTGGGCAGCTAACACGTCATGTCGGGATTCCGTTTCGTTCGTCCAACGTGAATGCGTCAAACGCCCCCGACGCCCAGGCGGCCTACGAATCCATGATGAGCTCGTGGGGCGCCCTCATGGGTGGTGCCAACGTGTTGATGCATGCGGCAGGCTGGCTGGAGGGGGGTTTGGTCGCGTCGATGGAGAAATATGTCATCGATGTCGAAGCTTTGCAGACGTTCGCCGAAATGTTCTTACCGATGGACACATCCGAGCCGGAGCTGGCCCGCGCGGCGATGGAGGAAGTGGGGCCGGGTGGACATTATTTCGGCGCGGGACACACGATGGAGCGATACGCCACCGCCTTTTACGAACCCCTGGTGTCAGATTGGAGCAATCACGGCCAGTGGGCTGAGAGCGGCAGTCCGACTACCGCCGAGAACGCGACCGGAGTCTGGAAGCGAGCCCTGGAGGATTTCGAGCCACCGTCGATTGACCCGGCAAGGGTTGAAGCTCTGGACTACTTCATCCAGCGGCGTACGCGAGCGGGTGGGGCGCCTCCGGTTTCCACCTGAAGCACGCCTACCACGTCACCGCGAACAGGAACCCACCTGGCGCGACCGTTGCATGATTGGCCTAACGGGTGCTGATGCCGCTCCATCGCTTCACTTCCGCATCCAGGTGCAATGGATCGACCGGTGCCGAATCCTCCCACTCGCCCCATTCTTCCCGTGGCAGCATCCACATGATCTCGAACTCGTTGCCGTCCGGGTCCCGGCCGTAGAGGCTCTTGGTTGCACCATGGCTCGATTCTCCCGTATACGCTCCGGATTCGATCAGCAATGGTCGGGCAGCGGCCAGGTCGTCGATGGTGTCGACCTGCCAGGCGAGGTGGTACAAGCCCACCTGGCCGCGTTGTTTCGGCACTGCGTTTGGTCCCAGGGCGAACAGCCCCAGGTCATGGTGGTTGTGGCCGCCCGGCAGCCGCAGGAAAGCTGCCCCCGGGACATCCCCGGAAGGCAGCACTTCCATTCCCATAACCGTGGTGTAGAACTCGACCGCA
>JAHEJY010000059.1:13349-15353 GCA_024638625.1 Actinomycetes bacterium
GGAAGCCAGTATATGGCTAATACTTGAGTAATCAACTATTGAGTTATCAAACTTATTCCCCCACGACGGTAATGTGGTAGTCATGCAGGTAGATCTCAATGACCAACGATTCTCGAGTTTCGGGAAGCTGCTCGAAGTGCAGGCCCGGCTGCAGAAACTGCTGGCCCGCCAGCTCGAAGACGCCGTTGGGTTGCCTCTGACCTGGTTCGAGGTCCTGTTGCGCATCGCTCGTTCGGACGACCAGGTGCTCACGATGTCAGCTCTGGCGGGACAGGTTGTACTCACGTCAGGGGGTGTGACGCGCCTGATCGACCGGATGACCGATGAGGGGCTCGTTGAGCGGATTCCCTGTCCGGGTGATCGGCGGGTCAATTGGATCAAGCTCACCAAAAAGGGGATGGCGACGCTGGACGATGCTGCTGCGGTCCATTTGGACCATCTGGACGAGGAATTCGCCGGGCGCCTGAGCAAGACGGAGATGGAAGGTCTCATCACAGCCCTCGACACTCTCCACGAGTCCCTCACCTGACATGTCCCTTCTTCCTGAGACGGGACACAGCCACCTGGCGACCCCCGACTCGCTGTGAGCGAATCGCTCAAAACAGCCATCATCGGAGCCGGCCAACGCGGCCGTCACGTCTATGGCGCCTGGGCACAGTCGAATCCGGATGCGATGGAGGTGGTGGCGGTTGTAGAGCCACAAGGAGATCGTCGTGCGGCCATGGTGAACGAGCACGACGGCGCCATCGGCTTGTCGAGTATCTCCGAACTCACAAGCAGCGAAGTCGGCCGCGCTGCGGAAGCCGTGATCATCGCCTCTCCCGATCGCGAGCACCAAGAAGCAGCCATTGCGTGCATAGAGGCCGGCATGCACGTCCTCATCGAAAAACCGGTCGCACACACGATTGGCGGCGTTCACGCGATTGCCGACGCCGCGGCTGCTTCGGATCGAGTGGTGGCTGTCGCTCACGTGCTTCGATACACCCCGTTCTTTCAAGCGCTACACGACGTCGTCGGTAGCGGGCGGCTCGGTGATCTGGTAACCGTCACGCACCGAGAGAATGTGGCCGCGTGGCACATGGCCCACAGCTTCGTACGAGGTAATTGGGCGCGTACAGAAGATTCAACGCCGATGATCGTGGCCAAGTGCTGCCACGACCTGGACATCCTGGCGTGGAATATCGACTCTCCGGTCTCATCGCTTACATCCGTTGGATCACTCTTCGAGTTCCGTCCGGAACGGGCACCGGCCGGCGCCACCGGGCGATGTACGGATCCCTGTCCGGTCTCAGATTGTCCATACGACGCTCGCCGCACCTACTTGAACGAGAGGAATCGAGGCTGGCCGGTTCATGTCATCACGGACGACCTCACGATGGAAGGTCGGCTGGCGGCGCTGGCCGAGGGTCCGTACGGGCAGTGTGTCTATACGGCCGGCTCTGACGTTGTTGACCATCAAGTTGTGTCAATGGAGTTGGAGTCGGGAGCCTCGGTGACGTTGACGATGCACGGTCACTCGCACGAGGAACAACGCACCATGCGATATGACGGCACGCGGGCCACGATGAGAGCCACTTTCGGGGCCAGCCAGGAGATCGAGGTCATCGATCACGCGACCGGGTCGACGGAGAACGTGTTGATTGAGACCAATAAGGGTGGCCACGGAGGTGGCGACGATGGTCTGATGCGAGCTTTTGTCGACGCGGTCCGCATGGGTGCACGGACGCTCTCGACTCCGGCGCAAGCCATGACCGCCTACGAGCTGTCGTTCGCGGCCGAGCACGCACGGCTTTCTGGCGGTCGCGTCTATGTTCGCGAATCCTCTGCCTAGCCGACCGCGTCCCGAACCGGTTCTGGCTAAGGTCGAATTCGTTCGATGAAGATCCTGAGGAGGAAGACAACCGTGAAGAGAAGATTTCGGCTGATTGGCGCGCTGGTCGGCCTCAGCTTGCTGGCGACAGCCTGCGGTGGCAGCGGCGGCGCAGACCTTGAAGAATTGAACGT
>JAHEJY010000192.1:0-1802 GCA_024638625.1 Actinomycetes bacterium
ATGATGGGAACGGCTTCTCCGCCAACCCGGTGACGGGACTTGCGTATGAGCCGAATGTGGTTCCGCTGGGAGATTTCGCCCGGGTCCTCGCCGAATTCTGGGCAGACGGTCCGCAGTCGGAAACTCCACCCGGTCACTGGAACACGCTCGCCAACTCCATCACCGGGCACCCGGATTTCGAATACCGGATCGGCGGAAGCGGCGATCCGGTCGATCCACTGGAGTGGGACGTCAAGATGTACCTCGCCTTGAATGGAGCCTTGCACGATTCGGCGATCGCCGCCTGGGGAGCCAAGGGGTACTACGACTACGTGCGACCCATCACAGCGATCCGGTATATGGGCGAACTGGGACAGTCGACCGACCCACAGGCTCCGTCGTACCACCGCGACGGTCTCCCCCTCGAACCCGGTTTGATCGAACTGATCACAGAGTCGTCAGCCGCGCCCGGAGAACGCCATGAACGTCTGGCCGAATACGTGGACGAGATTGCGATCCTGGCGTGGGTCGGGAATCCCGAAGATCCCGAGACCGGGGCCGGTGGGGTCGACTGGATTCGGGCGGTCGAATGGGTGCCCTACCAGCAAGCGACGTTCGTGACTCCGGCGTTTGCCGCGTACGTGTCAGGCCACAGCACCTTTAGCCGGGCAGCTGCGGAGGTTCTGACATCCATGACCGGTAGTCCCTACTTTCCCGGAGGCCTCGGCGAGTGGACGATTCCGGCTGACTCGCTCGAGTTCGAGGCGGGGCCGGCAGCCGACGTCTTGCTCCAGTGGGCCACATATCAGGATGCCGCCGACCAGGCCGGGCAGTCACGTTTGTATGGAGGCATTCACGTTCCGGCCGACGACTTCGCCGGTCGCATCATGGGTGCCGATTGTGGGAAAGCCGCCTGGGATCGCGCCCAAGCGTATTTCTCCGGGGTGGCTCCAACGTCCTAGGACCGCCGATCGCGACCAAATCGATCAAAACGGGCTTCCAGATCGACCCCCGCCGCTTCGGCCATCTCGATGATCTTGTCGATCGGCAACGACACCGGTTGGGGCCACTCCGGAAGGTTTTCAAGACGATCGTCGATGTTGTCGATCGTCCATCCATCTGGATCGGTTTCGCCGAGTTCGTCCCAGGTCAGCGGCATGGCAAGCGAGGCGCGGGGGCGGGGGCGCAGCGAGAAGGGAGCCGCCACCGTCGATCCCGGGTTGTTGCGAAGCCAGTCGACGAAAACTTTGCCCTTCCGTTCCTTTTTGAGGAACTCGAGGGTCGCCCGGTCGGGTGCTTTGAGGGCGATGATCCCGGCCAGGGCCTGGGAGGCGGTTGCCACCCGCTCGTAGTCGGGTTTGTCCGCCAGAGGCACCCATATGTGGAAACCCTTGGAGCCGGTCGCGACCGGAATCGAATCGATCCCGAACGAATCGAGCACGGCGCGGGTCTCGACAGCAACGGAACGAACGATGTCGACGGAATCCTCGGGGGGATCGAGATCGAGGACGAGATAGTCCGGCGCGAAAGGTTGCTGAACGGTGCTGAGCCATATATGGAACGTGATGGTCCCCTGGTTGGCCAGGTATGCGATGTCTTCGACTTCGCGCACCACGGGATAGGTGGTTGTCCCTCCCTCGTTCTTGGGGACCTCGTAGCGCTCGATCGACGGCGGGTAATGCTTCGCCACGTTCTTCTGCATAAAGCCCTTTTCGGCCAGGCCTTTCGGGAAGCGCTGCAGTGTGAGCGGACGGCCGACCACGAACTCGCCCATCAACCCGCCAACCTTTTCGTAATAGGCCACCACGTCACCCTTGGTGATA
>JAHEJY010000192.1:1812-3791 GCA_024638625.1 Actinomycetes bacterium
CTCGACGCGCCGCCGGGCGGCGTGGACCGCTCGGGCTCGCGCGGATCGATCAGCAGCCGGCGACCGACCGCGATCGGCCGCACGCGCTCGCGATAGGCCACCACGTCACCCTTGGTGATACCGACCTCGGGAAAGATCACCCGATCCGCATTGGAGACATCCATGGGGCGAGCCTATCGCTCGACCGCGACCCTCGGCTCCTGCTTGAAGACCCCTTCGGGAATAGGCTCCCCCATCCTCATAAGGGAGATCTTCCACGCGGGCGACATACCCATGGCCCAGCGGAGAAATGCGATGAAGATTCGGCCTGCGACGATGGCTCCCGGTACTCGATGGATTCGGAGGATCTTCCGCAATCGCCGGGGGATGGTCGCCGCGGCCGCTGCGAACATGATCCAATAAGCGATCCGGGTGAGGGTGGGCAGTGGCGGCTTCCGTAGAAACTGGACCGCTTCTCTCCGGCCCGGCGAATCAGCCAGATCCGGGTGGGTCTCGATCCAACGGGATAGGCCGTCTGCCGTGGTCGGCATCGGGTCAGCGTCCAACATCGCACCGATGCGGGTTTGCTCGAGAACGAATCGATCGGCCTCCTCAGCCGAGAGCTTCCGGGGTCCGAAATGTTGGTAGGCCACCAGAAAACCGTCGGTCAGCGCGTTATGGACCCAGGCGGCGAACCTGGGGCCACCAGCCGAGTAGGCAACTCCCCGATGAGATTGCCCCCGTACGGGAGCGTGGGCTTGTCTCACGAGCTCGACCGCATGTTCGACTTCCGGCATGGCACCGAACGACGAGGCGGTGACATAGTTCGATGTGCGTGACAGGCGGCCCAACGGATCCTCCTGATATCGCGAGTGGTCTTTGACGCCGGCGGCAACCTCGGGATGGGCAGCCTGTATCACCAGTGCCCGGATTCCTCCGATGAAGGACGACACGTCGGCCAACAACTCCCAGGTCACGGACCCGGGACCGCACAGCCCGGGATCCTCCGGATACTCCAGAGTATGCGCCAGCGGAAACGGTGCATGACCAAACGGGCTGGCGGCAGCTCCGGCTATGCGCTTTCGCAACGCTTCGACCATATCCATAAGCGGCAAGATTACGCAATGGCCGATCCAATCAAACAGATGACCCGGCCACGGCGTTCGGGGGCATGTGATGCCAGGCCGCAATGGGTAGACCGATAAGCTTCGGTCATGGCAGAACTCAAGACCCAAAAGAACGACGCAAGTGTCGACTCCTTCATCGAATCCATCGCCGACGAGACCAAACGCGAGGATGCCCGCAAGCTTGTTGAGCTGATGGGAACGATCACAAAACAGGAACCGGCGATGTGGGGCAGCTCCATCATCGGCTTCGGCTCCTACGACTACCAATACGAAAGTGGACGCGAAGGAACATGGTTCCAGGTTGGTTTCAGCCCCCGCAAGCAGCAGCTGACGCTCTATCTCATGGACGGATTCAGCGACTACGACAGACTGCTCGGCGAGCTCGGCAAGCACTCGACCGGCAAGTCGTGTCTCTACATAAAGAAGCTCGCAGACGTCGATATGAGCGTTCTGACGAAGCTCATACGGGAGTCCGTGAAGGCCACGAAATCCGGTTGAAGCGAGCCCATGTGCCCGGACCGTTGCGTCCTGTCGCGGCCAGGGTGATCTTGCCAGGTGAGGTCGATTGACAATCGAGAGGACACGGGAACCATGAGTGATTTCGTCGATCGGTTCACGCGATCGGTGGCACCAGTCATCTCCTTCGACAACGGCCTCGAAATCGTGGAGGCTCGTGGCGCATGGATCACGGACGCGGCGGGCAAGCGGTATCTCGATTTCGGCACCGGGATCTCGGTGACCAACTGCGGACACAATCATCCACGGATCGTGGCCGCAGCCCGCGAACAATTGGATCGGGTGTGGCATGGCGGTGGAACGTTTCGCTATGACGCTTACGTCTCTGCCGCCGAGCAACTCGTCTCCGTCGCGCCC
>JAHEJY010000193.1 GCA_024638625.1 Actinomycetes bacterium
TCCGGTTGATGTGCCGGTCGGAACGGTTTTCGTGATGGGTGACAATCGTCCCCGCAGCCAGGACAGCAGGCGCTTCGGCCCGATAGACACAGATTCGATCGTTGGGCGCGCTTTCGTGCGCGTATGGCCTTTTGATCGCTGGGGTGGCCTCTAGGTTTCGCCGTACGTGTCATAGGCGCCGGGTAGATATTGAATCGACCATGGCGGAAACGCGAAGAAACTCAGTCAGAGGGTTAGGATCGCCGATACTGTTTGTGAGCTCGCGTTTGCCTATCGAGAGTCACCAAAGTGAACGAAGAAGACCTCGAACGATACGAATCTGAAGTCGAGCTTCAGATCTACAAGGAATATCGGGATGTGCTCCCCATGTTCCGGTATGTCGTCGAAACCGAGCGTCGGTTCTACCTGGCCAATCGGGTCACACTGAACAAACACCAGGAGGACGGCTCGGTGCACTTCGAGGTCGAGCTCGAGGATGCGTGGGTATGGGACATGTACCGGCCGGCCCGATTCCTTCAGAAAGTACGGGTGTTGACGTTCCGGGACGTCAACATCGAGGAGTTGGAGCCGGGCGTCCGGCTCTGAGTGGGCGGCAACTCGCCCAGGAGGGCGAAGCTCTAGCTGCTCGATTCCTCAGAACTCACCATGCCGAAGTTCTGGCGCGAAACGTAAGGGTGGGGCGTGGCGAGCTCGATCTGGTTATCAGAGTCGACGGTCGGCGAATAGCCGTCGAGGTCAAGACGATTCAGACCGGCGGCCTCGACGACCCGGCCTACGCTTTTACCTCTGCCAAGGCTGCTCAGGTGCGATCCCTTGCCAACCAGCTGGGGATCGGGAGGGTCGACCTGGTTGCGATTTCGATGACCTCGTTGGGGGTCGGTATCCGGTGGATACCGGACGTGGCATGACTCCTGGTCACCTATCACAGGAAGACCTGATCGGAGGTTGGGTGACCGGCCCGGCTCAGCCGAGCGGAGGGCGCCGCCGACGCTGCTCCTTGAACCAGCATCCATGATGCCAATGCCTGCGCAGATCGGGAGCGTGTTCGGGGATGACGACAAGGTGAAAGACGCCCACGTTGATAGAGCCGCTGCAGCCTGGGCAGGTGTACCGTTTGCGAGCCGCGTAGGGCTGCACGGGCGTGACGATCTCGTCTAATTGGAAAGCAGGGCCCATGCCACTACCGCTATGGCTGCCACGATGGCGGCAACCATCATCGCTAGATCGGCCAGCGTTCTCCGCTGCTCACGAAACGGGTTCAGTCCCATACGGGACATGGTATTGGTTCCACCGGATTGTCGCGGTATTCATCCTTGAGAAAGGTCGGGTGATGGCCAACCTGCGAACAGCCGGGCCGTCTTCTAGCCTGACCGGATGATCACCATTGCCGACCGTGACGCCATCAGGACCATCACCATCGACCGTCCGGAGCGGAAGAACGCCATACCTCCGGATGGCTGGGCGCACCTTCGGGACGCCTTTGTCGATTTCGAGTCGTCCAACAATCGGGTCTTGATCGTCACCGGGGCAGGCGGCGCTTTTTGCTCCGGCGCCGATTTGTCCCGGGAACCCGAAGATGTTGCATCATTCCAGACGGTTTCCGGCCGGTACGGACGAATGCAGGTGGTCGGGGCGGCTGCAGAAGCGCTACACCGGATCTCCAGGCCGACGATTGCCGCAGTAGACGGGATTGCGGCTGGTGCTGGTCTGAGTCTCGCCGCGGGATGCGACGTGGTTGTGGCTACCAACCGTGCTCAATTCTCGGCGCTCTTTGTGCGTCGAGGGCTCGTCGTGGACTTTGGAGGAACCTGGCTTCTGCCGCGCTTGGTCGGCCTGCAAAAGGCCAAAGAGCTGTCTCTTTCCGGGCGGATCGTATCGGCCGCAGAAGCACTGGAAATGGGAATTGTGACAAGACTGGTTGAACCGGGAGACCTCGAAGCTGCGGCGATTGGCGTCGCCGAGAGTTTTTTGGCAGGTGGGCCGCTTGCCCAGACGATGATCAAAGCCGGAATGAACCAGTCCATGAGTATGTCCTTCAGGGAAGCGCTGGCGTTTGAAGCCCAGGCCCAGACGGTTTGCCTCGGATCGGACGACGCAGCCGAGGGGATCGGCGCGTTCCTCGACAAGCGCCAACCGCGGTTCATCGGGCGGTGACAGGCACCATCCGACGTCGGTCAATCAACGTGGCCGGGAGCGCGAGGAATCTCGGCGAAAGCTGAGCGCCGGTTGGCAACTATTTCTGCGGCAATCTGGTCGAGCGAGTCCATCAACCACAGATAGGCAGCTTCGCCTTCGCGAAAATCGGCCTTAGCCATGCCTTGAATGCGGCCTTGTGTCTGCAGCTGCTTCACCTGGCGGAAGTTGTTGCTCGGTTCGGTCGTGTAGACCCCCAGGGTCTTGCCACCCTGGCGGTTGAGGATGGAGAACACCGGCACGTCACTCGGCCCGTCGGCGATGTACACCATGTTCCTGATCGGGACCCGGCGTTGCTCCTCAGCCATGAGTGCATTGACATCGATCCCGGCATTGCGGTTGACCCCTTTGTTTATCTCGAACACTGCCCGGGTCTTGGACGTGTTATCGATCATGTAACCCAGCATGCTGATCGGGTGAGGCTCATGATCCATATCGAGCGTCTCGAGATATCCGGGCATGGCCGGCCGCTCGATGAAGTCGTTGGCCCAGATACCGTCAATGATCGCGCCTATGGGGCTTCCTTCGATCATCGGCCGGATTCCCGTGGAGACCACGTAGTGTTCAACATCGATGTCCTCGTGGACGTAATCAGCCACCTCAGCGACGTGGTTCCGGGTTGCCTCGAAGAACTCAGGGATGCCGGGGCTCATCTCCAGTTCTGCTCCTATTTCCCGAAGTCGCTTGCGGGTCAGTCGGGGGAACTTGCCTTCTTTGACATAGGTCAAGATGTGTCCCAGATATGCGGAGTCCCGCGCGACCGTGATGTTGCGCTCGCGGTAGTAGCTCACCAGCCCGTCGACCTCTGCCCAGAACTGCGAAGGATCGATCCCGTAGGCAGCGAAAAGCGGGTCCTGCTGGTTGCCCTGAATCAGGGTTTTGTCGAAATCCCAGATGAAGGCGATCGTGGTCTGCGTGTAGAGCGGGGCCGGCATCTCACGGGAGCTCGGGTCGGCCGAAGAAAACATGCGTGCCGGATTCCCACCACGGTTGAAGTGTGATCTGCACACCTCGCAGATGCCGATGGGCCGGTCCCATGAGCTCAGTCGGGACGAGGGCCCATACGTCCCACCCGGCCCGCGAAAACCCGTCGAGAGTCGCCTGATACATGGACAGGTCGGCGTCGCTGGGGATCACGACCTCGATCTTGTTGTCCTCCCTGGCAACGATGCCGTGGAGTCGCACGCCTGAGATGCGGCCGTCCCGGAGTTCCACCGCGTCTATGGTTTCGACGGCAATCCTTCTTGCCGCATATGTCTGGACACAGGCGGCCAGCACAGTCTCAACGTCGGTTGTGTCAGTTTGCATCGCCAGCGCCAAAGTGCCTCCGGATTCGTCGTAGTTACACCAGTGTAGTTTGGACGGCTGTGTGCCTCAAAGATCTAGTCATTGCGAGCGAAATCCGAACCACTATCAAATGGGGATCACCCGGGGCCGATATCGACTTCAAGACAAAGGAGCCGCACAAATGGCCGGCAAGCAGAAGAAATGCGGAACCGATCACCGTTTTCGTGAACACGGCATTGGAGCCGGGTTGACCCGCAGGATCTGTACGGGATGCGGGTTGCTCGAGATCGGTCAGGGTCGA
>JAHEJY010000060.1:0-9818 GCA_024638625.1 Actinomycetes bacterium
TGAACCACCTGGGGGTCGATAGAGGCGTAGGTCTGTAACCGGTGTGTCCGCGACGACCGACCAGCTAGAAAACGACAAGACCCTTGCCGGTGGAAGAGCGATTTGGTACAACTCTTGCGGACTCTCCGTGAGAATGCGCTACGTGACGTGGTATTGTCGTCGTGGCTACGGGGATAGCAACCAGGAATCATGCGAGGTTGCAAAGAGCCACAGTGGGAAACATGAGGCGCGGGCTCGCCACCGACCGGGTAGCTGCGCCTCCGGGCGAACGCCGGGGTTGATTCGGCAGCGGGAGGAAGGTCGCGCTGGATACAGATCCACACGAAGATCCCTCATATCTTGATCAGCCGGACGCGAGTTACGCCCGAATCGACCCGCTCCGCCACCCCGATCTCGAGCTGGTTGCCCATCGTCTGCGCGATCAATACCAGGAAGTACTCGAAGCAGAACAACACGCGGCCATGGCGTCATCGAGAAGACTTCGAACCATCCGAGACCGGCTCATCGAGGCTGAAGATCGCCAGGAATCGGCCCTCGCGTACGGAAGCGATGGTCAGCTGTATCGGGGACTGGTGACCTCCGTCGGAGTGGACCACATTGTCCTCGACGACAACGGCAAGCGCCGCTTTCTTCTCGTTGGCCAACTCGTCGGCATCGAGTTCGAATGAAGGACCTGTTGGAACGGGTTGATCGTCGGACCTGGCTGGGCATCGCGCTGGCGGCTATCGCCGCGTTTCTCACATTGAGCATGAGCCGACCCGCACCGACGGTGAATGTGGTGTTCGCCGGCGAAGATCTACCGGCCGGAGTCGCGCTGTCCGACCTGGCACTCGAAATGAAGCCGCTGCCTGCGTCATTTGGCATGTTGAGCGAAGATGACCTGACGTCCGTCAGAGACTGGTCCCTTGCCGAGCCGATTGGTGCTGACGAACCGATTCTGCCTTCGCTGCTACGGGCGCCGGCTCTGGCAGACAACCCCGACTTGTTCGCCATATCGGTTGATCCGGCCCATGCCGTACTAGGCCGGATTTCGGCAGGCGATTTTGTCGACATCTATGTCACGTGGAGGACTGGAGATACGACACAAAGAATTGCGGACAACCTGTATGTCGTCGAGGCAAGAACCGACGACGACGGGTTCGGGGACGCTCAGGTCCAAATGTTGCTGGCTGTCGACCGTGATCGCGCAGAGCTGCTCGCGAACGCTGTGCGCACAGGTGACGTCGATGTCGTCAAGAGGGCACCATGACGCCAAAGGTTGCAACGGTGTTGAGCGCACGGGATTGGGAACCGAATCTGGTCGCAGCCGCCCAAAGCTCGGCGACGGTCCGGCTGGTCGGCCGTGTCTACCAGCCGGATGAGATCGCAGTCATGGATGTCGATGTCGTCGTGGTGGGTGCCGAAACAAGTTGGCTCAGCTCCGCTCGCATCCAGGCCTGGCGGCGCCAGGGAATTCGGGTCGTTGGCATGTACCCCCGGGGGGACTCCCCAGCGCGGACGTTGCTCAAACAGGGTGGCGCCGACGAGGTTCTACCCGATGACACACCGGCCGATGCGATCTTTCGCCATATCCGATCGATTCCGGCCCACCGCCCATCGAACCGTGCGAAGAACGGTCAACTCGTGGTTGTCGGCGGCCCTCGCGGAGCGCCTGGTCGCACTGAGGTCTCCGTCGCTCTAGGTCATGCATGGAGCCGGAGCGCAAAAGCCGTTCTCATCGATCTCGATCAGGAGGCACCTTCTGCCGGAATTCGGCTCGGACTTGCGCCCCGTCCCGACCTCATCGACGTGCTGGACGATCTCCGCTCCACCGCTTCGCTGAACACCTCCATACTTCCCCGGCACCGGGCCCTTGCAGTCGTACCCGGATCTCACCGGGCTGAACATACCGTTGTGCCGGCTGCTCATCTCGAAGAATTGCTGGACGCGGCACTCGCCGAATTCGAGCTCGTCGTAGTCGACACGAGTCCCGGCATCGGTGACCTCGAGTTCGTGTTCAAGCGGTCGGACCACGCGGTGCTCGTCTCAGACGCTTCAGCCGTCGGACTCGTCCGAGCTGCCCGAATGGTTGCCGATTGGGCCGGACCACCCCCGGCGCTCGTCATCAACCGGGCAAGTGGAGCGACCACCGAAATCATCCGCGCCGCTCGAAAATGGACGGGCCTCGAACCGGCAGCCATCATCAAACAACAAGCCCGTATCCGCGAAGCAGCCCGCAAAGCTGACCCTCCCGATCGATATCTGTCCAAACAGCTCGCGAGCCTGGCGATTCCGGGATGACGCGCCTCGGTTTCCTGCAACCGCTCATCGACGACGAGTCCGTTGAGGAAATCATCGTGCTCGGCGGTCAGCGGACATTCGTTGTGAGGGACGGGCGCAAGCAACTCATCACGGATGTTGCCGACGTCGGCACCGTGCGGCGTATCGCAGAACAGCTACTGGCAGGCACCGGGCGGCGACTCGACCTCGCCAACCCGATTGTTTCCGCACAGTTGCAGGACGGAAGCCGGGTTCACATCACCGGGCCGCCGGTTACCCATGAAGACCGTCTCAATATTCAGATTCGCAAGTTCGTCCTGGCCGCCGATCGGCTTCCTGCACTGGTTGATCGCGGTTCACTCACACCACTGGCGGCCGATCTACTCCGCTCAGCGATTCGGGCGGACAAAACGATCCTGGTGGCGGGCGCCCCCGGAGCAGGAAAAACCACTCTCGTCAACTGCCTTCTCAATGAAGTCCCTACCGATCGCCGCGTCGTAACCGCCGAGGAAGTGTTCGAGATCCAGGCCGACCTGCCAGACATGACGCAAATGCAAACGAGGGAGGTCGGGCTCGACGGAGGTGGCGCCATCACATTGCGCGACCTGGTGCGGGAAGCGCTACGACAACGTCCCGACCGAATCGTGATCGGAGAGGTGAGGGGTCCAGAGGCGCTTGACATGCTCATGGCACTCAATGCCGGTTGCTCGGGGTTGGCCACGCTTCATGCCAACTCCAGCAGGGACGCACTCGAAAAACTCGTGTCGTATTCGGTGCTGGCCGGAGAGAACATATCGATCCCGTTCGTCCGCTCCACCGCATCTTCGGTGATCGACCTCGTGGTTTACCTCAAGCGTGAACGACAGGGCCGTCGCATCCATGAAATCGTTGCCGTGAGCCCCCAGATGGACGAACGGCTATTCACGGTCCAGACGCTCTTCGAACAGACACAGGGTGATCTGCGTTGGTCCGGTCTTCGCCCCGATGACGACTCTGACTATCGAAATGCCGGCATGCGGTGGCCGCATTGAGACTCCTGGCCGTGATCCTCGCTGCCTCCGCTGGTTGGATACTTTCCGGAGCACCGGTTCCAGGAAACCTTCCAAGGCTCCGGCTGCCCACCATCCCATCGATTGGTTTTGCGCTCTTGACCGGGGCGTTCGCCGCTGTCCTGACATTGCTGTTGACCGACGTGGCGGTTGTCGTCGTGGCAGTAGCTCTGATGGCGACGTCACTGCCGCTCGGTTTGGAGACGATTCGGCTTCGGCGAAAGCGGCAGCAGGTCATCGAATCATGGCCCGACTTCCTGGCAGGACTGAGGGGCTTTCTGGCAGCGGGACGATCTCTGCCAGAGGCTTTCTCGGAAGCCGGATCGCGTGCCGGCGGTGAACTTGGCGACCTGAGCCGGGAGGTAAGGCGCCGCACATCCCAGGGTGCCGCGTTCGACCAGGCGCTCGAACACATTCGCGACACGTTGGCCGATCCGACCTCTGATCGCGCCATCACGTTGATCGGGGTTGCTCACCGCAGCGGGGGGAGCCGGGTTGCCACCGTGTTGGCGGACGCCGGCGCATCGATCGCTGACGAAGTCCGGCTTCGCAAGGCTCACGAGGCATCGCTCACCCAACAACGCCTGACCGCTCTCGTCGCCCTCGTTGCCCCGTGGGTTCTGCTGGTGTTGACAGTTGCCACCAACGAGGCCGCCGCGGCCGCCTATAGAACCACGACCGGGCGATCGATCGTTTGGTTCGGCCTCGCAGCGACCGCGCTCGGTTATCTGGGGGCTCGCTCGGCAGCTCGACTCAGCGAACCCCGGCGGATCTTCCAATGAGCGTATGGCTGCTCCCGGCAATCTCGGCGCTCGGCGTCCTCCTCATCGTGGTCCCGAAGCCGGCGCCCAGGTTGGTCAACCGCGTTGGTATCTACCTCGAGCCCGTACAAATGCCATCGCCTGCCGGCCGGGATGAAGCGGGCAGCGTTCGACTTTCGAAGGCCGGGCTGCCCTGGACACTTGCCGAATGGCGTGTGCGGAACGTCATGGCCGCCATGGCGGGGATGATGCTGGGGATACTGGTGGCGCAGGGTGATGCTTTCATCACGGGGCCCGAACGCTCGACGGTCGGGCTGTCGCTGACGGGTGCCTTCGCGGGCGTGCTGTTTCTGCGGATGTGGATCACCCGACGCGAAGAGCATCGCCGCCAACAGCTCAAAGAAGAGCTTCCGCTGCTGGCCGACGCCTTTGCCCTTCAGATCATGGCCGGAGAATCGGTGATCCAGGCAGTCGAACGCCTGGTTTACCAAGGTGTAGGAGTTGGACCTTCGGAACTTGCTTGCGCTCTCGAACGATATCGCGGCGGTGAGTCGTTGACGGAAAGTCTCGAGCGGGCAGCGGTGGAAACTGTCCAACCGGAGGCTCGACGCCTGTATGAACTGCTCGCAACGGGCCACCACACAGGCGGACGGTTGGCAAGAGACCTCATGGAGCTTTCCCGCGATTACCGGGCGACGCTCGAGCGCGAGCTGATCGCCGAAGGTGGCCGGCGCGCCATCGCCGTCTACGCGCCGATCCTCGCCCTGATGATCCCCGTAACTCTCGTGTTCCTGGTCTACCCGGCACTCGCGGGGCTTCGCGAACTGGCACAACAATGAGAAAGGAAAGAAACAATGTTCTATCTTCGGGACGATCGAGGTGTCACGACCATCGAGTGGGTTGGCATGGCCCTCCTGGTCGTGCTCGTGATCGCGTTCCTGGCACCGGAGGTGCGATCAACCGTGGGCGACATCTGGGCCAACGTCACCGGCGAATTGAGCGGGGTCGGGAGTTAGCGGATTCCGGTTCAGCCATCATCGACGGTGTCATAGCTCTGTCCATCGCGTTCGTGATGCTGGTTGCTGTTATCCAGAGTTCGTTCGTGCTCGTCGTGCGCAACGAGTCGAAGGCCATGGTCGACCACGCGGCCAGGGCTCTCACCCGCCCAAGTGCCAACCCACCTGCCATCATCCAGTCGACCCGCCGGAGCCTGACGGCCATCACCGGCGACGCCGATGTTGAAATCACCTACGCGGTCGGAAGCGATACCTACGTGGTGGCAAGATTCGACTGGACTCCGCCGGGCCCGTCGTGGGGGTCGGTCGATCTCCGGGTCGAATCGACGGCCTACCCGGTGATCGTGCCATGACGAGGGACCGGGGGATCGGCGTCGTCGAAATACTCGTCCTGGGCTCGATCGTGCTCGCGTTGAGTTTGCCTGTGGTCAGGAGCGTGCTCGTGTATCAGGATGCCAACGAGCGGACCGTCGAAGCGGCGTTTTCGGCTGCCCAGGCGGCCGGCCGTACCGGCGATGACCGCGTTGGCGAGGAACTCGCGATTTCTATCGTCTGCGGTGACGCTCCCTGTGACGCCACAGCCCAGGTCAACATCGGTACTTCCCGGGTATCGGCCTACGTCGAGCGCACGATCGACCTTCCTCTGGTCGGCCCCGTGACCATCATCTCGACATCCCAGGCTCAGTTGTCGCAGTTTCGGAGCGGTCATCGTGGGTCCGCCTGACACCACCGACCGCGGCAGCACCGTCCCCGCAGTCCTCGTTGTTCTCATCGGAGCCGTCCTCACCGTATCTCTGGCAATCGAAATCGGACGATTCACCGGAGCGGTCAGACAGGCAAGCTACGTTGCGGACCTGGCAGCGGAAGCTGCCGCCACCGCGGTTGACGAGCGATCACTGGAACTCGGCGGCATCGCCCTCGATCGACAGTTGGCAATCAGGCTCGCCGAAGGGATCTCCAACGACCTCGACGGGGCCGGCAATCGTTCACTCTCGGTTTCGCTGATACCGACCGAGGTCTGCATCGACGTCGTCCAGGTGTACCGCCCGGGCTTGATTCCCCTGGCAGGAGTAACCATCAACGCAGGTGCCTGCGCATCTCCGATGGTCGGCTGACATCAACACTCAGCCAGTACAGAAAACCGGACCATCAACGGGCGGCTCAGGCCGCAGTTGCATTGGTCCCGACGCAGATCCGACAGGCGCATTCGACGACCTCATAGCTGAAGCCGGCCTCGCGGAGATTGGCCTCCGCTGCAGCGAATTCGAGATGTTGGCTGACGGCCCGTTGGCCAACATCCTGATTGGGAGAGATTCGGCCGCGAAATCGAACGATCCGTCGTTGTATGGGTGTTTGTATGGTTCGTGTGTTCTTCATCATGCCGCAACGGTATCAAGAGGGTGTGACAAACAAGCACGTACTAGTTTCGTCTGATGGAATTCTTTGATCTCTCCGGACGCACGGCAGTGGTAACCGGCGGCAATCGTGGTATCGGACTGGGTTTCGCCAGGGGTCTGTCAAAAGCCGGCGCAAACGTAGCGATCTGGAGCCGGGATGAGGAAATGAACCGGGCGGCCGTTGCGGAGTTGACCAATCTCGGCGTTCAAGCTCTGGGGCTTTCAGTTGATGTCACCGATCGAGCAGGCGTCGAGATCGCTCTCGATGAGACCGAATCGGCTCTGGGTCAGGTCTCGCTCCTGTTTGCAAACGCAGGAACCACCGCCAGTCTCGAGTACACCGAAATGGACGATGATGAATGGCGTCGGCTGATGGGGGTGAACGTTGACGGTGTCCACCATTGCACCCAGGCCGTCATCAAACGGCTCATCGCCCGGGAGCAAACCGGATCGATCGTCATCACTGCGAGCTTGGCAGCCCACCTCGGCTTACCACTGGCGCCTCATTATTCGGCGAGCAAAGGAGCAGTCCTCCAGCTCGCCCGGGCACTCGCCGTCCGATACGGCCGCAAGGGTATTCGCGTGAACGTGGTGTCGCCTGGCTGGGTCGAAACCGATATGACCGAGGGCGTTCAGAACGACGAAAAAGCCAACCGCTTCTTTATGATGCGAACACCGGTCCGTCGATGGGGACAGCCTGACGACTTCGAGGCGATCGCGGTCTTCCTCGCATCGGAAGGTTCGTCGTTCGTCACGGGTGCGGAGTTCCTCGTCGATGGTGGCTTCTCGGCCTCTTGAATCGTGAAGGTCCTTCTGGTCGAACCGTGGTGGGGAGGCTCACATCGCCAGTGGGCGGAGGGCTATCAAGCCAGCAGCACACACGAAGTGCGGGTGATTTCGCGCCCCGGAACGCACTGGCGCCAACGGATGAGAACCGCCGGAGTCGAGCTGGCACAGGAGGCCAATTCGCTCGTAGCGAGCGGCTGGCGTCCCGACGCCATTCTCGCAACGGACATGATGAACCTGGCCTCATTCCGGGAAGGGCTAGCCGGCCGTTTCCCGACCGCGCTCTACATGCACGAGAACCAGTTGACGTATGGTGCGACGATCGATGTTGCTCACGGTCGGATAAACGCAGAGAGCTTGGCGGCCTCCGACCTCACCATCTTCAACAGCCAATACCACTGGTCATCCTTTGGGGAGGGAGTCATGACGCTCGACCACCCTTCCGCGCTGGCAGCCTGGCGACGAGCCATCGTGATCCCGGTAGGCATCGACCTGCCGAATGTTTCTCATAGGGATCAATCCGTCGATTCCCCGATCATTGTTTGGAACCATCGATGGGAAACGGATAAAAGGCCCGATCTTTTCTCCGAGGCGCTCCACCAGATCGAGGATCTCGAGTGGGAGCTGATCCTCCTCGGAGAGAGAGATCGCTCGGATGCGCTCGACACGATCACGAGGAGATTTGGTGAGCGGTTGGTCCACGGCGGTTTTGCGGAACCCCCGGTGTACCGGGCGCTATTGAGCAAAGCAACTCTGGCGGTGTCCACTGCGGAACAGGAGTTCTTCGGAGTCTCCATCGTGGAAGCGGTCGCAGCCGGAGCCTTTCCCCTGGTCCCGAATCGATTGTCTTATCCCGAACTCCTGGGTTCACCGGTGGTTGAGCACACGCTCTACGACGGGGACCTTGCGCCGGCTCTCAGGTGGGCGATTCAGAATCCCGACGACACCAGCAAAGCAACACCTGCGCTCTCCTCGCGCATGCACTCCTACGACTGGTCTGTGGTGGCTCCGCTCATGGATCGTGCGTTGGATGATCTCGTCGCTACTACCTGAGCCCGGATCATCACAGCGGTGTCTCATCCGCGACCGGTCCAGTTACGAATAGCTTCTAACAGCACTAGCAGCCACCGACCCACGGAGGACCCATGGAAGCATCCACCACCCAGTCATCGGCCCTTTGGTCGAAACTCTCTCAATTCCACCGCGCCAAGGTCGTATTCATGGCAGCCGCGTTTGTCTCGTTCGTGTTATCCGTCAGCCTTTGGTTTCTGGTTGACCGTGAGCTCGGACTCTTCGTTGGCCTGTGGGTGCCGGCCATCCACTCGCTCGGGACACTCGTCCTCGTCGGAGAGGACACCAAACGATGAACGACGGCATCATCTTCGCTATCGGCTCGGCTCTGTTCATCATGCTCTCGTGGGCCACGATGTCATTTCTGCTCCTGCAGTTCAGCGCGATCTATCGCAGCGAACAGGGTGATGAATCGGCAACTGCTGTGCCGCCATCCGAAGCTGGCTGATCTACGTTTCACAGATTTCCTGAATGTGCGTCATCCGCAGTCGCAGCCGCTACGGATAGTGGTCAGCAGGCACTCCGGTTCCGGGGTGATAACAAGGAGTCGGAGGAGTCCTATGCGTACGAGAAATCTGCTGGTCGTAGTAATCGCTCTCATGCTGAGTTTGGTTGCTGGACCGGCGTTGGCAGAAGACGAGACCGGAGGGGTGACTGTGCAGTCTTTCGACGCCGCCACCGGCCTCTGGCACGGAATCGATGACCAGGAGAACCCCGTCAGCTTCTATTTCGGAAACCCGGGCGATATGCCGCTTCTCGGCGACTGGGACGGCGACGGTATCGAAACACCTGGCCTGTACCGGCAAACCGACGGCTTTTTCTATGGTCGAAATTCCAACATGACAGGTTTGGCCGAGGTCTCGTTCTACGTTGGTGACCCCGGCGACGTCCCTCTGGTAGGTGACTTCGATGGCGACGGCTACGACACCGTTTCCGTCTATCGGCCCGCAGAAGGTCGAGCTTTCATCATGAACGAGATGGGCCCAGACGGCGGAGCCATCGGCACGCCGGAATGGAGCTACTTCTTTGGCGATCCAGGAGACAAGCCGTTCGTCGGCGATTTCGACGGAGATGGAACAGATACCCTCGGGCTACATCGCGAAACCACGGGCAAGGTCTACTTCACGAACAGCCATGCGACCGGCCCGGCCGACTACGACTTCTTCTTCGGCGATCCCGGCGATGTGATGCTCGCAGGAGACTGGGATTTCGACGGCAAAGACACGGTTGCTGTCTACCGCCCATCCAACGGCGTGCTCTACATGTCATCGGGCAACGAGACCGCCGGAGCCTCCATGTCCCTGTATGTCGGCGATGTGATGCCGACCGGTGATGGATTTGCGGTCAACATGCCCGCAGACATTGTTGACACCGCTATTGGGGCCGGCACGTTCAACACGTTGGTTGCTGCCGTCCAGGCAGCCGGACTCGAAGACACGTTGCGAAGCGCCGGGCCGTTCACGGTTCTCGCTCCCACCG
>JAHEJY010000060.1:9918-15281 GCA_024638625.1 Actinomycetes bacterium
CCGTTCACGGTTCTCGCTCCCACCGACGACGCCTTCGCCCGGCTCGGCCAGAAGGAGATCGATCGACTCCTGGCGAACCCGCACGAGTTGGCCGAGATCTTGAAGTATCACGTCATCGCTGGTGCCGCCACCTCCGATGTCGTGCTGAGCAAGGGATCGTTCGACACCGTTCAAGGTCACCCGGTGTTTGTCGTGCAGCGCAAAGACGGCGTGCTCATCAACGACGCCAATCTGATCGCTACCGACATCATGGCCGGCAACGGCGTGATCCACGTCATCGACAAGGTGCTGTATCCAAAGTCGGTTCGGTTGATCGATGACATCGTCGACGAAGCAATCGAGCTCGAGCTGGACACGCTCGTTGCGGCCGTCCAGGCCGCTCGGCTCGAGCATGTGCTGCGGAGTGAAGGTCCGTTCACGGTGTTCGCTCCCACCGACGAAGCGTTCGCCGAGCTCGGCACGGAGACGTTGACACGTCTGCTCGCCAACCCCGATGAACTCGCCGACATTCTCCTCTATCACGTGGTGAGCGGCGAGACAACGTCTAAGGAGCTTGGTTACCTCGACTCGGTGAAGATGGCCAACGGCCATCGGGTGCACGTCGATTTCGAGCACGGATACCAGCTCGTCAACGACGCACGGATCATCCGAGCCGACACGCTCGTTGCCAACGGCATCATCCACATCATTGACAAGGTGTTGATTCCCTGACCCTCCGCCAAGATGTAGTAGTCCCCCGGCCACCCCGGGGGACTACTACGTTTGCGACTCGGGTATTCGAAAGGACGTTATGAAGCGCATGTACGCCGGGCTCGCGATCATCGGCACGATTGTTCCGTGGGCGTTCTTCGGTGGCTATTTCACCGACGGCGATCGTCAACCTTTTGGAGATGCCCTGTTCGCAAGTCCCTTGATGGTCGGTTTCGTCGCCGACTTGACGTTGAGCATCGTTGTCTGGCTGATCTGGTCGTATCGCGACGCCCGCCGCATGGGCATCCGCACATGGTGGCTCGTACCCGTGGCGAGCCTGACGGTCGGGCTCTCGCTCGCACTGCCGCTGTACCTCTTCTTACGCGAGGATGTGGCCAACCCACGGGTCGCTGCAGCAAACTGAGGGCTAGGGAAGCCTTTTCTGCTGCTGCATGTTCCCGTAGAGGACGATGCCGCCGGCCGCAACCGCCACCTGGATGATGTGCTTGATCCAGTCGATGCCACTGGTGTTATCGAGGCCGACGGCCTGAGCTATCAAACCACCCACCAACGCGCCCGCAAAACCGATGCCGATCGTCAACCCGGTCGAGAGGTTCTGCTCACCAGGTAGAACCAGTCGTGCGAGCGATCCGATGATCGCGCCGGCTATGACGGCACCAATCAATGTGCTGATCATGTGTTCTCCCTGTGAGTAGACGAGTAGACAGCCATCTTGGTACAAGTGTGGCCGTCACGCCAGCGGACCCGCGCCGCCTTTACAGGAAGCCGGCGATGATTCGGGCCGTTGTGCTCGGTTCTTCCATGGGAAAGAGGTGTCCGAGGCCCGGGACGACCTCCCACGTGGCGTTCCCAAATCGACGTGCTTGCGCTTCGAGAAACGGGCGTTGATGAGTCTCCGAAAGCTCACCGGCAACGACTTTCACAGGAGTCGAGATTTCCGGGAGGCGCTCCCACGCCTCGTGGAGTCCCGCACTTCGGTAGTAATTCGCCTCCGTGAGCGGTTCGCAGCGCAGCCGCCAACGACCGTCCGATTCCACAAGCCCCCCGTCGATGTAGGCGCGCAAGGCCCGCTCGTCCCAGGACTTGAACGAACCCCGTGAGCCAAAATGCTCGAACGCAGCAGTCGGCGATTCGAACTCGTCCCGGCGTTGCAGCGTCGACGAGTAGAGACCTTCCTCATAGGGTCCGTAAGGCGCCGGAAAGACGATCGGCTCGAACAGCAGCAAACCGCTGAACGTCCCGGGTTCCAGTATCTCGGCCATAGCCAGAGCCGCGCCGCCGCTCGAATGTCCGACACCGATGACGGGCCCGGGGCGGCCGCCCACAACCGTCAGCGCAGCCGTGGCCGCGTCCCACCAGTCAACCGGCTCCGGCCCTCTGGGGGACTCACCATGACCCGGCTGATCCCAGAGCACGATGTCGTGCTGTACACCGAGGGAGCGAAGGTCTTCGACGACGGGGCGCCATACCTCTTTGCAGAAGCCGGTGGCGTGCAGCAGCGCCAGAGTGCCGGCCCTCGCAGCGGTTGGCGAGACAAACTCGAGCATTGCCGTATGCATGTGTTACCGGATTCCCGGCATGTTGTGACGAGACGGTATGTAGTAGGCGCCGGCGGCAGCCACCCGAATCCGGGCATCGACAGTCCGCAGCCCACGTCCGGGCTCCAGCACCTTGACCGGGTTGAGGTCCATCTCGACGATCTCCGGGTGATCTTCGACCATGGCGCCGACGCGGAGAAGTGCGTCCTCCACCGCTTCGACGTCGCCGGGCATCCCTCCCCGATATCCGCTGAGGAGAGGGGCGGACTTGAGTTCGGACATCATTTCCCTGGCGTCGACATCGGTAATGGGATGGATCCGGAAAGATACGTCTTTCATCAGCTCCACGTTCACGCCACCCATGCCAAAAGCAACGATGGGACCAAATGAGGGGTCGTCGCTCATACCGATGAGGACCTCGTGGCCGGCTCCTACGTATTCCTGAACCAGCACGCCCGTGATGCCGGGAACCGAGGCCATCATGTCTTCGTACTCCGCCGCGACGTCCCAGGGTTCTATATCCAGCTTGACCCCTCCGACGTCGGATTTGTGAACTACCCCGGTCGCTTTGAGCACGACGCTGCGATCGAGTTCGACGGCAAAAGCCTCGGCTTCCGCGGCTGATTGGACGACCTGTGAGACAGGCAGGGCGAGCCCGTACGCTTCGAGCACGTGTTCCACTTCGGCGGGAGTCAGCCATCCTCCATCGGAACCCATCCGGTTGAGCGCCGCCTGGATGACATCTGCGGCCGCGGCCGAGTTCACGTCTTCGAAGTACGGCATCTCGCCCTCCGGTTTCTGGAGCCACTCTCCATACCGCACCGCGCGCGCCAGGGCCTGGGCCGCATCTTCAGGAAAGGTAAAAGTGGGCAACTTGAGTTGATCATCAACTCTGCGGTTCCGTTGGGCAGTCATGTAGACGGCGAGGGTCGTGACGGCTTCATTGGATAGGGCTGCGTGTTGCACGCTGTTCCAGATCTCCTCGTGTCCTTCACTGGTCGTCGGGATGTAGATGGTGATGAGCGCGTCGCATTCTCCCGAATCCATGATTGCGCGGATGGTGCGGCTGTATTCGTCTGCTCCGGCGCTCGCGACCATGTCTACCGGGTTGGTCACCGAAGCTCCCGACGAGAGAATCGACTTCAGACGGTCTTGGAGGTCGTGGGAGAACTCCACGAGGGTGAGATCGTTGGCGGCGATGGCGTCGGCCGCGAGGATGCCGGGGCCACCCGCGTTGGTCACGATCGCAATCCTCGGACCTGCCGGGATCGGCTGGTTGGCCAACAGCGACGTGACATTGAAGAGGCCGTTGAGCGTTCTGGTCCTGATAATGCCCGTCTCCCGGAACAGCGCGTCGACGGCGACCTCGCTTGATGCCATCGCTCCGGTGTGACTTCCGGCGGCCCTGCGACCGGCGTGCGTGCGCCCGGACTTGACTGCCACGATGGGCTTCTGGCGAGCGACACGCCGCGCGATCCGGCTGAAGCGCCGGGGATTGCCGAAAGACTCGAGGTACAGAACGATCACGTCTGTCGACGGGTCACCTTCCCAGTGGAGTAGCAGATCGGCCCCGGTCACATCAGCCTTATTTCCTATCGAAACGAACGATGAGACTCCAATGTCAAGGCGCTGCGCGAAATCCAGAAGGGCGATGCCGAGCGCACCGCTCTGGCTCGACATGCCGACGTTTCCCCTGGGTGGATACACGGGAGCGAAGGTGCCATTGAGGTTGACGGCCGGGTCGGTGTTGAGCAGTCCCATGCAATTAGGCCCGACCATACGCATGCCGCCCCTGCGTACCAGATCAATCAGTTCTTGTTCGGCGGCTTCCTCGCCCACTTCGCTGAACCCGGCGCTGATGACCACGACTCCGCGAACATCCTTTTCCACACAGTCGGAGACGGCTGCCTGCACATGCTGTTGCGGCACCACGATGAACGCGAGATCGACCGAATCCGGGATGTCTTGAACACGTGGATACGCTCGCACAGACGAGACAACCGGGGCGGACTGGTTGACGGGATAGACGGCACCGGAGAAACCCTCCCGAAGGAGATTGGCGAACAGCCGGCCTCCGATTGATGTCTTGTCGCGGCTCGCTCCGATCACCGCGATGGAGTTTGGATAGAAGAGTGGCAGGAGTGACGCAATGACGGCCCGGCTCTCCCGGAACGATTCTTTCTCCCGAGCCTCCTCGGTATAGGCCGTCGGGAAATCGACCTCGTAGACGCCGTCTTCGAGATCTCGGGTGAGTTGGTAGCCGCTGTTGCGGAACACACGCATCATCCCGTAGTTGTCCGCCAGGACCATCGCCTGAAAACCGGATATACCGTTGTCGCGAGCATGCTCGGTGAGGAGTTGAAGAAGCAGAGTGCCTACGCCCCGCCCCTGGTGCTCGTCATCCACCACGAACGCGACTTCCGCCACCGCCTCATCGGGGAATCTGTCGTAGCGGCCAACCGCGATCAGCTGAGCTTCGAGGAACACGAGAAAGGCCATGCGCCGCTCGTAGTCGACGTGGGTGAAGTAGTTGAGCTCCTTCTCGGTAAGCCTCGTTTTGGTTTGAAAGAAGCGGTTGTATACCGTTTCAGCGCTCAGCCGGGTGAACAGATTCGCGAGGAGCTCGGAATCGCCTTCCTGTACAGGACGGACTCGCGCGGGGGCGCCGTCTTTGAGAACTACGTCGAGTTCCAATTCGGTGGGATAATTGGCCACGGCGGGATTCTGGCAGGTCTCGACTCCGATCAGCCAGATTTCGACAGTACGAAGGAATAGCCGGCATGATGCGCACCGAAGGACCTCCCACGTCACCCAATGGTGCGTCGTCCTTTCACGCCTGGTGGGAACCCCCTCCCACCGGTCTCCTAGCAGTCTCAGCCGTGCTCGAAGTCCACAATCTCCCGGCTGTGAACAGCCTCTACTTCTGGGCAATGCAGGTCGATTTCGTCTCGGCCGGCGGTACCCAATTCGGTGGCGGACACATCGGGCTGCAATGGAACAAAGCACATCCGGCCAGCCGGGCCGTGAACTGGGGCGGTTATGCCAGCCAGTACCTGGGAGGTCACGTGCTCACCGGATCGGAATCGGAGCTCCCCAGCGCCAACCAGGATCCCA
>JAHEJY010000061.1 GCA_024638625.1 Actinomycetes bacterium
CGCAAACGATGGTTCCGACAGGACAGCCTGGTGCGTGAGAAACGGATCTACCGCTTGCAGCCGATCGGGATCGACATTGACGAGAGCATCCAGGCCTTCGTGGTCTCCCGTGAATCCAACGGTGTGGTCGGCCGACAGCATCCAGGTGACGGTCAAACCCTCGAGATCCAGGACGAACGAGACGGTTGCCAGGTCCGGCCGTTGCCTATGCCGATGGGAGTAGATCTGCACCGATCTCACGTCGGGCAGGATTGCAAGCAATGGAGCAAGGCGTCGCGGAGCGGCAATGGGCAATCCGTGGGCTGCTACAGACGTGACAACCGGACGGCCTGCAACCATCCGGAGCGCGGTCAACCCGCCGGCGTTGCCGTGGCGCACCAACGAATGCAGCGCCTGGCGCCCGACGGGCCCGCTGAGGTCGAATTCGAGGTCGCTCACGGATGCAATAACGCCTGCTTCCGAGAAACCCCTCACCCAGTGGGTCGGGAACGCGACAACATTCGTCAATCGCTCATTCGAGCGCGGTGCATCGCTGGTTCCGACCGCCAGAACAAAGTTGCCGGTGATCGACTTCAATCCCGATCGGAAACCCGGCCGGGCGTCCATCGAGGTTGCGCCGATACCCGTGATATTGCCGTATAACAGCTCCGGTTCAATATCGAGCCGCGCATATACGCCGGCGTCCGCCGATAACGATTCGAATCGCAAACGGTCTTCGTGAGCTGTGATGACGGCGTCCTTGGCAGGTGCGATCAGCCGTTCCGTGCCAATATCCTGATGGGAATTGTCCAGCACCGTCGCCAGGCACCTGCCGACCGCGCGCCCATTCCGAACGGTGCCGAAAAAGAGATAGGGATGCTGCGACATTCCCCCGCTGGTGTTCGCCCAGACCTCGGTTCGGATCCCGTCTATGCGGATCTCGCTCGGTGCTGTGTACGAATAGGTGTGGTACCCGGTCCGCTCCGACAATCCCCCGTCTCGAAACTGTCTGATCCGCCTCATGTCCTCCAACCCTCAAGGAAGTCCGATCGAAACTCAACCCTCCACGATCGGCGCAGACCCGCACCTTAGACGTTCCGTGGTATTGCCAACCACATAGAGCGAAAAGTTTCTCTACACGCGCCTCGAGTCTCCTACCGGGGCCGGGTGGTGGCGGCGAGCTCTGGTCTACGAGGATTGGCTGCCGAGCGCCTCAACTACCTCGTCATCGGTTATCTGGCGAAAGTCGCGATAGAACTGGCCGACGGATCCCATGACCGTGGGGATCTCCACAATCACCACATCGTCGGCCAGGCGGGCCAACGTTTCTACCATCGATCCCGGCGCGACCGGGGCAGCGACGACCACGAGCCGGGCTCCGGCGGTACGCACGACGTCTATGGCGGCCCGCATCGTTGCCCCCGTTGCGATCCCGTCGTCGACCAGGACGACGACCCGGTCCGTCAGGCTGACTGGCGGTTTGACCGACCGATAGCTCTCGACCCGTCGGGCAAGTTCGGCTCGCTCCCGATCGATGACAGATTCGAGGTCTTCGTCTGAGACTCCGGTCCGCCGGATGAGCTCGTCATTCAAGACGATGTGACCCGACTCACCGATCGCTCCCAGGGCAAGCTCCCTCTGTCGGGGGTGACCGAGCTTCCGCACGAGAACGATGTCCATGTCGGCATCGAGTTCGTCGGCCACGGCGCGCGCAACCGGAACGCCACCGCGAGGCAGTCCCAGGATGAGCGGATCGGTCAGATGCAACTCTGCGAGGCGCTCCGTCAGTTGCCTACCGGCTGAATATCGGTCGTGAAACATAAGGACCATTCTCGCGCCTTTGCACACAGCTTTCCGCAATGGTGTAGCTTCCACCGCAGGAACTAACTGGGAGGCGCTATGACGCGTGGGCACATTCTTCTTCGGCCGGTTACCTGGATCATGGTGCTGGCCATGGCCATGGTTCTGGCCTTGCAGGCCAGTACGGCAGATGCTGTACCCGATGGGCAAACGTTCACCTTGACTGTCTTGCACAACAATGACGGTGAGTCCGATTTGCTCGCGTCGGAAGGCGAAGGCGGAGCTGCTCTCTTCAAGGGCCTCGTCGATGCTCGCCGCGCGGCAGCCACAAACTCGATTCTCGTTTCCTCAGGCGACAACTTCCTGGCCGGTCCAGAGTGGACCGCCGGAACCGACGCCGGAATCTTCTATGACGCCATCGTGCTCGAAGCGCTGGGATATGACGCAATTTCGCTCGGCAACCACGACTTCGACTTCGGTCCCGACATCCTCAACGACTTCATCGACTCATTTACCAACCCTCCCACGTATGTGAGCGCCAACGTCGATCTCTCGCCGGTTCCCGCTCTCGCGGCCCAGGACATAGTTCCGTCCACAGTGGTCTCGGTGAATGGCGAATCGGTCGGCGTGATCGGAGCCATCACCCCGATCCTGGCGACCATCTCCAGCCCATCGCCTGTCGTCGTTCAGCAGGACGTCGCCGGCCTGGTGCAAGCCGAAATCGATGCGCTGACCACCCAGGGCGTTGAGATCATCGTGCTGATCAGCCACTTGCAGGGCCTCGACGAAGACCTCGAGCTGGCGTCCCAGCTGACCAACATCGACATCATGGTGGCCGGCGGCGGCGACGAGCTCCTCGCCAATGAGACCACTCCGCTGCTGTCAACCGACGCTCCCGAAGACATCTTCGGCCCCTATCCCATCATCGCAACCGACGCCAACGCCAACGAGATTCCCGTCGTCACGACGTCGGGTTCCTACGGATACCTCGGCGAGTTGACGGTCGAGTTCAACGATCTGGGCGTCGCCACCACCTGGAGCGGCGAACCGATCCGGGTCGTGCAAGCCGACGGCATCACTCCCGACAGCGGCCTCCAGAGCAGCGTGGTCACGCCTCTCACGGCCGCCCTCGATGCGTTTGAGACCAACGTGATCGCCACGTCTGAGGTTGATCTCAACGGTGTACGGGCGGACGTGCGGACCAAGGAGACCAACCAGGGCAACCTCATCGCGGACGCCTTCCTGTGGGAAGCCACCAGAGCTGCTCCCGGGCTTGGGTTGAAGGCGCCGCAGGTGGCATTCGCCAACGGCGGCGGCATCCGCAATGACTCGGTGGTCCCGGCCGGTGATCTGACCGAGCTGAACACCTTCGACATGCTGCCATTCCTCAACTTCGTGACGGTGGTCGAAGATGTGCCGCCCGCTCAGTTCAAGGAGATCCTCGAGAACGCGGTTTCCCGGGTTGAATTCACCGACGGCCGATTCGCGCAAATCGCCGGGGCGAACGTGGTCTACGATCCAAACGGAACCGGCATGGAAATCGATGTCGACGGCACCGTGCTCCAGGCAGGCAATCGCGTCAGAAGCGCGGTGCTTGCGGACGGAACCGCGGTAGTCGCCGGAGGGCAGGTGGCCCCAGGCGCCCAGCCCGTGACGATCGTGCTGGTCGACTTCCTGGCACGGGGCGGTGACCAATATCCGGTTCGCGACCTCGACTTCACCCTCGTGGGGACGACGTATCAGCAAGCTCTGTCGAACTATCTCACAGCGCCTGTGGCCGACGGTGGCCTGGGTGGAGTCGTAAGCGCTGCTCAGTACCCGGTCGGCGGCGAAGGTCGCGTCATCGGTCTCGAGACCAACGTCAACGATTACGCCGCACTGGGCGGAGTCAACGGCGGCGGACAATGGCTGGTGCCCGGGGCTGATGGTCCGTTCTTCTACGGGGATCCGGGTGACACGCCGTTCCTGGGCGACTGGAACGGCGACGGCGTCCAGACTCCCGGTCTGTACCGTCCGTCAACCGGGTTCGCCTATGTCCGTGACACCAACGACTTCGGCGTGGCCGATCGGGACTGGTTCATGGGCAACCCCGGAGACATTCCCCTCGTCGGCGACTGGGACGGTGACGGTGTCGATTCGTTCGGCGTCTACCGGCCTTCCGAAGGCAAGGTGTATTTGCGTAACGCTCAGACCACCGGCTTCGCCGATGTCGAGTACTTCTTCGGTAACCCGGGCGATGCCCCGTTCTCCGGTGACTTCGACGGCGACGGCATCGATACGGTCGGGCTGTTCCGTGAGACCGCAGGTCTCGTGTACTTCCGCAACACCCAGACCACGGGCGTCGCGGAATCCGAGTTCTTCTT
The DNA here is from genome assembly GCA_024638625.1 of Actinomycetes bacterium. Taxonomy (GTDB): domain Bacteria; phylum Actinomycetota; class Acidimicrobiia; order Spongiisociales; family SHLN01; genus JABDOU01. The sequence goes on from JAHEJY010000061.1 coordinate 4,143, forward strand.
CGGAATCCCCGGCGACCACTTCGTGGGCGGCGACTGGGACGGAGACGGCATCGACACCGTAGGCGTTCTGCGCGGCGACACGTTCTTTGGTCGCAACAGCAACGACCAGGGTATTGCCGACTTCATGTTCAAGGTCGACGGCGGCCTGGCACCCATCGTGAGCAGGCCGGTTCAGTCGTTCGAGCGGTTATTGGAACGCAAGGGACTGACGACGCTTGCTGCCGCTTTCGAGATCCTGGATGAAAATGGGTTACTGCCGCCACCGGGCACGCCGTCGACGTTCTTTGCGCCGTCCGACGCCGCCTTCGCGGCGCTGCCGCCCGATTTGCTCGACGCTGCTCTGGCGGACCCGTTCTTCCTGGCAGACATCATTGGATATCACGGAGTGCCGGAAGCGCTCACGCAGCCGCAACTGATCGACGCGGGCTTCTTGGCATCGTTCACCGGCAGCCCGTTGGGATTCAGTGAGGGCAGCCTGCTGGTCAATGGAGTCGAGGCAAGTCCAGCAATTCGCACCCCGGACGGATACGTATCCGTCATCGATGAGGTGCTGTTGCCACCGGATCCCGAGGCAACGCTGTTGTCGGGCCACATGCGTGGCACCACCGAGGTGCCCGATCCCGGCGACCCGACCGCATACGGATTCGCGTTCTACAACTACACGATCCTCGGCGATACCCACCTGATGTGCGTCTTTGCCTGGAACACCGGTGGTTTTGTTGCCGGGGTCAAGCCCAACGCACTGCACATCCATGAGGGAGCTGCCGGTGTCGCCGGACCGGTCGTTTGGAATTCGGGAGCTACAGCCGACGATTTCTTCGTCGATGGCCCCTTCATGTTCAAGGAATGGGCGGTTGACATATGCGCCGAAATCGACCCGACGGTGGCGTCGAACATCACGGCCAACCCGGAAGGGTTCTACACCAACATCCATTCCCCGGCGTTCCCGGCAGGGATGGCGCGAGAGCAGCTGGTCGTCGATCCAGGCTTCGACCCGTTCACCCCGGCCTATCACGCCAACCCGATGACCGGCTCCAAGGAAGTGGCAGGAGGAGACCCCGATTCTCACGGCTTTGTGGTTTTGGCGGTACCGACCACCGATACCGGTGAGTGGTGCTTCCGAGCGGAAGCGTATAAGGGAGATGCGGTCACCGGCGCCCACATCCATTCCGGAGCTGCGGGAGTCGACGGGCCGGTCGTTATCAACTTTGAGGTTGGATCTGACGCGGCGATTGAGGCGGGAGATGCGCGTTTCGCGGTTCACGATACGTTGGCCTTCGCGGGCTCACCTCAGCAGGTGATGTATGGCTGTGTGGCTGTGGATCCGACCCTGGCTGGCGACATCGGGGCAGCACCGGGCGACTTCTACGCCAACATCCATAGCGAGGCCTTTCCCGCGGGGATGATCCGGGCTCAGGTCGGCGCCGGAGAGAGCCCGGAGACGGTAATCCTCGCCGAGTTGTCCGGCGACCAGGAAGTATCGGTTCCCGGTGAAGGCTTCGGCTTTGCAGCACTTGAGGTGTTCGAAGACGAAGGCGCCATCGTGTGGTTCATAGACGCCGAACCGATCGACAAACCCACCGCCGCTCACGTCCACACCGGTGCGGCCGGCGTGGAAGGGCCGGTATTCCTCGACCTCGGTGTCAATCCCGACACGTTCTTTGAACCAGGGTTCGCACCCGGTTTATGGTTCGGATCGGGATTGGTTGAGGGTATCGATCCAGGCATCATCACAGAAATCGTTGGTACCCCGGGAGACGAGTACGTCAACGTACATAACGAAGCGTTCCCGGGTGGCGTGATGCGAGGCCAGACCTTCGACCCGAACGCCGGTCCGCCTCCGGGCCTCATGGGCAGGAGCTCTCCGGCGACGAGCGGCCAGCTTTACGGCCACGGTAAATAGGTCAGCCACATTGGAATCGGCCGGGTAGCGGGGCGACCCGCAACTTCTGAGGTCGGCGCCCGGAGTTAGGACGCTCGACAGGCAGGTTGGCAGTAACGTTAGCCCTCATGGTTGTGGGGCGAGACAGAAGGCGACGAGGAGTGATCCTCGTCGCCTTGTCGATTGCCGGAGGGCTACTCATAGGAGTGATAACCGGCGTCCTGACGCCACCGGCGTCTGCGTCCGCAGCCGGGGTCTCAGAGGCACCGACCACCACGCTGGCGGCGTTCAACCCGGCCTCCGGCAGGTGGTATCTGCACCAACCTGGCGCCCGGTATCCGTCAGAGAGCTTCTTCTTCGGGGAGCCGGGAGACCAGCCGTTGATGGGCGACTGGGACTGTGACGGTGTCGACACAGCCGGCATGTTTCGCCCCGGCAACGGTTTCGCCTACCTGCGCGACGACAACTCAACGGGAAACGCCGACCACCAGTTTTTCTTCGGATCTGCCGGAGACATCGGGCTGGCAGGCGACTGGGATGGCGACGGCTGCGACACCATCGGGGTCTTTCGGCCATCGACCGGGAAGGTCTACCTCCGCAACAGTCTCGATACGGGTGGCGCCGCCGTCAGCTTCTTTTTCGGCAACCCGGGCGACCGACCGTTTGCGGCAGATTTCGACGGTGATGGCGTCGACTCGATCGGCCTCTATCGGGAATCCTCCGGGTTCGTGTATCTCCGCGACACGCTGACCACCGGGGTGGCCGACGTGACCTTCTACTACGGCGAGCCATCTGATCAATTCGTGGCGGGCGATTGGAATGGCGACGGAATCGATACCGTCGGCGTGAGCCGATTTCGCGATGGATCTGTCTATCTTCGCAATCAAAACAGCCAGGGGTTCGCCGACACCAGCTTCCGGTTTTCCGACAGCGATTTGATCGCGTTAGCCGGGTCGTTCCCCGTTGAAGGCCCGGGCGATCCGGCACTCGAGCGGGTCTTTCCCGGCAAACGGGTCGTGGCCTACTACGGCAATCATCAGGTCCCGGCCATGGGCGTGCTGGGCGAGACCGGACCGGAGCAGGCCGTGGAGCGCGTGAAGGAAGCCGCCGCGCCCTACGGAACGACGCGGCGTCCGGCGATTGGCGCATTCGAGATGATCGTCACGGTTGCACAGGCGCGGCCGGGTAGTGACGGCAACTACAGCGCCCCCACCGACCCGGCGGAGCTCCGTCCCTGGCTCGACGCCGCCCGTGACAATGGCCTGCTCGTGATCTTTGACATACAACCCGGACGAAGCGATTTCTTGACCGAGGTCATGCGCTACGAAGAGCTCCTCAAAGAGCCACACGTCAACCTGGCGCTCGATCCGGAGTGGCGGATGGGGCCTGGCGGAGTGCCCGGGCAGGGCGTGGGGCAGGTCGATGCATCTGAGGTCAATGCGGTATCACAGTGGCTCTCTGATCTCGTGATCGAAAACAACCTTCCCGACAAGCTGTTCATCCTGCACCAATTCCAACTCCGGATGATCACCAACCGCGATCAGCTCGTGGCCCGCCCGGGGCTGATCAGCGTGATCCACATGGACGGCTTCGGCGGACGATCACTCAAACAGACCACGTACCGCTACGTCCAGGTGGACCCGCCCCCGTTCTACAACGGCTTCAAACTGTTCTTCGACGAGGACACCAACCTGTACCAGCCGTGGGAGGTCCTTCAATTCGACACAGTCCCCGACCTGATCACCTATCAATGATCATTTCCATAACCGTCGTGTAAACAACAGGATGATCGGGAAGATCTCGAGGCGGCCGGCGATCATCAAACCCGACAGCAACCACTTCGACGGTCCCGGGAGACCCAGGAAGTTGCTGGCCGGCCCGACCTCGCTGAGGCCAGGGCCGACATTACCGATTGCCGTCGCCACGGCCGAGGCAGACGTGACGATGTCGACGCCGGCGCCCAATGTGGACTCGATGAGTCCCATCAGGAACGTGCCGGTCATGAACAAGAACATGTAGAACATGAAGAACGTCTGGACGTCCTGCACGATCTCGGGTTTGACGACGTCCCTTCCGAACCGGGTGAGGTGGACGCCCCGCGGCTGGATGATCCGGCGCAGGTCGGCAATCCCTGCTGAGAACAGCACCCCGACCCGATAGGTCTTGACCGAACCCGAAGTGCTGCCCCCCATGCCACCAAGGAACATCATCCCGACAATCAAGATCTGAAGGCCTGATACCCATGCTCCGAAATCAGCTGCTCCGAACCCGGTCGTAGTAATGATCGTGGCTACCGTAAAGACGGTCGTTCGTAGATGCGCCTCGACTCCCTCGCCGGCCAATTGCCCGGAGCTGAGGAGTCCTCCGATCATCAGTACACCGGTGACGACCATGATGCCGACGTAGAGCTGGAACTCCGTGTTCTTGGAATGAGCGGTTGGTTTGCTCAAAGCTCGATAGTGGAGGGCAAATGAGGTTCCGGCGATGATCATGAAGACAATCACCACCCATTGGGTGTAGGCACTGAATCCACCCAGCGAGTCGGGCTCGGTTCCAAAGCCACCGGTGGACATCGTGGTCAGCGAGTGCGCAATGGCCTGGAACAGGTTCATGTCGCCAAACGCGAGCAAGACGATTTCGATCAGGGTGAAGCCGACATAGAGAAACCACAGACGCTTGGCCGTTTCCCGGAAGCGGGGGGTCAGGCGATCGGGCTGTACACCGGGAGACTCGGCCTGGGCGAGCTGGACGCCCCCGACACCGAGCAGTGGGAGAATCGCGATACTGAGCACGATGATTCCCATACCGCCCAGCCATTGGGTGAGTGACCTCCAGATCAGAACCCCATGCGATACGATCGACGGGTCGGGAATGATGGACGACCCGGTCGTCGTGAAACCGGCGGCAGACTCGAAAAAGGCGTCGGTGACGTTGGTAATAGTGCTCGTAAAGAGGTACGGCAGCGTCCCCACGAAGGCGATGGCGATCCAAGCGAGCCCTACGGCGGCAAACCCTTCTCGTTTGGTGAGTTCACCGGCAGTGCCATAGATCCGCCACGCGACCACACCGATAGCAACCGTCACGATGGCCGCGAGGGACATGGCCACGGCCTCACTCCACTCTCGGTAGATCAGGGACGTGATGACGCCCGGCAGCATGGCGAAACCCGAAGCGGCGACCACCGCGCCGATGATGTAGGCCAATCGGCGCGACATCGTCGAAGCGTTGTTCTTCTTGTCGAAGAGCTCCCGGAGCATCACTCGGAAAAGAGTTCTTCTACCGCCCTGATGGCTTCGGGGAGTGCAAAAACGATCAATCGGTCCCGCGGCTCGATTTCCGTCGCCCCCGTCGGAACGAGACATCGGCTCCCCCGGTTGATCCCACCTATAACGGCTCCGCCCATGAGATCGAGTTCGTCAAGACGCATTCCGACGGCTTCGCTTCTGGGAATCACTTCTAGCTCGATCGCCTCGGCGCGGCTGTCGCTGAACGTGACCACCGAGTGGACTCGACCGCGACGAACGAACTGCAGGATCGCATTCGCTGCGGCCTGACGGCTCGAAACCATCGCATCGACTTCGATCCTGTCCAGAATCTGCACATAACTTTGGCGATTGACGGCCATGATCGCCTCCGAGGCCCCCATGGCTTTCGCGAGCAGACAAGCCAGGATGTTGCGTTCGTCCCTCCCCGACATGGCGACGATGGCATCCTTCTCATCGATGTCCAGATCTTTGAGCACATCGGGCTCGGTCGGGTCGCCGTGGATGACGAGCGCTTTGGGATGCTCTTCGCTCATCCGGCGGCATCGATCCACCTCGTCCTCGATGATCACCACATCGAAGCCATCCTCAACAAGCATGTGGGCGGTCAGGCTGGACAATCGATTCGACCCTGCCACCAGCACCCGGCGGATTTGATGTACCTCGAGGCCCATCAAATCGAGTGCGGTCTGTTCTGACCCTTTGAGGGTCATGATGAGCGCATGGTCCCCGGGTTCGATGGGCGTCCGTTCTCCTCGTACGACGATGGTCTCTGATCCGCGAACAACGGCAGCGAGGATCCACTCGCCACCTCCGAACTCCTCGCGTAGCTCCGATAGCTTTCGGTTTACCAGCGGAGCATCGTTTCCGACCCGCCCTCCGAGCAGAACCAGCCCCCCATTGCCGAACTCGATGATCTCCGATACCCCACCCCCGCGGATGAGATCTATGACTTCTTGAGCCGCGTTTTCGCGCGGTTCGATGACGACGTCGACACCGAGCTTCGAAAGTCCATCCCGCAAGCCCGGATCTTCGACCCGGGCCACGGTCCGGGGAACACCCATTTCGTGCGCGAGGTGACAGGCAAGGACGTTGGCTCCGTCATTGTCCGAAACCGCTATGAGAAGTTCGGCCTTCTCGACCTGGGCCTCGGCGAGGGTGACGGGAGACGATCCGTTGCCTAATACCACCATCACATCAAGGGTCGATTGGAGTTGTGCGACCCGGGATGGCGTGGACTCGATGATGACGACGTCTTGACCCTCGAGCGAGAGTCGTTCGGCCAAATATGTGCCGACTGCGCCGGCACCAACAATGACAATTCTCATGTGGATCAGCAATGCTAGAGCGGGTACCGGGGGAACTCCCACTTCCTGGCTGCGATAAATCATCGACACCGAAGTGCTAGAACCAAAGGCAAGAAAGAGGAGTCATGGATCTCGACAGCATCCGCAGATTTGCGCTGAAGGTTTGGAAATACAAAGAGGGCGAACTCGTCGCTGTGATGATCCACGCAGGCGATCGATTGGGGCTGTATCGGGCGATGGCCGGCGCCGGCCCCATGACTCCCCGTGACCTTGCCACGGCAACCAACACCGATGAACGATGGATCGAGGAATGGCTCTACGGACAAGCAGCCGCCGGACTGGTCGACCACGATGAGGGAACCTTCGAACTGACTCCACCTGGCGCAGCCGTGCTGGCCGACGAGGACGAAAGCCTGTTCTACGCTGCCGGTGCATTCACGGGTATAACGGGGCCGGACGTCATCGAATTGCTGATCCAGGCGATGCAGACCGGCGGCGGATTCAGCTACGAAGACCAGGGAGACATCGCCACACGAACGACGGAACGGATGTCACGCCCTTCCGTCCTGGGTTTCTTCCTACCGGTCGTGCTCCCGGCGATCCCCGGGTTGGAAGAGCGACTGTCGACAGGAGCGCGCGTCGTGGAGGTGGGGTGCGGATCCGGCGTGGCGATCGAGGCCATGGCGAAGGCGTTTCGTGCGAGTCGTTTCGTGGGTATCGATCCCTCCCCAAGGGCACTGCGTCGAGCACGAAAACGTACCGCCGGTCTCGAGAACGCCGTGTTTCACGAGGGTCGGGCCGAGGATCTCACCGGTTCATACGACGTCGCCTTTGCGCTCGACACGCTCCACGATATGCCTCACCCCGACCAGGCGCTCGCGGCCATTCGCTCTGTTCTCGACCCCGATGGTGTACTTGTGATCAAAGACATCAAATCGAAGCCCGGTTTTGAGAACAACCGCAAGAATCCGGTGCTGGCCATGCAATACGGCTTCTCTCTCACGTCTTGCCTCGCCTCTGGTCTCTCCGAAGAAGGCGGCATGGGCCTGGGCACTCTGGGATTCAATCCTGAGGTTGCCGAGCGCCTGGTGAGTGAAGCTGGCTTCAGCCAATTCACCCTCCATGATCTCGATGCTCCCACCGAGCTCTTCTATGAAGTGCGGATCTAGCGGGGAAATCTGCCGGTGTAGCCTTACCACCCAATACGGCAGAGGAGAGATGTGGCTACCAACAAACAGCTGATCGGGGGAGAGTGGGTCGGCGCCAGCGGGGATGGAATGTGGGATCTTCTCAACCCGGCCACCGAAGAACTGCTGGAGCGGATCCCTTACGGACGCTCCGAGCATGCGGCAGCAGACACCACAACGGCGATCGATGCCGCCAGTGAGGCATCAGAGGGGTGGGCGTCTACCAACCCTTACAAGCGCGCCGCGGTCCTCCTCAAAGCTGCCGATCTCATTTATGAACGGCGCGATGAATACGCCCGCCTGACCACCGAGGAGTCAGGCAAACCCTTCGCACAGTCCAAGGCAGAATGGGGAACTCCCGGGGCGTTTCTCGCCTTCATGGGAGAAGAGGCAAAGCGTCTGGGTGGTCGTATCATTCCGTCCCGCTCCCCCGGGCGTCACATGGACGTGACGTACATGCCCTATGGCGTGGTTGGCGTCATAACCGCATGGAACTTCCCTATCTACAACGTGGCGAGAGCCGCCTCCGCTGCTCTTGCGGCGGGCAACAGCGTGATCGTTCGCCCCTCCGAGCACACGCCCAGATCTGCCATGGCGTTGGGAGAGGCACTCATGGACGCCGGATTGCCTCCCGGGGTCTTCAATGTGATCAACGGTGATCCCGACCCCATGGGCAAAGTCATGTTGGCGGATCACCGGCTGAGGAAGATCCAGTTCACCGGTTCGGTGCGGGTGGGCAAGTTGCTCATGGACGGCGCGTCGCGGACGGTAACCAAGTTGTCTCTCGAGCTGGGAGGAAACGCGCCGGTGCTGATCTTCCCGGACGCCGACATCGAATCGGTCGCCAAATCGGCAGTCAAGACCAAGTTCCGTAACGGCGGCCAGGTCTGCATCGCGCCCCAGCGGTTCTACGTGCATGAGGCGGTTTCGGAACAGTTCACCAAAGCAACAGCACTGCTCTCCGAGCAGGAGGTGATCGGCGACGGCATGCACCCCGACACCACCATCGGCCCGATGATCAATCAGACCCAGCTCGAACGGGTGAGTCGCATCGTTGCGGACTCTGCAGCAGCAGGCGGAAGAATCATCACGGGCGGCGAAGGAACAGAGGGCGCCGGATACTTCTATCAGCCGACCGTCATCACCGATGTTGCGCACGATTCTCCCGTCATGACCGAAGAAGTCTTTGGCCCGGTCATGCCCATCACCTCTTTCGACAATCTGGACGATGTCATCCACCGGGCCAATTCGGTGAACGTCGGGCTGGCCGCCTATGTCTGGACCGAGGACTTGAAGACCGCCCTCAAGGTTTCAGAAGCGCTCGAGTTCGGATTGGTGGGAGTGAACGACTGGGCGCCCGGATCGCCCGAGGCGCCCTTCGGCGGCATGAAGGAGTCTGGTATCGGTCGCGAGGCCGGGCTCGAGGGATTGCTGGAGTATGTGGAGCCGAAGACCAGGGTATTCGGAAGCCTCTAGATGCGCCCCAATCCGCTGCGCGAACGATGGGGCGACGGCGATGTTGCTCTCGGCGGCTGGCTGACCATTCCGGGGAGCGTGGGAGCCGAGGCGATGGCCTCGATCGGCCTCGATTATGTGTGCATCGACATGCAGCATGGTTTGGTGGACTACGCAGATTCGATCGGCATGCTGCAGGCGATCTCAACAGGTTCTTCGACAGCGGTCGTGAGGGTTCCCGAGAATCAGTTCGGACATATCGGCCGGGCGCTCGACGCCGGGGCCATGGCGGTAATCGTGCCCATGGTCAACACGGTCGATCAATGTGAGGCCGCAGTGGCTTCAGCCCGGTACGCACCGATCGGATCCCGTAGCTACGGACCGACCAGAGTCCAGCCGCTCGAGGGCGCCGACTATTGGGAGAGAGCTGACCAGGACGTTGCGGTGATCCCGATGATCGAGACGGTAACTGCGATGGAGAACCTGGACGGAATCCTGGCCGTACCGGGAGTGGACGCGATCTACGTCGGTCCGGCCGACCTGTCGATCAGCATGGGACTCCCTCCGGGCGATCAGAATGACCCGGAGTTTCTCACGGCCCTCGACACGATTCTGGAGGCATGCGGGCGACACGGGGTCGTGCCGGGCATGCACAGCAATGCAGCGGTGGCCCGGGATCGGATCGAGCGAGGTTTCCGTATGCTGACCATCACGACCGACCTCGTGGCCCTTCGATCGAAGATCGCCGAGGATCTTTCGAACGTCAGGAACTGACCGAACCTTCCCGGGTTACTGCCTCGACTCTTGCCTTGATGCCCAGCAACATCCAGCGTGCCATCGCGTAATCGAACATTGGCCAGAGCAGCCAGGCCAACCGCTGGAACAACCAGGGAGCTTGCGCGATGCCTCTCGTTCGGATCAACAGCAACGTGTTCCCACGAGGAGTTTCTTCGAGAACGAATGTCCAGCTGAAATCGAAATAGGGACCGGGGTCGGATGATGACAGGTCGGGGGGCACACCGGTTACCGGATGACGGCGGGAATGGAGCACAAGCGCACGATTGACCTGAACGTCACGAACCTCAAACTCGGCGGTGCCTTCCGGCCCGTCCAGGATCCGTTGCCCGACCTCCAGAGATTGAAGCCCTGGATCAATCTCGTCCTTGCTGACGTTGCCGACCCGCCATAGGTAGCGGTCAACCCATTGCGGCGTGTACCAGCCGGCCCGATCCACGCCCATTTGCACAATCCACGGCCAGACGGCCTCGGGACGAGCGCCGATGGTTGTGGCGTGAGTCAGAGTCTGGTGGGGTCGGATAATGACGTCATCACCCGGAAGACTCTTGTGCCGATCAATGCCCTCAACCCCCCAGCCCTTCCCGGTTATCCACCGGAGCCGAACCAGGCCGCCCAACGCCAGCAAGCCCACGCCTGCGCCCATCAGTCGAAGTACCTTCATGATGATCACCTCATGGTCAACGTAGGGAATGCACGTGATCCAGGAGAGGGCCAAAGGTCATTGTTCGCCGGCCTCGAAACACGTGACAACCGCCATCGCCTAGGCGCCCGTGCAACGTAGCCTTTCGACATGAATTTCGAGCGACTCGACGCCATGCTCACCCGATGGGCAGCGCGGTATGCACTCACGATTGTGCGAGTCGGATTGGGCGTGATCTTTCTCTGGTTCGGAGCACTGAAGCTCTTTCCCGGGATGAGCCCGGCCGAGGAACTGGTCCGCAACACCGTCTACTTCGTTGATCCAGACTGGTTCGTTCCTGTATTGGCCATATGGGAAATGGCCATCGGCCTCGGGCTCGTTTTCAACAAGTTCATCCGGGCGACTCTGGCATTGCTCTTTCTTCAAATGCCTGGCACCGCC
>JAHEJY010000062.1 GCA_024638625.1 Actinomycetes bacterium
CCCGCCAATACGTTCAGCTCGAGAAACGGCGTGTTGGGGTCGACGAGCATCTCGATCCGCTCTCTCACGAGCATTTTTCCGCGGCGGCGATGACGATCGACATAACGCTGGCCACCGATCCCGGGAACGCTTTCCATCTCGGCGGCGACCTCGGCCCACATGGCTTCCATGGCAGCGAGGTTCGACTGATACTCGGCGGACGAGATATCGAGCCGGCTGCGGATGGGCTGTCCGATGGCGCTCATGAGGTGCCACTTTAAGCTTGGGCGGAAGGAGGAACGTGTGGATGTAGCGGTTGTCGCCCGGGATCTGGCGATCGAACATGATGCCCTCGAACTCCTGATCGCGGAACTAGACGACGTCGACTGGAAACTTCCGACCCCGAGCCCACGGTGGTCGGTCGCCGATCAGATCGCTCACCTGACCTATTTCGATGAGACCGCAGTGATCGCCCTCATCGACCCCACGCGCTTCGAGGCTCTGGCGCACGAATTGGCCGGGGCGGCCTCTCAGGGAGATGAAGCTCTTGACGAATTCACGCTCGGCGAATTACGTCCATTGGACCCGCCGTCACTCGTAGCGCGCTGGAGGGAGGCCCGAATTCGCCTTGGGGAGGCTGCCACCCAACTATCAAACGACCAGCGGGTCCCCTGGTATGGACCATCCATGGGTTCGACGTCGTTTCTCACCGCCCGGCTGATGGAAACCTGGGCCCACGGCCAGGATATCGTCGACGCAACCGGCCTCTCCCGGGTCCCCACCGAGCGGCTTCGCCATGTCGCCAACCTCGGTTTCATGACCCGATCATGGACATACCGAAATCGGGGTCTCGACGTTCCTGATGATGCTGTGCGCGTCGAGCTGAACGCCCCCTCGGGCGAGATCTGGGCGTTCGGCCCGCCCGACGCCGCCGAAGTCGTGACCGGACCGGCCGAAGACTTCTGTCTGGTGGTCACGCAGCGACGCCATCTCGACGACACGAAGCTGGTGGCCACCCCCGTTGCTCGCGACTGGATGCTCAAAGCCCAGGCTTTTGCGGGAGCCCCCACCGACGGACCGGCGAAGGGAACGAGAACATAGACACCACGATTCACACAGGCCGGGACGGCGGCGTCTTCACCATCACATTGATCGATGAGGCGAACCGTAACGCTCTGAGTTCGACGCTCGTCGGCGAGTTCCACCGGGCGCTTGACGACGCCGAGGCCGACGAGTCGGTGCGGGTGGTCGTCGTCACGAATTCCGGCACCGTGTTTTGTGCCGGTGCGAGCCTCTCGGAGCGAACCACGGATCATCCGGCTCCAGTCGGCGCGGACCCGGCCAGATTGTTTGCCCGGATTCTCCGATCGCCCAAGCCGTTCGTGGGTCGGATCGCTGGTCACGCCGTGGCAGGCGGGACAGGGCTGGCCGCCAGCATGGATATCTCTGTTGCCATCGACAATGTCAAATTCGGATTCACCGAGGTTCGGCTGGGACTGGCTCCTGCGATCATCTCAGTCATCTGCCTCCCGAAAATGCGCGGAGCCGAAGCGAGTGAAGCCTTTCTGCGGGGAAACCGGTTCGACGCCCTGCATGCTGCACGGCTTGGGATCATCAATCATGCGGTGCCTGCGGATCAGCTGGACGATGCGGTGGACGAGATTGTTTCCGACCTGCTCCTGGGAGGACCTCAGGCACTCGCGGCCGCCAAAAGCATTCTGCGTACCGTTCCGACGCTGGGCTTCGAGGAAGCGATTTCGCAGATGGGTGACCTGTCCGCCAGGTTGTTCGCCTCGGATGAAGGCCAATCCGGGATGACCGCATATCTCGAGAAACGTCCTCCGCCCTGGGCACCGGGTGCCGATTAGCGGCCGAGTATCTCGCCGGCGATGATCATCTTTCGGACTTCGGTGGTACCGGCACCGATTTCTCCGAGTTTTGTCGCCCGGAAGAGCCGGTTGATCTCGGTTTCCCAGAGGTAGCCCGAACCTCCGTGGATTTGGACTGCGTTGTCGAGGATCTGGTTGACCATATTGGCGTTGTACATGATCACGGCTGCGGTACGAGCGTGCACCTCGCCCCGGCCCGCGGCCGCTCCGTCGGTATCCGCCAGTTCGGCCAGGACCTGATAGGTGAACGCCTTCATCGTCTCGATCCAGGTGTACATGTCCGCGATCCGTGACTGGATCATCTGGAAGCTGGCGATCGGCTTGCCGAACTGGTGCCGGTTGTTGGCATAGTCGATCGAGAGCTCCAGAGCCCGCTCGGCGATTCCGATGCTGATCGGCGCCAGAGCAGCCCGTTCGATGTCGAGGCCACTCATCACGACCTGGTGGCCTTCGTGTTCGGTCCCCACGATGTTTTCGACGGGCACGACGACATCCTCGAATACCAGCTCGGATGTCGGGCTGCCCCGGAAGCCCATTTTGGTGAGTTTTTGGGCGACCTTGAATCCAGGCGACTTCGTTTCGACCATGAAAGCAGTCACCCCCTTGTTACCGCGGTCAGGTTGTGATTTCGCATACACGAGGACAACATCGGCTATCGACCCATTGGTGATGTACATCTTGGCGCCGTTCAGAACGTACGTGTCGCCGTCACGAACGGCCCGGGTCCGCATGGATCCGAGCGCGTCCGAGCCGGCTCCGGGCTCCGTGAGGCCCAGGGCACCGATGAATTCGCCCGAGCACAGCTTCGGCAGATAGCGTTCCCGCAGCTGATCGCTGCCGTTGGTATAGAGATTGTTGGCACACAGGTTGTCGTGGGCGCCCCAGCTGAGGGCGAAAGCGTGGTTCCAGCGGGCAAACGCCTGGATGACCAGTCCTGCTTCGAGCAGCCCCATGCCGGCTCCGCCATATTTCTCCGGGATCGTGGCTCCTAGAAAGCCCTGGGCTCCGAGCTGGGCCATGATCCCATCCGGCCACCACTCCTCGTTGTCCATCTTCTCGGCAAGCGGATAGAGCTCGTTGCGCGCGAAGCGATCAGCCTCGCCGAGCAAGGCGGCCTGATCCGCAGTCAGGGAGAACTGAGGCATCACGCGCACACCGGGTTGTCGCGATTGCGCAGCCAGCGATCCTGTTCGTACAAGGGGCCCGTCTGTTCTCCAGAAAGCACGCGTTGGCGGGTGTCGGCCCAGGCCTTCTCATACACGCGCGGATCGGTTATCTCGGTTTCGGGTCGCGAGCGACTTCGCCATACGAAGGACGGGAACGCCGGACGCCCGGTCGGTTCGCCGGTCTTTTGATATCGCAGGTCGAAACTCCACCGGAGTCGATCGGATTCGTTGGCAAGTGCGCCGTGTTCGGTGTACTTGGTGAGCAGCACCACCGAACCGCGCCGGCACGGGAGCGATACCGGATTGATGCCGTGTCGTTGAAGAATGGAGGTCGGGATGTAATTCTCCGCCTGGTTGTTCTTGCCCGGACAATGCAGGCTGAGAGCGCTGTCTTTGTGGGATCCAGGGATCACCTGGAGGCAGCCCATCTCCTCGGACGCATCGGTCATCGCAAACCACACCGTCAGCAGTTCGGTGTCCAGGGCCTCGTCCATGGCCGCCCCCAGGTCCTGATGCCAGGTGGTCGCACCAACATTGGAGTAGTCCGCCATGGTTCCCGTGAGCAGTCGCTGTGGGGGCTTGAGCCGAACCTGCTGGATCGGGTTCGATGAGATCTCGCCGCCGAGCACCGATTCGACGATGTCGAGGATCTTGGGATGACGCAGCAACCCGAAAAGGTGCTGCCCCGTGTGGGCTCGCACCAGATTGGGATCGAGCCCCTCGTAGTCGAGCGGGAGCGAGATGCCGAGGTAATAGAAGAGTGATGGGCTCTCACTGAGGATCGTCATATAGCGATCATCGAACGGCAGGTCGTCGTAGGTCGACCGAATATGCCCGCGCTGAAAGAGTTGAGCGGCCGCTTCGGACAGGGCGTCCTCGTATTCGGCTTCCAGAGGCTGGAGGTCGGCGTCGACGAGAACTTCGGGAATCAGGAGGAATCCCTGGTCAGCGAATTGCTGGAGCTGTGCCGCCGAAAGCATGCTGCCAGCCTACGGATCGGAACGTAGGCCGGTGGTAGCCTCCGGGGATGATCAGCCATTACGTGATGCTGGGCGTCGACCGCAATGCTTCGGCCGACGAGATCGAAGCTGCCTTCAAACGCGCCAGTACCTTCACATACGGCCAATTCGGCGGGGGCGGGGCCGGCGGCAAGAGAACCGCCCGCATCGAGGAGGCCTACACCGTCCTCCGGGATCCGGCCCGCCGCGCCGCATACGACGCAACGCTGGACGACCAGCTGCGGAAAGAGGCCGGGTCCACCGATTGACGAATCCGCCCATTATGGGCCGCCACCGTGCCAGGATCGGCGCCCACCAACGACCGTCTCCCGAAACTCTGAGTGCTGCCCGTCTGAATCTCCACACATTGGGCCCGGGCGAACCTGCTCTGTCGGAATGGGCTTCGGCAGGACTGGCGACCCCTGATCTGAGCGCCGTCCGCGCCTACCGGCTCGGACGGGTTCGCAAGGCGCTGCGGGAGCTCGACTACGCCGGCGTTCTGCTCTATGACCCCATCAACATTCGCTACGCCACCGACAGCACCAACATGCAGGTCTGGGTGGCCCACAACCCCACCCGCTATGCGCTCGTCATGACTGAAGGCCCCGTGGTCGTGTGGGATTACATGACGGCAGAACACCTCTCCGCCCACCTCGATCTCGTCGACGAGATGCGCAGTGCGGTTCAGTGGATGTATCAGTTTGCCGGCGAGGAGACCGACCGCAACGTCAGACGCTGGTCGGCAGAGATTTCGGACATGATCGACACCTATGGCGGGGGCAACCGGCGTTTGGCGCTCGATCGGGCCAATCCTCTGGCCGTCCTGTCGCTCGACCGTCTCGGGGTAGAAGTCGGCAATGGCGAGGAGCTCATGGAGATCGCTCGCGGCATCAAGTCGCCCGAAGAAATCATCGCAATGAGGTGCGCAATCCATGCCTGCGAAACAGCTATGCAGAAGATGTTTGAGGCCATGGAGCCGGGGATGACCGAGAACGAGGTGTGGGCAGTTCTCCACGCCGAAAACATCATCCGATTCGGCGAATGGATCGAGACCCGACTGCTGTCATCGGGTCCCCGCACCAACCCATGGTTTCAGGAGAGTTCGAGCCGGGTCATCGAAGCCGGCGACGTCGTTGCCTTCGATACCGATCTCATCGGCGCATACGGGTACTGCGTTGACGTTTCCCGCAGTTGGATCGCCGGAGGAGTGAAGCCCAAGCGACGCCAACGAGATGCCTGGGAGATGGCGGCAGAACAAATTCGGCACAACACCGACTTGCTGGGACCGGGCGTCACGCTCAAAGAATTGACCTTCAAAGCATTGACCAGCGACCCGGACGAATATCGGCGCTATTCGGTGCAATACCACGGGGTTGGCCTGGCAGACGAATGGCCTTCGGTGTTCTTCAAGGATTCGTGGGACACGGTTGGTTTCGACGGAGTTCTCGAACCCGGCCATGTGATCTGTGTGGAGTCCTATGTCGGCAAACTCGATGCGCCCGAGGGGATAAAGCTCGAAGAGCAAGTACTCATCACGGAGACCGGAAACGAGACGTTGTCTACCTATCGCCTGGATCTTCAGTAGCCGCCAGGTCCTCGACAAGCAGGTCCATCAATAATCCGTCGTGCCAGGATCCATCCGGTCCCCGTTCGGCCTGGCGGATGATGCCGACCGGCTTGAAGCCGACCTTTTCGTAACATCGGATCGCGGCGGCGTTGTCTGCGCTCGGGTCGATGGTGATGCGATGATGGCCTACCTCGACGAACAGGTAGTTGGCCAGCATGCGCACAGCCTCGGTGCAGATCCCCTGGCCGTGGACCGACGGGTCCAGATAGATGTCGATACCGGCATGGCGGTGGTCCGGATCAGTTTCGGCTTCCCACTGAATCCCGCCGATCACGGTTCCGTCTGGATCCTCGATGGCGAGATAGTGAAGGTCTTCCAGTTCGATGGCCTCGCGCACGTCCGCCTCGACGTCCTCGCCCATCCAACGCGCCCATACCTCGGGGGTCGTGCGGATTCGCACCATCGCATCGATATCGTCCGAAACGACCGGCCTTAGGCGGATGCGGTCACTCTGCAGCATTGCGAAAATGTAGCGGCTCGTGACAGCAACAGGCTCTCTGTATCCTCTCAAAACATGACTACTTCGATACTCGAGCTCGTCGACCTGGGTTTTACCTGGGACGGCATCGATCCTTTCATTTTCACGGTCCATCATGTCGATCACTACCCGGCAGGAGCAAGCGACCTCGGTCCAGTTGCATCATTGACCGGCCGGAATCTCGGGTCGGATTTTTCCGGCAAGGACGGCTGGAGCATGTACCACGGCGATCGCGTTCCCGGTTTCCCACAGCACCCCCACCGGGGCTTCGAAACGGTCACGGTCGTACGTCGCGGCTACGTGGATCATTCCGATTCGCTGGGGGCCACGGCCCGCTATGGGGGCGGTGACACCCAGTGGCTCACAACCGGCTCCGGGATCATGCACGCAGAGATGTTTCCGCTCATCCGAGAAGACGACGACAATCCGTTGGAACTCTTCCAAATCTGGCTCAACCTGCCACCCGAATCAAAGATGGTGCCGGCTCACTTCGCCATCCTGTGGAGCGAAGATATTCCGACCGTCGCAGCCGGACCCGGTGTTTCGGTTGACATCATCGCCGGTGAAATCGACGGGGTTCGCTCCCCCGGCGCCCCACCGGACTCGTGGGCATCACAGCCGGGCTCTGACATGGCGATCTGGCTGGTGAGGCTCCAGGAGGGCGCCACCTGGCAGATGCCGACCGCCGCCGCCGGCGTCAATCGGATGCTGCACTTCTTCGACGGTGAAGCAGCGGATGTCGACGGAACCCGGATTGCACCGAACACCGGAGCCCGCCTGAATCCCGGGATGACAACCACCGTTACCAACGCAGGTGGTCCTGCGGAGTTTCTGGTGTTGCAAGGTCGTCCGATCGGTGCGCCGGTCTATCAAATGGGACCGTTCGTGATGAACACCCCCGAAGAACTGCAACAGGCGGTGATGGATTACCGACGCACCCAGTTCGGTGGTTGGCCGTGGCCGTCGCCCGGTCATGTCCATGCCGCATCCGAAGGGCGTTTCGCCGTTCACGCCGACGGCATCATCGAGCGTCGTGACATGCAGCCGGTTCGTTAGTCAAGGAAGGCGGCTTCGAAGGGAAGCTTCCTACATTCGATCGGACACGATGGCTGCAGACCTTTCTCCAGAACTAGATGGGCGAGAGCAACAAGCCGGTTCGGGTGGGTTGCTCAGAATGCAATGCAATAGTCTGGGAAGCTATGAAGCTTCCGGTCATGCCCCCGCTCAAGCCGATGTTGGCAAAGCCGGTTCCCAAACTGCCGGCAGGCGACATGTCATACGAGCCGAAGTGGGATGGGTTCCGATGCATCGTGTTCCGCGATGGCGATGAGATCGTTCTGGGGTCGAGGAACGAGAAGCCCCTCAATCGCTATTTCCCCGAGCTGATCGAGCCTCTCAAGCAGAGCTTGCCTGACCGATGTGTTGTGGACGGGGAGATCATTGTCAGCATCGACGGCCGCCTCGAATTCGACGCGCTCGGACAACGAATTCACCCGGCTGAATCCCGGGTACAGAAACTCTCCGAAGAAACGCCCGCGAACTTCATCGCGTTTGATGTCCTGGCGCTCGATGACGAATCGTTCTTCGATCGGCCGTTTCACGTTCGACGCGAAGCGCTCGAAGAGATTGCAGGAACATTCGAGCCGCCGATCCACCTGGCTCCGGCGACCCGGGATGAGACGCTGGCAATGGAGTGGTTCAACACCACCGAAGGTGCCGGATTGGACGGGCTCATCATCAAGCCGCTTGGCGACGGCTACGCCCCGAACAAGCGAACGCAGTTCAAGCTCAAACATGTTCGAAGTGCCGACTGCGTGGTTGCCGGGTACCGGATGCACAAATCCGGCGACGGCGTCGGCTCGTTGATCCTGGGCCTCTATACACCCGAGGGTCAGCTCCGCCACGTCGGTGTGGCGGCGAGCTTCACCGCCAAGAAACGGGCGGAGTTGACCGAAGATATGGAGCCTTTGGCTCTGGACGACATCAGCGGTCACCCGTGGTCAGGCTGGATGGATGCCGAGGCCAACGCCGATGGTTCGATGCCGGGAGCTCCCAACCGATGGAGTGGTGCGAGCGGACGCGATCACTCGTGGATTCCGGTCCGTCCGGAGCGGGTGGTCGAGGTTCGCTACAACTGGTCGACCGCAGGGCGCTTCCGCGGTACCACCAAGATGCTGCGGTGGCGTCCCGATCGGGATCCCGAGTCGTGCAGTACCGAACAGCTTGCCGATCCGGAGCCAATGACGCACGACTCCCCTATTCGTCGCATCGTCAGCTGATCACCTGCAGCTTTCGTCTGAGTTTCGAGAGTCACGATCGACGAGATGTCGGCAGGCCGTCCTGTCTCGGAGCTGGATGTAACACCGAAGCCTTCCTCTTGCAGCGGTGATCCTGATGGCGAGCCGGTGTCGTTTGCCGGTTGAGTCGCCCGACGAGCTTGCTAGTGTCAAATCGATTGCTGGGGAGGATCATGGCGGTTACCGGTCAGCTTGACGGCTCGGAATTGAGCGTTCCGACTGTTGAGGCCCCGAAACCTGGATTGATGAAACGTTGGTTCAAAGGCAGCTCTGCCTACCTGTATCTCGCGCCCACGTTCATCATCCTCGCTATCTTTGTCTACTTTCCGATCGTCTCGTCTCTACGACTATCGCTCAATCGTGTCGCACCGTTCGGTAATCAGGAAATCTTTGTCGGCGCCGAGAATTACACGCGGCTCCTCGGTAGCAGTGAGTTTTGGAACACCGTCAAGGTTTCGATGTGGTTCATGGTCGGTACGGTGCCTATCGGAATCGTTCTCGCGGTCGCGATCGCATTGTTGCTTTCGTATCCGGTTCGCCGGTTGTCCTGGCTACACCGGATGCTGATCTTTGTGCCGGTGGTCATCAGCAGTGCCATCGCGGGCGTGCTGTTTCGGCTTCTCTACAACCCGGTAGTCGGATTCATCAATCACTGGCTGAGCTTCATCGGCATCGATGGTCCCAACTGGCTGACTGATCGAACGTTCGCTCTGGTCGCAGTGATTATTGCGGTCGTGTGGCGTCAACTCGGTTTCAACGTCATCATCGCGCTTGCCGGTTTGCAGTCGATCGACGACACCCTGTACGAAGCTGCCAAAGTCGACGGTGCGTCGGCTTGGCAGAGGGTCCGGTACATCACGCTGCCGATGCTTTCGCCCACCCTCTTCTTCCTGGCGGTCATCAACGTCATCATCAGCTTGCAGGCGTTCGGTGAAATCAACATTCTGACCGACGGAGGCCCTGGTCAAGCAACCACCAATCTTGTCTACTCGGTGTTCATCGATGCGTTCGTGGGGACCTCGTTCCGGGGACTCGCTTCAGCCCAGGCCTTCATGCTGGCAATCATCATCATGGTGTTCTCCTTCCTGCAGTTCCGCGGCCTTGGCAAGAAGGTGCATTACCAGTGACAACACTTGACGCTGTCGAACAGCAAGCTGTCGAGATCGCCCGTCCCAAGCGCGCTGACAAATTCAAATGGGGCGAGATTCCACTCCATATAGTCCTGATCGCTATTGGCTTGTTGGTTTCCACGCCGATCATCATCGCGTTCTTCATGAGTTTCACGCCCCTCAAGGAGATCGTGACGCGTCCAACGCCCGAGCTGCTGCCGGACACGTGGGTGTTCGACAATTACCGGACAGCGTGGAACGCAACGCCGTTTGCCAGATTCATGTTCAACAGCTTTGTGCAAACCGGGTTGATCACGATTGGCCAGGTGCTCTTCAGCGTGCTGGCGGCCTATGCGTTTGCCATGTTCGACTTCCGCTTCAAGAACGCTCTCTTCGCCTTTGTGATCGGAAGCCTCTTCGTCCCCTTCGAGCTGATCTTTATTCCTAACTTCATCACGATCAGCGATCTCGGCTGGGCCAACACGTACGCAGGATTGGCGGTGCCGTTCCTGGCGAGCGCCTTCGGCGTCTTCATGCTCCGGCAATTCTTCTTGACGTTGCCCCGGGATCTGTTTGATGCCGCCAAGGTGGATGGAGCGTCCAATTGGTATTACCTCTGGAAGGTCGTGGTGCCCCTCAGCAAGGGTGGCATCTCCGCGTTCACGATTTTTTCGTTCCTCGGGGCATGGAACCAATACTTGTGGCCCCTCATCATCACGAACGACGAGAGTATGCGGACCGCTCAGATCGGCATTCGGTTCTTCCTCGTGAATCAGGAGCGGGCCACGGATTGGGGCGCGATCATGGCGGGTGCGATGATTGTTATGGTCCCCACACTGGTCGTGTTCCTGGTGGCCCAAAAGCAACTGGTCAAAGGAATCGCGATGTCAGGACTGAAAGGCTGACATCTTGGAGAAACAACAAGTAAGGAAACCATCCGGGTAGCACCCGGAGGAGGGAAGGAAACACATGAGACGCAAGCTATTCGCCTTGTTCCTCGCATTGGCCATGGTGGCCGCGGCGTGCGGGAGCGACGATCCGGTAACGGATCCGGGCACGGATACAACCGAGGCTCCGACGGTGACGACGCAGCCGACCGACGACGGCACGACGGACACCACCGAAGCGATGGCCGATGTCGTCCAGATCGAGTTCTGGCATGCCATGGCTGACGATCTTGGTGCAGTGGTCGACGAACTGGTCGGCCGCTACAACGCAAGCCAGGACGCAGTCCAGGTCAATGCGACCTTCCAGGGTTCGTACGATGACACCTACAACGCTCTGCTCGCAGCGTTCGAAACCGGAACCGAGCCCAATATCGTGCAGAACTTCGACCTGGCAGCCCAGACGATGTTCGACACAGGTCGATTGGTGCCGGCGCACACACTCATGGCAGCAGGCGACGCCGAGTCATATCTGGCGGCTCCCCGGGATTATTACTCGGATGAAACCGGCATGGTTGCCTTGGCATTCAACTCGAGCACTCCGATCGTGTACTACAACGCGGATATGTTTGAGGCGGCCGGCCTTGACGCTCCGGCGCCCGACTGGACGTTCTCAGATTTCCTGGACACGTGTGATACGTTGGAAGCGAATGGAGTCGAGTTCTGCGCGACGTTTGGAACCGTCGGATGGTTCTTCGAGCAGATCCTTGCCAACAGCGGAGGTCTGTACTTCAACAACGACAACGGGCGAACAGCTCGTGCCACCGAAGTCGAGTTCAATAAGGGCCAGGGCGCCGAGGTGTTTGAGTTCCTCAGCGGTCTGATCGCCGACGGTCATGCGCCGAACCTTGGCAACACGTGGTCGGATACCGACAGCGTGTTCTTCGCCGGACAGGCTGCCATGAACTTCGACTCGACGTCGGGTGCTCGCGGTATGCAGGACGGAGCCGACTTTGAGGTCAAGACGGCCTTCATCCCCCACAGCGACAGCAGCGAGCGCAACGGCGTTGTGATCGGTGGCGCCGCGTTGTGGTTGATCGATGACGAAGACGATGCCAAGGACGCGGCAGCATGGGACTTCATGAAGTTCATGACTGAAGCCGACCAGCAGGTCACCTGGCATACCGGCACGGGCTATTTCCCGGTACTGGCGAGCTTGCAGGACTCACCGCCTGATGAGTTGAGCACGTTCTGGGCCGAGAATCCGAACTTCGTGACGGCGATCGACCAGTTGGCGACAACCAATACCACGAATGCCGACGGCAGCATCAACTACGCGGTGCTGGGAGGACGGGCCGGCCCGTTCCCCGAGATTCGCCGAATCATTGTCGAGGCGTACGACGCGGTGTTGAACGGAGGCTTGAGTGCGCAGGAAGCACTTGACGAGGCGGCGGCCAAGGCCAACCAGGCGCTGGCCGACTACAACGCCTTCTTCGAGTAGGCCAGACCGATAGGTAGATATTCGATACACGGAGAAGAACCGGTCGGCGTCAGCGAGACGCCGACCGGTTCTTTCTTGCTCTATGTCGTGACTGCTGTTGTGCTGTGGTCACTGTCCGCATGCGGAGCCGCCGATTCTGCGACTACCGCATCATCCACCAGTTTGTCATCGACGACGCCCGACTCTGCTCTTCAAGGGCCGGTCACCACAGCAGTGGTCTCGGGGGCCGCTGCAGGATCCATCGACATCCAGGGGCACCGGGGGGCGCGCGGTATCCAGCCAGAAAACACCCTTCCGGCGTTCGAAACCGCCCTCGATCTCGGCGTTACGACGCTCGAACTCGATCTGCACTTCACAGCTGACGATCGCGTGGTCGTTTGGCACGATCCCATCATCGACGCGTCCAAATGCGGACTCGCTGCCGGTGCGGAAGGCCCGGACCCCGACGACCCGCTCACGCCCGATGAAGATCTGATGATTGCCAACCTGCCGGTCGCCGAACTCGGCAATTACGTGTGTGATCGCAATCCCGACAAAGCTCGCTTCCCCGACCAGGAGGCGATACCGACATCTCTGGCGGGCAGCGACTATCGCATCACTACGCTCGACGACCTCTTTGATTTCGTTGCGACCTATGCGACTGATGCCTCCAAGACGGCAGAACAGCGCGAAGCCGCGCTCGGCGTCCTCTTCAATATTGAAACGAAACGCAAACCCGACAGTCCCCAAGCAATCGGAGACGGCTTCGACGGCACGACGGCCGGTCCGTTCGAGTTGGCGATACTGGAGGTCGTCGGTGGCCGCGACCTTGTCGACAGGGTGACGATCCAGTCATTCGATCACCGCTCGCTCTGGGCCGTTCACGCCGCCAATCCCGATCTGCGACTTGCCGCATTGACGTCTCGCCAGGCACCCGATCTCGAGGAGTACGCGACACGCGGCGCGTCGATCTGGTCCCCCAACCAGGCCGATGTCACCCCGGAGCGCATCGAAGAGGCGCATGGCCTCGGGTTGTTGGTGATTCCCTGGACTATCAATGAGGTCAACGACATGAAGAATCTTCTCGACATCGGCGTGGACGGCCTCATCACCGATCGACCCGACCTCGCCCTGACACTCTGAATGAGGACCACTGCGGCAATCCTCATGGTGGGGGCGATCGCTGTGGTCGGTTGCCGATCGGCGGCGGAAGTGTCGCCGACGACCGTGGAACCGGGTGTGACGGTTAGCAACATACCGAACGCAGGACTCGATCTTTCCGTGACGGTGGTGGCGGACGAGCTGATCAATCCTCTGGGGCTGGCAGCGTTGCCGGATGGCAGCATCTTGATAGCGGAGGAAGGCACCGGCGAGGACGACCTGAGTGCCGGCGTCAGCATGCGCCTCGCTGACGGGTCGATCGGACGCGTGATATCCGGGCTCCCCAGCGGTCGCGATTCGGGTGATCTCTCGGGCGTTCCGCTGGTAGGGGTCTCACCCGATGGTCAAACCGTTTTTACTGCGCACTTCGGATCCGGACGACTCCTGACCGCTGACACGGATCGCCTGTCGATCGAGGCTCCATTGGGCCCCGAAGATCTGGCCTCAGCTATGAGACCGCTCAACAGCGTCACTCTCACAAATCCGTTTGATATCACTTTTGACCCGTCCGGAGTCCCTGTCGTCAGTGATGCCAGCCAGAACGGTGTTGCCATCGAGATGAGCAGCGGAACCACCCGGTTTATTCATCGCTTCGATCGGCTCGAGAATCCGGCCAATCCGGAGTTGTCTATCGATCCCGTTCCGACGGGCATCGCACGACTCGGAGACGAATACCTCGTCACTTTGACCGGTGGGTGCCCCTACCCGCCCGGGTCGGGGCAGCTGGTCGCTATCGATGACGAGCGCAACCAGAGAACGGTCGTCGATGGCCTCTCGATGCCGATAGACGTTTCTGTTGACGAGAACGGCACGATCTGGATCCTCGAATTCGCTCGCTTCGAAGATGAAGCGTCGTGTTTCAGCGGTGCCGGCTACCTTCCGGGGACCGGGCGCATCAGCCGGCTCACCTCCGGGGGAACCCGCGAACTCGTGCTCGACCAGCTTGATTTCCCGGGCTCGATGCTGTTGACGCGTGACGGAGTCTGGGTGACCGAAGTGTTCTCTGGCCGCCTCCTGAAGATCACCGAAGCCGGTCGCGAGGCAGCTGCCGTTCCTGAAGATGAGGAACCCGGGTTCGTTGACATCACCGCAGCTCTCGGGATCGATTTCGTTCATGGCGCCTTTCCCGAAGAGATCTCAGAAGACCCGGCCGCCATGATGGGTGCCGGCTTGTGCTGGATCGACTTTGACGCCGACGGTTGGCTCGATCTCTACCTCGTCAACTCCCATGCGAGAGACGACGTCGCGTATTGGCAATCGAATGGAGGACTCCCCACAAATCGGCTGTATCGCAACATCGAGGGTCAGTTTGTAGATGTGAGTACCGAGACCGGCACCGATCTGGCGATGCGCGGCAACGGTTGTCTCGCCAGCGACCTCGACATGGACGGATGGACCGATCTCTATCTCTCCGCCGACGGCGACGACGTCATCCTGCGAAATCGGGGTGACGGTACCTTTGCAGATGTCTCCGAAAATTCCGGGGTAGAAGCTCCCGAATGGAACTCGGCAGCCGTGGCCGGCGACCTCAACGGCGACGGCTTGCCCGAATTGTTCGTAGGCAGCTACATCGACCTCGGCCGGAAAATCGCCAAACCGAGCGGTGCGTTCCCTCAGGATTTCGAGGGAATTCCGGATCGGCTATTCCTGAATGAAAGTGGTCAGGGCGAGATCAGATTCCGCGAGGTCGGGGTCGAGGCCGGTCTCGTCCACGATGAGCGGGCTCTCGGGGCGTTGTTCACGGACGTTGATCTCGACGGTGACCTCGATCTGTATATCGCCAATGACGGGCAGGCCAACCGTCTCTACGAAAACCGGGCCGGCGGCGATGTCGGCTTCGAGCTTGTCGATATCACGGCATCAGCCGGGGTCGGAGACACCGGATCGGGCATGGGCGTCGCGGGCGGTGA
The DNA here is from genome assembly GCA_024638625.1 of Actinomycetes bacterium. Taxonomy (GTDB): domain Bacteria; phylum Actinomycetota; class Acidimicrobiia; order Spongiisociales; family SHLN01; genus JABDOU01. The sequence continues at coordinate 14,979 of JAHEJY010000062.1, forward strand.
CTACGACGGCGA
>JAHEJY010000004.1 GCA_024638625.1 Actinomycetes bacterium
GGCCGTGATAGGCCGTGGGTTGGGTGGCACCGCCGGCTTCGAGCCCTGCTTTGAGTTCTTGCCACACTCCGACGTTGTTCAGCTCGTCACTCGGACCGCCGGAGATCGAGTAGTAGTCGCCGCCGAAGACCCACATCCCAATCGCGGGATGGCTTGCGTAGCGGCTGGCCAAGAACGATCCGTAGCTACGAGCGTTTGAGGTCGTCAGGGGGGCGTTCCCGCCGTTGTGATAGGCACCGGAGTTCCCCACGTACTTCTGCGCCCAACCGACGACCATGCCCACATCGAGATTGTGGTTGGCGGCGGCGGTGAGAATGTGGTCGATGTGGTCGAAGTAGGAGCTATTCGGGCTGCCGAAGCTCGCCATCTTTTGACCGTGTTGATTCGGCTCATCCAGAAGCTGGCCTGAGATGGGAGCAACCGATATCCAGACACCGGTGAACCCCGCATTCGACAGGTGCTGCATATAGGCGTCGAGCTCGCTGTCGATGGAACGAACCGGCAATTCCCACGCCGTGTCGTACACGTCGAAATGGTTCGAAGCGCGAGCGGTTGGAGTCGGGACCAACAGCGCTACGGCTACAACAGCGATTCCCAGGCAGGCGAAGGCACCCGCCGTCCAGCGATGTGTGGCCCACCCTGGCAGGGCGGCTATGGCGGCCGTCAGCGAACGGCGCTTCATGAAGTTCCCCTTTACCTGACCAGCCTTTTACCTGACCAGCCTTTTACCTGACCAGCGCTCTACCTAACCAGCCCTTACCGGAACAATCCTTTCAAACCAGCCTTGTCAAACCAGCCTTGTCAAACCAGTCTTGTCAAACCAGTCCTGTCAAACCAGTCCTGTCAAACCAGTCCTGTCAAACCAGTCCTGTCAAACCAGTCCTGTCAAACCAGTCCTGTCAAACCGGCAGGTTCGACCCGTCGAATGTCTCCCCGAGATACCGCATACGTCCGGATCAGCACCGGTGCTGACAACGATCATTGTATTGCCGGCTGGAACTCAATCTGATGGGTCGCAAGGCCTTTACGAGAAGCTACTCGAGCTCATTCCCGCAACATCGGCAACATCTTCAAATGGAGAACCTCAGGTTCCGGTGAATCTGGGGGATCGCTTTTCTACGAAGGCTGCGACCCCTTCTTTCATATCCGACGAACCAAAGCAGGCAATCTGGGCCGCACCTTCGGCCTCGTGGGCTTGGGCCAGTGTCCGATCGAACGACGCGTTCATATTGGCTTTGACCGAGGCCAGACCGAGCGGGGCGTTGTCCGCAATGACCTCCGCCAGTGCCTGCGCCCGGGCCGGCAGGTCTTCGGCGATCTCGAGCAGCAAGCCGATCCGCAACGCTTCATCCGCGTCTACGACCCGACCCGTCATCGACAACTCCTTGGCGCGCTGGAGCCCGACATGACGCGGCAGATAGAAAGACCCCCCAAAATCGACCGTGAGGCCTCGCCTGACAAAGATTTCGGTGAACCTTGCTTCAGGCGATCCGATAACCAGGTCACAACCCAACGCCATGTTCATGCCGGCCCCCGCCGCCACGCCGTTGACGGCAGCAATCGTAGGCTTGGTGAGATCGTGCAGGGCCTGGGCCGCCCGACCGACGGTTCGCATCGTGTCGCGCCCCCCTCCTGCAACCAGGTGGCTGATATCGGTGGGGGTCAGATCGGCACCAGCACAGAATCCCTTTCCCGCGCCGGTGAGAACGAGCACTCGCTGGTCTGACTCCTCGAATGCCTCCATGGCGGCGCGAAAGTGGTCCCAACCGTGAGGAGGTATGGCATTGAGTCGATCGGGTCGGTTGAGGGTGATCCACCGAACCATCCCTCTGTCCTCGGTGAGAAGTTCTTCCATGGGTGATTCGTCGTTGTTCAACATCGTCCGAGGCTACCAAGTGGAATCATCTTGCCCCGCAATCGCCTTGCGACGGCGTCCAATCGAACGAAGAGTCACGAGGACCGCCTTAGCATCGCACGATGGGATTCAATCCGTTCCGGCCGACCGAACGTAAGCCTGCTGACATAGCCCTCGTGATCGTCGCGCTGGGAGTCACGCTTGCGGTGGTGATATGGGCGCTGATGGCATAGCCGCCGGTTCAAGTGTGTTCGCGATCCAGCCCTACCAGGCCACCAAGCGCTATACCTGCCCCTGGTGCTCTGGACCCATCGAGGCAGGTATCGGCCATCTGGTGGTGGTGCCTCCCGGGCGCCCGGAAGAACGACGACACTGGCACAAGGGGTGTTGGCACAAGAGCCGGCAAGGGACGATTGCGGGGTAGAGCCAATATCTGGCTAGACGAATGGTAAAACATCGGTCGCGAGCAGCTCTATCGAATCCACGTCGTCCAATGCGTTCTGCTGGAGCATGAATCGGCTGGCACCGGCCTCGACCAGCTTCGAGATCTGATCCACGATCTCGGCTCCAGACCCGACGAGAAAACCCTCCTGCTTCCATCCTTGCGGATCGGGAGGCAGGCTCGGAAAGGTCACTCGATGCGCGTCAATATGAGCTTGCACGGCGCTATCAGACGATCCAATCGCGAACGGAATCATCATCGATCTTGCAATCTCGCCTGGATCACGACCGATGGAGCGGCAGGCTGCATCCAGGTCGGCTGATTTGTCGATGAACACGTCAATCGGAGCGTACGAGCAGTTCCACTCAGTTGCATGACGGGCCACCACGCCGAGAGTTCGTTCGCCCTTGCCTCCCATGATCAGCGTCTGGTGACGCGGCGTGGGTTGGCTCTCCGCATCCACCAGCGGATAGTAGGGGCTGCTGCGGCTGGTCTTCTCACCGCTCCAGAGAGCCCGGACGACCGCTGCCCCTTCGTCGAGGCGATCGACCCGCTCGGCGAAGCGCGGGTACCTGATACCGAACATCTCGTGCTCGCCGGCATGCCAGCCCGCTCCCAGACCCAGGTCGAGCCGACCCTGGGACAGCTGATCCAGCGACGCTGCCATCTTCGCAACCATCACCGGATGACGAAATGTGATCGAACATACGAGCGGTCCAAAGCGGATGCGACCGGTACGCTCAGCCAGGGCCGTCAGCGAAGGCCACAACGCCAACGATTCCCGGCCACTGATGCCCGTCAAAGCCGTGAGATGGTCGGAGCGGAAGAGTCCGCCAAAGCCCAGGGTCTCGACGGTGTCGGCTATCCGGAACCAGCGGTCCCAGGTCAGATCCTCCTGACCTTCGACCATGAGACAGATGTCAGCCATGACGAGACCCTACCGGCGCGCTGAGCGCCGATCACGTGACGCGAGGGATCCAGTGAATCTCGACTCCTTCGGGCGTGACTCTGACACCACACAGGTCGACGCGAGCCACGGGAGGTTTGAGCTTGCTCGCCGCCCGTTTGACCTTTTCGGCTTTGTGGTCGTCAAAGGCCTCAATGGGTTCAGCCATGATGCGGGTTTTGACCTCGACTACCGTGCACGATCGATCAGGCCATTTCACGATCAGGTCGAGCTCATCCCGGCCAACTCGACGGTTGCGATCGACGAGCGTAGCGCCGCGCCTCACGAGGAATGCCAACGCCTGGGCCTCGCCGAAGCGGGCGAGCTGTCTGCGGTCGGCGGCGATCACTTAGAGAGGCGTGCCCGGCTCCAACTCCTCGATGTTGACGTCGCGGAAACTCAGCACTCGTACGTTCTGTAGAAAGCGCGCGGGCCGGTACATGTCCCACACCCAGGCGTCCTCCAATTCGAGCTCAAAATAGGTCGCTCCGTCCGATGATCTGGTGTTCAGATCTACCTTGTTCGCGAGGTAGAACCGCCGTTCGGTTTCTACGACATACCGGAACATCGGGAGCACATCGCGGTACTCCTTATAGATTTGCAGCTCGACCTGGCTTTCATACCGTTCCAGGTCTTCCTCGTTCATGCTCATCGAAAGTGGTCGCCCGTCAGTCCGTTGGATTAGCTCCAAATAGTTTGGCAGGTATTTGCCCCGTGTCCAGAGATCTCTTAGAGGCCCGACCATCGGCTGAGTGGCCACATCCGGACAAAGGCCCGCCCGATGATGTCTTCTTCTGACACCGCTCCGATTCGGCGGCTGTCCGAACTGCGGGCCCGGTTGTCACCCATGAGAAAGTACGAACCGTCCTCGACCATGACGGGACCGAAGTTCGCCATACGCGATTCCGGTCCGAGGTAGGGCTCGTCGAGCGGCTGGCTGTCGACGTAGAGCTGATTGTCGATGATCTCGATTGTTTCGCCCGGGAGACCGATCACCCGCTTTATCACGACAGAATCCGGACTCGACAGGCCAACCGATTCAGCCACCAGCCTCACGAAGGCGTCGAGAATCGGTTCGCCACCATCGTCAGTGGACGTGTCGAACACGACGATCTGAGATCGTTCGATGTCGCCGAAGACATATGAGAGTTTGTTGACGGCGACACGATCATTGATTTCGAGCGTATTCCGCATGGACTCGCTGGGAATGAAATAGCTCTGGAACAGAAAAGTCTTCACGATGATCGCGACGAGCAGAGCGACGAGCAGGAGAATCGGTAGCTCCTGCCACAACGGCAGTCGCTTCTTCTCTTCGGAGCGATCTTCCTTCTCGGGTTCTGCGAACGGTTCGTCATCACCAGGCGGACGTGGATCGAAATCGAACTTCTCCGGTGGTGGTTCGAGCCGATACCGAACCAGGTCGGAAGCGACTTCCGCCGGCACCTCGGGTACACCGATATGCCCGTTCGAAAGGGCTTCCGAAGGTTTCGGCAAAGAGGTGGCCGATGGATCAGATCGGGCGGGAGGTTCGGACAAGGACGACATGAGGGCCAAGCCTATCGGAATGCTCGACGAAGGTACGGCTACCAACGGCAGGTCTGGTCAGCGTTTTTCTTTGATACGCGTTGCCTTGCCGACCCGGTCACGAAGGTAGTACAGCTTTGCTCTCCGTACGGCCCCGCGACGAACAACCTCAATGCTGGAAATGATCGGGGCATGGAGTGGGAAGATTCGTTCGACCCCCACGCCGAACGCGACTTTCCGGACCGTGATCGTCTCGCGGAGGCCACCCCCGTCGCGAGCAATGACAACCCCCTCGAAAGCCTGGACGCGTTCCCGGCCCGCCTCGACCACGCGCACGTTGACCCGCACGGTATCGCCGGGGTTGATGTCGGGCAGATCGTCGCGGAGAAACCGCGATTCAACGTTGTCGAGTTTGTTCATCGGACTGCCTCAGGACGGTGAGCGGCTGAAGCATACCCTGGAATTCGACGCCTGGCGAGCACGATCGATCCATTTCCTATGGGAGGTGTTTTATGTTCCCGAGTCGTCGACCCGGCGGTCTTGCTGCCACAGATCCGGACGGCGCACCCTGGTCCGCTCGTCCCTCTGGGTTGCTCGCCACGCCTCAACTGCGCCATGATCACCAGACAACAGCACCTCCGGAACACTCCAGTCGAGATACCTGGCGGGCCGGGTGTAGTGCGGCTCCTCGAGTAGTCCGTTCGAGAAAGATTCATGTACCGGTGATTCCGGGTTACCCACGGCTCCCGGAATCAGCCGCCCGACGCCCTCGAGAATCGCCAGAGCGCCAACCTCACCACCCATCACGACAAAATCACCCAGAGATACCTCTTCGTCTACCAGATGTTCGGCGACGCGTTGGTCGACACCCTCGTAGCGGCCGCAAACCAGGGTGATCGATGCTTTGGCCGACCATGACTGGAGGTGTGACTGGGTCAACCGTTCTCCGGCCGGTGCCAGCAGGATCTTATGGGAATCGGGCAGGACCGACAGGGCCTCGGCGATGGGTCCGACCATCATGACCATCCCCGCTCCTCCGCCGAATGGAGCGTCGTCGACCTGGCGGTGCTTTCCCACTCCATAGTGGCGAAGATCGATGAGATTGACCTCGATCGTGGCTTCGGTGATTGCTTTGGCCATGAGACTTGTGCGCAGCGGAGAGGTGAAAAACTCGGGAAAGAGGGTGATGATGTTGAACTGCACAGTCCCAGGGTATATTGGCCGGGAAGGCGCTGGAGCGAGGGAGAGAGAGTGGGGACCGACAGCCATAGGCGGCGGACGTCCACCGCGAGCGGTGACGTCGACCCGGGGGCGTCGACGGAACAGCCCAGCCCGATCCGACAGGCGTTGCGTGCTGCCCGCCGTGGACGGCACGTAAATCCGACGAACCAGGACCCACTCCAACCGGAATCTCCCGCAGATACGCCCAACTTTGCGCAGGAGTCCGAAGAGCTGAGGGAACCGCGCCGCGATGATGTGTTCGGGCGGCCCGATGATCCAGCTTCCTATGAACCAACCATCGACGAACCGCGGGTAGACGGATTTGAATTGACGATTGAGGACTTTGGCACTGCCTGGTCTACCACGGTGCAGGGTTGGGTGGTCGATGAGCGAGGCCATACCGTGTGGCGACCCATCGTTACGACAACCGGTGACGTTCCGAATTGGGTGGTGGACACCACACTTGGTGTGGTCACCGGTGAGGCTGCACTCGATCTCGATGTCGGGTCAATCCGGGAACTCCTGGTCGAGCGGGGCGGACGGAGAACCGTTGAACAACGCGTGCACCGCGATCGGGTTGCCGCCCACCAAGCGATGGTCGAGGCGGCGGTGGCCCGTGGCGCCCATGCTGTCGTCGGTGTCAGCGTGGGTTACACACCCCTCGGAGAGGTCGTATTGGTGACCGCGACCGGCACAGCTGTCACACTTCGTGCCCCGGAATACGGTTGAATCCGACCAAGAGTTTGAGTTGACACTCAAGATTGTTCGCAAGATAGCTAGCGACGCGTTAACGTAGTCGCCGCGATCAGGCCACATTCTTGCTGGCCCTTCGACAACGTCCTCCAGGAGTGCTCAACGCACGAAAGGGAATGATGCCGCGTATTCGTGCAGAGAATCTCAGCGCCCACAAGGTGCTCAATAGATCAGCCATCTTGCAGGCTGCTGAGAAGATGTTTTCAACCGAAGGTTTTCTGGCGTCGAACCTGACGGACATCGCAGACGTTGCAGGCGTTGGCCGCTCCACCATATACGAGTACTTTCCATCAAAAGATGACCTGCTGCTGGCTGTCGCCGAGAGTCGCCTCCTGCCCTTGATGAGCGCCGTCGAAGAGAGCGTGGTTTCTGCGAGCCCGATCGACGATGTCTGCAAGCTGAGTCACCTGACGATCGATTTCATGTCGGCCAACCTCGAGCTCACGCGGGTAGTCACCTGGGAAAGCAGATATCTCTCCAAGGAGTACCAGGAGCGCCTCTGGCGAACCGTCGCTCCGCTCTCGGGCAAGTTCCGAAAGCTCATCGAAGCAGGTTTGCCATCCGAGAACGCCGAGGTCCTGGCCAAAGTCGTCTTGTTCACGTTGCGGGACGCAGGTGACATTCTGCTGCATGCAGAAGAAGACGGTTTGAAGTTCGAAGCCGTCAAAAGCACTTCGCTTGGCTTCATCAGGCGTGGATTGGGACTACCACCACTCCGCTGAGCCAGGCGAACGCGCCTGCCGACCGGCCGCTACGTGATGTCGTGCGTTGTCACGCCCAGGGGATGGTAGAGCGTGTTGCGGAGCACAGGTTCCCGGCCTGCGCCGGCTATCGCACGCGACAGCTCCACAGCCGTCATCTCTTCACCATGACTGGCACCGGCCGCTCGTGAGATGTTTTCGTTCATCAACGTTCCACCGAGGTCGTTGCACCCGGCCGCCAACAATCGCTGGGCACCCCTGACACCGAGCTTCACCCACGAAGCCTGAATATTGTCGATCAAGCCATCGAACGCGATCCGGGCCACGGCGTGTACAAGAACGACTTCGTCCCAGGTGGGACCCATTCGAGATCTCCCGCGCAAGAAAATCGGAGCACCCATGTGTACGAATGGCAAAGGCACCATTTCCGTGAAGCCACCCGTTCTGGCTTGGATGGTTCGAATCACCTGGAAATGATTTGCCCAATTCCTGGGGCGATCCATGTGACCGAACATGATGGTCGACGTCGCCCGAATCCCCAACCGGTGGGCCGTTTCCATGACGAAGGACCACTGGGAAGTACGGATCTTGTCCGGACACAGTGTCCTTCGAACATCATCATCGAGGATCTCGGCCGCAGTCCCGGGGAGCGTGCCGAGACCGGCATCCTTGAGACGGGCGAGAAACGGCTCGACGCCGATCCCTAGCGTCTCGGCACCCTGCCAGACCTCCAGGGGCGTGAAACCGTGGATGTGCATGCCCGGGATCCGCGCTTTGATCCTCTTGACGACGTCGAGATAGAACTCACCTGTGAAACCGGGATGAATCCCACCCTGCAGCGTCACCTCGGTGGCTCCCTTGTCCCAGGCCTCCTGGCTCCGATCGACAATTTCCTCGATATCGAGAAGGTAGGGATCACCCCGGAGATTGAGGGACCTGGGGCCCTTGGAGAAAGCACAGAAACCACACTTGAAATAGCACTGGTTCGTGTAATTGATATTCCGGTTGACGACGTAGCTGACCTTGTCCCCGTTTCGAACCTGACGAAGTTGATCTGCCACGTAGGCAGTGGCATCGACATCGTTTCCTCGCGCGCCCAGCAAACGTGTCATCTCCTCAACCGACGGACGGTGCCCATCCAATGAACGTTCGAGGATCATCCGGATGTCGGGCGAGGCACCCGATAGTGCGTCCGGTGCAGCTCCCGTGACCCAGCGCTCATCCGACCATTCCAGGGAAATCCGATGCTCAGGTACCGCCGGTGCCTCCGCTTTGCCGGGTGCCCAGTCGTATCTCGGTCTTGCGGCTCCGGACGCGTCGGTGAGGTGGAGTTGAACCGCAGCCGCTTCGGGGCTGAGTTGCGAAATGAGCTCGTCGTAGGTGACACCGAGAGGGAAAGCTGTGCGTTCGACCAGCCGACCGTCGAGAGCAGTCCGCAGGGCTCCGATACGCTCGGTGTCCCAATCTCGCAGCAACAGGTCAGCAGCCCCGGCTGCAACCGCTTCGACCGCTTCATCCACATCGTTCGCATACACCGAGACCCTGGCGGGAATCCCCGGCATCGAACAGAGAGCCGAAGCGGCCGGGACGCTCGAGCGACCGGTCCTCAAGAAACAAGCCTGGCTCCGTGCGAGCGCATCGAGTACGGCCTCAACCGCATCGTCGTCGTGCACAATCGTGATCCGCCATCCCGCAACGCCTGACTCTGCAAGGGCGAGTGCGGCCCCCGGATCCACAACGTATCCCGGGGCCGGATCACTCGAGTCGGAGACGACGGCCAGGATTCCTCCCGCCAGCGCCTGAGACACATGCTCGGCACCGGGAAGTTCGACGACAGTGGTCCCCTCTCGTCTGCGGGTTGCGGCTCCGAGATCGCTGATTCGATCGGCCGGGCGGATGCGAAGAAACGTGATCATGCTGCTATCGAGATGACAGCGTAGCCTCTGTCGTCAGAACCCCGCCGCGCCCGCTCGAGCATCGCCGGAGCGAGCCATTCGGGGGTGAGGAATTCGGGATAGGTCGGCAATCTGGCGACCAGCTCGAACCCGGAAGCTTCTGTCCTGTCACGAAGCTGATCGAGATGTGGCCACGGTTGCTCGGGGTTGACCCAATCGATCGTGATGGGCGACACCCCACCCCAGTCGTTGATTCCGGCATCGAGGAGGAGCTCGTAGCGTTCGGACAAGTTGGGTGGCACTTGCAAGTTGACGTCAGGTCCCAAAATCCAACGAGCCACAGCCACCACCCGCCGGAAATAGTCAGGCGTCGGCTCGGCTTCGCCCCGCATGCGGGTGTCGGCCTTGGCCCGGAAATTCTGAACGATCACCTCCTGAATGTGGCCCGTCTGAAGATCGCTGAGAGCAAACAAGCTGTCAACAAGCTCTTCGGTGGTCTCACCGATACCGACGAGGACACCCGTTGTGAACGGAACGTTCTGGCGACCCGCCGCCTTGATGGTCTCCACCCGGGCTCGTGGATCCTTGTCAGGACAATTGTGATGAGGCATTCCGGGCTCCATGAGACGCGGCGAGATGTTCTCGAGCATCATCCCTGCCGAGATGTTGGAGGGACGCAGAGTGCGTAGCGCCTCGTCACTCATCAAACCGGGATTGGCGTGGGGAAACAGCGAAGTCTCCGAAACGATGAGTTCAGACATCTTCTGCACATACTCGATGGTGGTACCGCAGCCCTGTCGTTCGAGGAATTGGGCAGCCTGCGGCCATCGATCCTCCGGCCGGTCGCCCAGCGTTAGGAGCGCTTCGGTGCAACCGAAGCGCTCCCCGGCCTTCGCTATGGCCAGCACGTCTTCGGGCTCGAGATACTCACCTCCGGCTCCTGGTGGTTTGGCGAAAGTGCAATAGGAGCACGTGTCCATGCAAAGCGTGGTCAACGGTATGAACACCTTGCGTGAGTATGTGATGGTCCGACCGGTTCCCTCATTCCGCAAGCGCCGGGCCTCCGCGAACAATCGGGTCGGATCCAGTTGGCCCTTCGCCAACGCCACAGCCTTGTCTCGCTCGGCGGTGCCGAGATTCATATGAAGGGGTCTGTCATGAGGTCAGCCACTGTAACCCGACGACCAATCAACGGGTAGCGCTAGATTGCGTCACCGGGACCGCGCCCTCCACCCGCCACGCATTCCCAAGGAGCCAAATATGAAGATCGCCGCCCATCTACACCCGCAACACGCAACGTACGACGATATCCGAAAAGCGGTCCTCCGGGCAGAAGACATGGGAGTGGACGTCGTCTACAACTGGGATCATTTTTATCCGTTGTATGGCGACGCTTCCGGGAAGCATTTCGAGGCCTGGACCATGCTCGCCTCGTGGGCCGAAATCACGGACCGCGTCCAGATCGGATGCCTCGTGACTTGCAACTCGTATCGAAACCCGAATCTGCTTGCCGACATGGCTCGCACGGTCGATCACATCGCAGGCGGCAGGTTGATCTTCGGCATCGGATCCGGCTGGTTCGAAAAGGACTACGACGAATATGGATACGAATTTGGCACCGCCGGCCGGCGGCTCGACTATCTCGCCGAGTCTCTCCCCATCATCCGTTCCCGGTTCGATGAACTGAATCCCCCTCCCATTGGGCCGATGCCGATCCTGATTGGCGGAGGCGGTGAGCGCAAGACGCTCCGCTACACGGCCCAGCATGCCGACATCTGGCATTTCTGGTGGAATCAGCGAGATCCATCCACGTACCTGCACAAGGATTCTGTACTGAAGCAATGGTGCGAGAAGGAGGGCCGCGACTCCAGCGAAATCGTGCGTTCGGTCGGTGTCGATCGCGACAAGGACCCGATGACGCAGGAACTTCTCGATGCCCTTCTCGAAGCCGGGGTCGGCGAAGTAACCCTGGGCTTCAACGGCCCCGATTACGATCTATCGCCGATCAAGAGCTGGATCGACTGGCGGGATTCGCTCTAGCGGATTGCTACAAGCCCTCCGGCGGATCGACCACGACGAGCCCGTGTTCCAGGTCGACCTCGGGTACCAGTTCCGCGACAAACGGGATTTCGATGAGGCGAGAGTCCGACTCGATCACCAATCGGGCCTGGGCGGGGCCAACGGCTACCTCCTTCACCATCCCGAGCGAGGCGCCGCCTACGGTCATCGCCCGGAGTCCGATGAGGTCTTCGAGCCAGTACTCAGACTCGTCGAGTTCGGGGGGAGAGTCCGTCCAGGCCTCCAGGTTTCGAAAGGTTTCTGCAACCTCGCGCCGGTTGATCCCCTCGAGCGTCAGGAGCAGTTGATCCTGGTGATCTCGAACCGAGGCGATCGTATATGGCAGTTCCCCGGACCCCTCAACGCGCAGCAACGTGCCGGGCACGAACCAACCCGCATCCACGAGCGGGAAGAACTTGATTTCTCCGGCAAGGCCGTGTGCCTTGCCGAAGGAGCCAACTCTGCGATTCGCCGGTTCCATCTAGCCGGTCACTTTCCATGCCCGCCCTTGAGATGTCCTAGTCGAGAAACTCGACGTTGGCCCGGAGCCCCTCTTCGTCTCCAGCAGCCTGAGCGAGGGTTCTGATCGCGCGGGCCACCCGTCCTCTGCGCCCGATGACCCGGCCCATGTCGGTCTTTGCGGTCTTGACCTCGGCAACAACCTCGTCCGGACCGTCTTCCATCAAGTCGACCTCGACGTCTTCGGGATGCTCGACGATCTCGGTAACGATGAACCGGACGACCTTCTCGACAATTTCACCAGCCATCAGGCCTCCTCGGTTGTAGCGGTTTCATCGGACGCCTCCCCGGCAACCGGTTCCTGGTCGGGCTCAGCAGCCACAGGCTCAGCAGCCACAGGCTCTCCAGCCATGGGCTCTCCAGCCACAGGCTCTTGCGTCCCGGGTTGTTCCGGTGCGGGTTCTGTTGCCGCGGATTCTTCGGGCGCAGATTCTTGGGGCGCAGATTCTTCGGGTGCGGGCGTCTCGGCCACCGGCTCTTCCGCGACGGGTTCTGGCTCTGGAGCCGTCCCGGAGGGCCGACCTTTGGATTCGGGCGGGCTCGCATCGACAACGTGAATATCGCCCCTTGCCATCGCGAATCGGGTCCAGGCGCCGGATATTTCGAGCAGTTTTCGCACCGCTGCGGTTGGTTGGGCGCCTACGCCCAGCCAATAGTTGGCCCGGTCGTTGTCAATCTCGACGACGGAGGGCTCGTGATGCGGGTCGTAACGACCGATCAGCTCGATGAATCGCCCGTCCCGGGGTGAACGCGAGTCGGCGGCAACCACGCGGTAGGTCGGATGCTTCTTTTTGCCCATCCGCATGAGCCGGAGCTTTACAGCCATGTCGTTGCTTCTTTCAAGTCACTTCTTTCAAGTCGTGGTGGGTATCAGTTTGATTCGGCAGTGATTCTTCAGTGCCCTCTGTTCTTGATGCGGGTTGGTGGCGAAGATGGTGAGCCTCGACGTTGAGGGCCTTGATATGGAGTCTATTTCTTCTTCTTCTTTTTACCTTTGACGCGGTTTTGTCCTCGTACCGGTCCAGTCTGGACCGGACGTTGTTTCGTCGCAACTCCACCACCGAAGGCGCCTGGATTCTGTAGGGCCTCCAGTGAGGGCATCGCTCCGCCTGACATCACGGCAGACATCATCTGTTTCGCCTGCCCGAATTGCTTCAACAGGGCAGTGACGGCTTGCGTCGTCGATCCCGAGCCCCTGGCAATACGCTGTTTCCGGCTTTTGTCAATCAGGTTGGGATTACTTCTCTCGGCTGCGGTCATGGATCGAATGATCGCTTCCACCCGGCTGAGATCGGCCTCGTCAACGTCAGCACCCGCCAGCGCCGCCGAAGCGCCGGGAATCATACCTAGCAACTGCTTCAGCGGCCCCATTTTTCTCAGCTTGCTCATCTGGTCGAGGAAGTCGTCGAGGTCAAATTCGTTCCTCGCCATCTTTTCGGCTGTTCGTTCGGCTTCTTCCTCGTCGAAAGCGGTCTCGGCCTTTTCGATGAGCGTGAGAACGTCGCCCATGCCGAGAATGCGCGAGGCCATACGCTCGGGGTGGAATACCTCGAATTGGTCGAGTCCCTCCCCGACGCCTGCGAACTTGATCGGACACCCGGTGACCTCACGTACCGATATCGCAGCACCGCCACGTGCGTCACCATCGAGCTTGGACATCACGATCCCGGTGACGCGGATCCTGTCGAGGAACCCCTGTGCCACGTCAACGGCAACCTGGCCGGTCATTGCGTCGACAACCAGCAACGTCTCATCCGGTTGGGCGACCTTGGAAACATCGGCCAACTCGTCCATGAGCTCTTTGTCGATCTGGAGCCGGCCCGCAGTGTCGATGATGACGACGTCGTTGCCCATGCGATCGGCTTCTTTGAGCGCTGCCTTCACCAACCGGGCCGGCTTGGATTTCTGCTCGGAGTAGACCGGCACCCCTACCCGCTCGCCGAGAACGATGAGCTGCTCGATGGCGGCGGGTCGCTGGAGATCCGCCGCAACGAGGATCGGACGCTTTCCGGCATCTTTGAGTTGCTTGGCGAGCTTGCCTGCTGACGTGGTCTTACCGGAGCCCTGCAAGCCGACCATGGAGATGATGAGCGGCGGCTTCGTCGGCTTTGCCAGCTCGGCTGTGTCGGAACCGAGGGTCTGGATCAGTTCTTCATTCACCACTTTGATGATCTGTTGACCCGGCGTCAGGCTTTGCTGCACCTCAGAACCGAGCGCCCTCTCTCGCACCCGCCGTAAGAGATTGCCGGCTACGCCGACATTGACGTCGGCTTCGAGCAGCGCCATACGCACGTCGCGCAAGACCTCATCGAGGTCCTGTTCACGAATCTTGCCTTTGCCGCTGATTTGGCGAAAGACGTCGGAAAAACGATTGGTCAGGTTGTCGAACATCGAAGGAGCAAGTGTAGAAGGTCGAGCGGTTCGCCGGTGGGCCTCCACGATAGGAACCGGCGGAGACGTTGGCGGCCGGTGTAGGTGAGCATTGGTAAGGTGCGGCTATGAACGTGACTGCCCTCGACCACCCTCTGGCTGCGCACTACCTCACCGTCCTGCGCGACGCATCCACCCCGCCGGCCATGTTTCGCGAAGCGGCTGTTTCACTCGGGGGTTTGCTCGCCGTGGAAGCCACGAGCGGACTGCAGGTTTCCCAGATCGAGGTCACGACGCCGTTGAAATCGACTGTCGGCCACTCTATGTCGTCGAACGTTGTCGTTGTCCCGGTCCTCAGGGCAGGCCTCGGTTTGCTCCAACCTCTGCTCGATCTTCTGCCGGCATCGGCGGTCGGGTTCGTCGGCGTTGCCCGGAATCACGAATCCGCTCTTCCCGAGCAGTATTACGTCAACCTCCCTCACCCTGTCGAAACTGCAATTGTCCTCGAACCGATGCTCGCAACGGGCGGCTCGCTTGCGTGGGCGGTCGACGCCGTCAAGCAGGCCGGAGCCAACCAGATCATCTGTATCTCGGTTGTAGCAGCGCCCGAAGGCATCGCGCACATGAAGGAACGACATCCCGACGTCCGGATCGTCACGGCAGCCTTGGACGAAGGGCTCAACGACTCCTTTTACATCGTTCCGGGTCTCGGTGACATGGGCGATCGGTTGTTCGGGACGATGTAGCCGATGCGAGCTGTCGACATCATCGTCAAAAAACGTGACAAGCAGGAACTCACCCGGGAGGAGATCGACTACCTGATCTCAGCGTTCACAGCCGATCGCGTTCCCGACTACCAAATGGCTGCCTGGGCGATGGCCGTTTTGCTCAATGGGATGACCGATCGCGAAACGACCGATTTGACGATGGCAATGGCGGAATCAGGCGATCTTCTCGATCTGTCGAGTGTCGTCCCCGCCAGCGTTGACAAACACTCGTCAGGAGGCGTCGGAGACAAGACCACCCTGGTAGTCGAGCCGATTGTCTCGGCGTCCGGCCTTCCGGTTGCAAAAATGTCCGGTCGGGGGCTCGGCCATAGCGGCGGGACCCTCGACAAGCTCGAATCGATTCCAGGACTCAGGACCAACCTCACCGAAGCCGAGTTCATCGCGCAGCTGAGGGAACACGGAATTGCTCTCATCAGCCAGACGGCAGATATGGCGCCCGCCGACGGAAAGCTCTACGCCCTGCGGGACGTGACAGGCACGGTGCCGGCCATTCCCCTCATTGCCTCCTCCATCATGAGCAAGAAGATCGCGGCCGGCGCCCCGGCGGTAGTGCTCGATGTCAAGGTCGGGTTGGGGGCTTTCACACAGGATCTCGAGAGCGGGCGCCACCTGGCCCGACTGATGGTGGCGATCGCCAAGCTCAGTGGGCGCAAAGCGACTGCCCTCCTCTCCGATATGAACCAGCCTCTCGGACGCGCCGTCGGCAATGCCATCGAGGTAAAGGAGGCGATTGCGACCCTGCACGGCAGCGGCCCGGCAGATTTTCGGGAACATTGCCTGACTGTGGCGGCACATATGTTGTTGCTCGGGAGTATGGTCGCCACGGTGGACGAGGGACTCGAGTTGGCTGCCAGATCGCTCGATGACGGACGTGCATGGGAGCGCTTCCGGGTGTTGGTCTCGGCCCAGGGTGGTGACGTTTCGTCGGTCGACGACCCCGCAGGGTTACCTGTGGCCGCTCATATCGAACCGGTGGCGGCTCCCCGTTCCGGCTTCCTGAGCCAAATCCACGCGCGACGAGTCGGCGAAGCCGTGGTGAGGCTCGGCGGCGGCAGGGAGACCAAGGGCCAACAGATCGATCATGCCGTCGGAGTCGAGATCCTCAGATTGGTTGGAGACGAAGTATCGGAAAACGAACCTCTGTTTGTCGTTCATGCGGCCACCAGAGGTGAACTGGAGCGAGCGAAGCGCGATTTGCTCGCGGCCCACCGCTGGTCTGATGAACCGGTCGCTCCGCTTCCCCTCTTCTATGACACGATTCATTCGGAATGAATTACGAAGACCTGATGGTCGCAGCTCGGGTGATCTCAAACTCAACCCGACGCACGCACACCGTAGCCATGGTTCTCGGCTCAGGGCTCGGTGGGTACGGAGCGGATGATTCCAGCGCGATCGCGATCCCGTATGTCGACATTCCAGGGTTTCCCGTCCCGAAGGTCGAAGGCCATCGTGGAACGCTCTATTCCGTACTTCCGGATGGATCACAAAACGGCATACTCGTCTTCTCCGGAAGAGCCCACGCTTACGAAGGCCTCGCTCTCGACGAGGTGGTCTTTGGGGTCCGCGTTGCGATCATGTCGGGATGCAGGACAATTGTGCTCACGAACGCCGCCGGGGGCGTAAGCGGTCATCTGGAGCCGGGGGATCTCGTTCTGATAACCGATCATCTGAATCTATCTGGTTTGAATCCTCTCATCGGTGAGAACGACAATCGGCTCGGACCACGGTTCCCGGACATGACGGATGTCTACGATCCGGCTCTCCGCGACGTTGCCCAGGAAGCTGCTGCCACCGCCGACGTCGCCCTCAAATCCGGTGTGTATGCATGGTTCAGCGGTCCATCGTATGAGACTCCCGCAGAAATCGAAATGGCGCGCAGACTGGGCGCCGACCTGGTGGGGATGTCGACCGTCCCCGAAGCGATAGCCGCGCGCCATATGGGAGCGAGAGTCCTCGGCATCTCGTTGGTCACGAACAAGGCGGCGGGCATGTCGGGCAAGCCGCTATCGCATGACGAAGTCACCTCGGCCGCCGATTTGGCACGGCGCGATCTCACCCTGATCATCGACCGGCTACGTGACCGACTGGTTTGACGCAGATCGACACAGAGACGGATAACATCACCCGACCATTGAGGCGCCATCCGTACCGACCCCCTGGAGCACTATGAACATCGTCGTCTGTGTAAAGCAGATTCCCGACCCGGCCAACCCCTACTCGCTGGACCCTGAAACCCACTACCTGAATCGACCGCACGAGCAGGTGCTCGACGATACGGATCGGTACGGAGTCGAGGTCGGACTGCAGTTGGCTGCCGTGGACGAGGGCACGGTCACACTCGTGTCCATGGGGCCTGCCGGAAACATGCAAGGCGTACGACAGGCCCTGGCCATGGGAGCGGACAAGGCGATCCATATAGATGACGCCGGACTCAAGGGCTCGGGTGCTCTCACGACCGCCAGGATTCTGGCAGCTGCGATCCAGCAGACCGGATTCGATCTCGTCGTGGCCGGTACCGAGTCGACGGATGGCTACACCGGAGTCGTTCCGCAGCAGCTCGCAGAACTCCTCGGGGTGCCCGCACTCACCTTCGCGAAAAAGGTCGACGTGGACGGTTCAACCATCACCATCAACCAACAGACCGCCACGGGCTATAACGTGGTCACCAGCGAGCTGCCCGCTGTCGTCTCTGTCACAGCTGGAGTCGTTGAACCCCGATATCCGACGTTCAAGGGCATCATGGCCGCGAAATCGAAGCCGGTCGAAACGTATTCGGCGTCAGATCTCGGTATCACCGATACAAGCTCAGGGCAATCAACCGTTTCGGTGACCGATGCAACGGAACGTGAAGCTGGTGAAAAGATCGAAGACGATGGCGAAGGGCATCTGCGCATCGTCGAGAAACTCCAAGAATTGAAGGTCGTCTAATGGTCTGGGTCTTCGCACAAGCAGCAAACGGGGCGGTCGAACCAGTAGCGCTGGAACTCCTCACCAAGGCCAGGACGCTCGGTTCGGTTACAGCATTGTTGTTGGGGGAATCCACCAATGACGTCCTGGCCGAGCTCGGGGACTACGGCGCGTCACATGTGATTCACCTCACGGGCGCCGGAGATGCACTTCCTGCCGCCGCAAGCGCCGCCGCCATTGCGGGCCTTGCCGAGGAACAGAAGCCGGCACTCATTCTGTTCGGCTCCACCTACACCGGCCGCGATGTCGCGGGGCGTCTCAGCGTTCGCCTGGATCGCCCGATACTTGCCAACGCCGTCGACGTCGCCCTCGAAGATGGCTCGGCGCTCGTGACAAACGAGATATTTGGTGGCACCAAGATCATCAAAACTGCCATCACGTCTCCGAGCCCCTCCCTGGTTGTTGCGCGACCAAAGGCCTTCACCGCCGAACCAGCGGGCGGGGGCACCCCGGACGTCACCGAGTCTGCGCTACCCGATGTCGGACATGCCGGCTCGGCGATCATTACCGAACGTCATGCGGAGACGGCCTCAGGTCCCAAACTGGAAGAAGCCGAAATCGTGGTATCTGGAGGTCGGGGACTTGGTTCGGCCGAAAACTACGGGCTCGTCGAGTCTCTGGCGGCCAAGCTGAGAGCCGCCACCGGCGCAACCCGCGCCATCGTCGACGCCGGGTGGGTGCCATACGCAAAGCAGGTCGGACAGACCGGTAAGACGGTCAAGCCCAAGATCTACATTGCCTGTGGTATCAGCGGCGCAATGCAGCACCTGGTGGGCATGAAGGACTCGGACACGATCATCGCCATCAACAAGGACCCTGAGGCGCCCATCTTCGATGTGGCGGACCTGGGAATCGTCGGTGACGTCCACAGTGTGATACCGAAGTTGATCGAGGCCCTCTAGCACCGTTCAGCCAGCCGGAAGTCGGACCGTGACTAAGCGGCCCTCGGCAGGTCTGCGGGTTCTTCGGGCGTTGATATCAGTAAGCGGGGACCTTCAAAGCCCACCTCGGCTTCGGTGACGTCGGGCAGAATGCCGACGGTCATGAAGACTCCCCCGGCAAGCGCCAACGCTCCTAGCCAAAGAATGCGATCGCCGGTCGCAAAGGCGGCCGCCCCTACTGCGTACGAAGCTATCAACAGCACCCACGCGATCCTCACCATGCGCACTCGATGTCTGGCTCGTTCCGTCCACAGTTCAATATCCATGTGACTAGTTATCGGCAGCGAGGTGTTATGGCTTTAGGTAGCGTTCGCTCGAACGCCGGCGCCGGGTAGGAACAGGCGTCGACTCCCGAGTGGACGACATGAGGAGGCAACATGGAAAATACGCTAAAACTCATTCACGTACTCGCCGCCATTGCGTGGTTCGGTGCCGGGACCGTGAGGGCTGTTCTTTTTGCGCGAGCTCGCGGCTCGGGTGATCGTCTGCGGCTGATCACCTTCTTGGAAGAGAACGAGTTTCTCGGCCGGGTGTATTACAACATCACAGGCATCATCACGCTTGTCGCCGGGGTATGGCTGGTTCTCATTTCGAACTGGGAGTTCTCGCAGTTGTGGATATCCATCGGCTTCATCGGTGTCATTGTTGGCATCGTGTGGGGAGTCGTCTTTTATCCGAGGTTCCAGCGCGAGGCTCTTGCCGGACTGGCTGACGGCGAGGTATCGGACGTACGCGAGCCGCTGACTCGCTTCGCGCTCTACGCGAATGTCGAACTCCTGATCCTTGTGATCGTCGTGTGGGCGATGGTCTTCAAACCCGGCGCATAGAGCGTGCGGGCCCGTGACCTCGGAGTGCGAACCGGCGATCGAGTGTGCTTGATCAATCCTCCGGTCTCGTTCGCCGAGAACCTCGGACCCTTTCCCGATGGAGCCGAGCTGGTCCGGCCCGATGCAGGCGAATTCGAAATCGCCGTGTGCTTCGTAAAAACACTCGATCTCATGGCCGAGCGATTCGAATCGATGCGGGTACGGGTTGCGCCTCGCGGGTCGATATGGCTCGGCTGGCCCCTGAGCGCGGCGGAGACCGATATCACCTTCAACAAGGTTCAGGCCATAGGGTTGACTGCCGGCATGGTCGACAACAAGGCCACACGCCTTGACCCCGCCTGGAATGGCTTACGCTTCGTGGTCCGGCCGCAGAACCGGCCGACCTGGCCGAACCGCGCCGTTGTCTACTCCCAGTACTCGAACGATCGCGGAAGCAGGTCCTGAAGGGTCACGATCTCCGGTCCGCCCGGCGACTCGAGGACAATCCATTCGACCCCGAACTCGGCCATACGCTGACGACACTGGCCACAGGGGACGACCCCCTGGACATCAAGACTGATGACAGCCATGGTCGAGATTCGGCGCGCGCCACTCGAAATGGCGGCACCGGTGGCGCTCGCCTCGGCACAGAGCGCGGACGGATGTGCGGCGTTTTCTACATTGGCCCCTTCGAATCGGTCCCCGCTGTCTGTGACGGCTACCGCACCAACCCGGAAATTCGAATACGGAGCGTAGGCACGGCCTGCAACCACCCGGGCCTGCTCCAACAACCCTGTTGCTTCTTCGATCGATGGAGCGTCCACAACCTGTCCTAGTCGAGCAGTGCGTCTACGAAAGCGGCGGGCTCGAACGGAACGAGATCATCCATTGATTCGCCGACACCGATGAATCGGACCGGGACGCCCGTTTCGTGTTCTATCGCGGCGACAACCCCGCCTTTGGCTGTCCCGTCCATCTTGGTGAGAATGATGCCATTCACCGGCGCCACACCCACGAAGGCTTCGGCCTGGACAATGCCATTCTGGCCGGTCGTCGCATCGACCACCAGCATGACGTTGTCGATCTCGCCCGCCTCGCGCTCGAGCACCCGAACGACTTTGGCGAGTTGTTCCATCAGGTTCTTGTTGTTGTGCAGCCTTCCGGCAGTATCGACGATTACGACATCGGCATCAGTGGCTCGCGCCCGTTCGATAGCCCGGTAGGCAACAGAAGCCGGATCGGCGCCGGTCTCCGCATCCACAAATTCAACGCCCAAACGATCGGCCCACATTCTGAGTTGATCTATCGCGCCGGCACGAAACGTGTCGGCGGCTCCAAGCACGACGCGCTTTTCCTCGTGCTGGAGACGCCGGGCAAGCTTGGCGATCGAAGTGGTCTTGCCGGTGCCATTGACTCCGACCACGAGGATCACCGATGGGCGGGTGGTCATGTGAAACGAGCGATCCGGTCCGGTTAAACCTGCCACCATTTCATCACGGAGCGAGGTACGAGCTGCCTGCCCATCGACCGGCTTGGAAGCCTTCACCTGATCGACGATCCTCGCCGACGTGACCGGACCGATATCTGCCGCAATGAGCGTCTCTTCGAGCTGGTCCCAAAAGGCATCGTTGAGTGGTCCACCGAACAAGCCGCTCAACCTGCCCGAGAGGGCGTTCCGCGTCTTGGCGAGACGCGAGCTGAGAGAAACGGCAGGGGCCGGGCGGTCGACGACGAGAGAAGTTTCCTCGCGACCGGGTCTCCGGATAAAAAAGACTCCGACAACAATCAGGAGCAGCACCGATGCCACCACGACGCCAAGTATTTCGCCGGTATTCACGGACTGGAAGGTAGCACGCCTCGGCCGGCTTCGATCCGCGGAGCAAGATCGGCCGGTGTGATGTCGCGAAGTCGTTTGGCAATGACTTTCGATGAACCACCCGGTTCCATCGTCACTCCGTACAAGATGTCTGCTGCTTCCATCGTCTGCTGTTGGTGGGTGATGATCAGCACCTGGCTCGACACCCGCAGCGCGTCGACCAGACGCAAGAATCTACGCAGGTTGGCGTCGTCCAGTGCCGCCTCTACCTCATCTAGCACATAAAACGGGCTCGGCCTCGCTCTGAATACCGCGAACAAGAACGCAATCGCCGCCATCGTTCTTTCACCGCCCGACAGCAGGCTCAAGCGCCTCAACCTTTTCCCGGCCGGCTGGGCATCGATCACGACGCCGGTTTCGAGCAGATTCTCCGGATCCTCTAGCCGCAGCCGTCCCCGACCTCCGGGAAAGAGGAGCTCGAAGTTCTCTTCGTAATACCGGGCGATGTCGTCGAATGCTTCATGGAACAGCTTCGCCATGGTGTCGTCCAATGCCCCGATCACTTTCCGTAACTCGGCGGCACTCGACTCCAGATCGGCGAGCTGGTCGGCCTGGAACAACGAACGCTCCTCGAGGGCGGCGAATTCTTCCGCCGCGAGCGGATTGACGGGACCGATGCGCCGTAGTTCGGCTTCCTTCTGATCGAGCTCAGCCTGCCAATCGTGTGAGGCCGGATCGACAATGTTCTCCGGAAGCTCGGGTTGCGGCGCAGCAAGGGCCTCCTCTTCCGATGCGTCAACGTCTCGTCGCAGGCCTTCGGCGACGGCGTCATCCCGAACACGCAAACCCTCGGCTTCAACCGCCAGCGCACCATCCTTTTCTTTGGCCTGAGCAGTGTCTCGCTCCAACTCGGCTTTTCTCTGACGGGCGCGTTCCAGCTGGAGACCGGCATCGCCCGCAACCTCACGGTTCGCTCGCTGGCGCCCGCGAAGCTCTTCGAGGTGAGAACCGATAATTCCGATGGCTTCGCGGGCGACATGTTCGATGGCAACCAGGCGCTCCGGCTCCGAGCTCGTGATATCGATCATCGAGATTCTGTCGATTTCCGTCACTACTTCCCGCGAGCGCGTAGCCAGCATCCGGTGTCGTTCCTCGAGGGAAGCGAGGTTGGCACCAGCGGCCTGACGGGCGACCCGCGCATCATCTCGCCGGGCTGCGACAGCTTTGCGTCGTTCAGTCAGCGCTTCCCAGATCGCCTGGCGCTCTGCTTCTTCACCTTCGAGCGCCTGCAACCTCGAACGTAGATCCTCCAGCCTCGAATGACGATGCACCGAGGCTTCCGAAAGCAGGCCAAGCCGCGCATTGATGCGGTGACGTTCGGCCTCGCCGGACTCCACTGCTCTCAGGGCTCGCTCGCGAACCATGCCAAGTTCTGTGCGCTGATGCTCGATGCGATGTAATTCGTCGAGGGCTGCGCTCTCGTCTTGTCGAGCAATCTCAAGCGCTTGCCGGTCGACATGCAATCGGGACGTCGCCTCCTTCACTCCGTCGAGGGCGGCCTGCTTCTCCCGGGTGGCCTGTTCGAGAGATAGAGACCCGACGGTGGCATCTGCACCGAACCGTACGCCGGCCGGGCTGATCACATCGCCGTTCCTGGTGACAATTCGCAACAGGGGGTGGCGGCGGGCCACGTCGAATGCGACGTCCCAGTCGTCGGCGAGAGCGATGTCTCCGATGACGGCTTCCAGCAGAGATCCGGGGAGAGCATCATGGTTCGACAGCGCGTCTGAGAGCAGGTCGATCAGGCGGGGCAATCCCGCATCGGCCGACTCGGTGATCGGGATTTCGCCGGCCGGCGTCAGAATCGACAGGCCCCTCAATGCTTCGACGCCAAAAGATGCCGCCAGCTTCCCGATCCGCTCGCGGGAATCGACGGCGACACCGTCCACCCACCAGCCAAGAGCGGCGTTCACGGCGGTTTTCAGATCAGCGGGAACCTCCAGCATGGCGATGATGCTCCCGAGTACCCCTTCGGTTGCCTCGATCGCTTCCCTCGTAGCGGGATCGATCCCGCTGGCTGCGCTCACGACATCGATCCTGGCGGTCGCCGTCGCCGAAGCCAATTGCAGGTCCTGAATGTCCTGCTCCGTGGCTTGTAGGTTCGACTCCGCTTGCCGGACCCGGGAACAGATCTCTGACAGGGTCACAGACAACTCGACGGAAGCCTTTTCGGCGATCCGCAATTCCTCGGAAGCGCTCTCCGTCGAAGTGCCGTTGCTCTGCATCCGAGCCTCGACATCGAGCAGTCGTTGCCGGGTTGTCTCGGTTTCTGCGGTATCACGTTGGTCGGCTGCTTCGAGCGCGGCCAGGTCACCTCTCAGGTTGGCTATGACACCCTCCGCCGGCATCATCTCCTGTTCGGCGAGGGATCGCTCTTCCTCTTCGAGGGCCCTCAGGGCGATCTCCGTACGGTCGACCTCGGCAATTGCCTGATCACGCTCATCAGAAATCAGATCGAGCTCGCTTTGCAGCCGCTGTTGCTCCTCGCTGAGATCCTTCAGCCGATCGTCGCGTTGTTCAAAACCAGCGAACAGCGATCGCGACCGTTCGCCGGCGACCGAGGCAATCCGGTCGAGTCGCTCTCTTGTCGTCTCCAGGCGAGCCGCCGAAGCGGTATCCCGCTGTAGCGCACGAGAAACGTCGCCGGTCTCGGCCGCAAGCGTCGCTATCACCGTTTCGAGATCGGCCAATTCCGCTGCGTTTTCCGCCAGCGTGTCGGCGAAACCACTTCGCAAAGCTGACACTTCGGAGGCCCGTTCCCGTAGGGAAGCCAGTGAACGGCCCCCGACAAACAGTCGTAGCGCCCGAATGCGCGCCCGCAGTTCGACGTATGTTTCGGCTGCCTTTGCTTGCCTTGCCAAAGGGCGCATCTGGCGTTGCAGCTCGCGTTGTATGTCCTGCAATCGAGCGAGATCGACCGCGGTTCGCTCGAGCCTTCTCTCAGCCCGCTGTCGGCGTGTCCGATGTTTTAGGACACCGGCTGCTTCCTCAATCACTGCTCGATGCTGTTCAGGCGATGCGCTCAATATCTCTGTGACCTGACCCTGGTTCACGATGATGTGTTGATTGCGACCAACATTTCCGTCCGACAGCAGTTCCTGGATGTCGAGCAGTCGACACGCCGCCCCGTTGATCTCGTAGTCCGACGTACCGTCTCGCAACAGCCGTCGAGTGATCGTGACTTCGGACAGGTCGAGCGGAAGCCGGCCATCAGAGTTGTCGAACGTGACTGAGACCTCCGCCCGATTCTGGGCCGGCCGGTTGGCCGTTCCGGAAAAGATGACGTCCTCCATCTTGGTGGTGCGAAGTTGTTTGGTCGCCTGGGTGCCCATGACCCAGGCGAGTGCGTCGACCGTGTTCGATTTCCCGGATCCGTTCGGTCCGACGATCACCGTGACCCCCGGCTCGATCTCGAGCCGGGTTCGGTCCGCGAACGATTTGAAACCGAGCAGTTTCATGGATTTGAGATACATGGTCAGCTATGCGATCTCGTGGGTGTCACTGGCTGGGCCTCTTCCCTCTTCATATTGGCCGGTCATCATGGTCGACGACCGAGCGTAGACATTCCTGTCTTGGTTGTACTGCGTGGGTCGTCATCTACCGTTCCGGTTGACGTCTGTCTGATCCTCTGGCATTACGGGTTTCGGCCGCGGTCGGATAACTCTATTGGGACGGAATTGCATGCATGTAATTTAGCCGGGCAGACCCGCCGTCAGCGGCGAATCTCAAACCCGCTGAATCCTGGGCGAGGCGGCGCCTCCCGGATCGAAATGCCAGTGACCTCCGCCGCCGATGGTCCGAGGTCGAGCCACGACAGGTACACGTCGAGATTGGCCGACGTTCCCTGTGCAAACACCTCGACACGGCCGTCAAAGAGATTCCGAACCCATCCTGCCAGTCCGAGATCACGGGCCCGATCGGCTGCTGTGTATCGAAATCCCACCCCTTGCACGCGACCACTCACGAACACCCGCACGGCCCTGGTGTCCTCGCCGTTCATCGTGGTCGAAACGGTGGTTGGCACGTTCGACAGAAGAAGTGGCTCCGTTGGCCTAGCACCATCCGCTCGATCGGCGTTCCACACGATCGACAGGGGAGCCCGCTCCGTCCATATACGCGCAGCCTCTGGAGATACTCCCCGGCACGCCCATCGGGCAACAAATACGCCAGATCATCGAGGCTCGTGCCGCCAGCCCGAAGCCCGGCTTTCAGGACGGGTCCAATCGCGGCTCGCACCCGGCGTACCTCTTCTCCGTTCAACGAGCCGCCGGGCCGCGACCCATGAACCCTTGCGCGAAACAAGACCTCATCGGCATAGATGTTTCCGAGGCCGGCGATGATCCGCTGGTCGAGTAAGAGAGACTTGATGGGAGCGGTCCTCTCGCGTAGTGCTGTACGGAACGCACTCGTGCGAGGCAGAGCGTTCAACGCATCGGGTCCCAGACGGGCAACAGAATGAACCGCCAGCTCCTCGGGCGTCACGGCTACGGCGAAGCCAAAGGTCCTCGGGTCGACCAACCTCAGTTCGATCTCATCATCAAATCCAATCACCACATTGCTGTGCGGAGCACATTCCTCACCCGGAAGGGCGAGCTGGAGGCGCCCGGACATGCCGAGGTGCATGACCAGGGTCATATCCGCATCGAACCTGAGCAGGAGGTATTTGCCCTTGCGGTCGACAGCCATGAGTTTTCGCCCAAGGAGACGACTCGTGAAGTCCACCGGTATTGCCTGATGGCGAATCATCCTGGCCCGACCTACCGCAACACCTGTCACCGACCTGCCGACAAGCGGTTCCTCGAGATACCGCCGGCTGGACTCGACTTCAGGAAGCTCAGGCACCTGGCGTCCCATTCTCGAACTCAGCGAGGGCACGTCTTGCGGCCACCTGTTCGGCAGCCTTTTTCGAAGTTCCCTCGCCTCCGGACACCCGGTCTTCTGCCACGAACAGCTGCACACGGTAGCGGCGTTCGTGATCGGGCCCACTGGCACTCGATTCGTATCGAGGCCTGACTCCGCGCTGGGCCAACAGCTCCTGCAGGCGGGTCTTGTAGTCTTCTCGCCCCGGATCCGTTGCCTGCTCGTCCACCAGGTCGCCGAAAAGAGAAAGCACGACGCGGGCAGCCTCTTCATATGAGCTGTCGAGAAAGACGGCGCCGATCACCGCCTCGAGGCTGTCTGAGAGAATCGAAGGTTTGCGTCGTCCCCCACTCGTGTCCTCGCCCTTGCCGATTCGCAGATACTCGCCGAGATGCACCCGGTTCGCCACTCGAGCAAGGCTCTGCTCGTTGACGACCGCAGCTCGAACTTTTGCCAGCATCCCCTCCGCCAACTCTGGATACTCCGCATAGAGCTTGGTCGTTATCGCCATGCCGAGGACGGCATCTCCCAGAAACTCGAGCCGCTCATTGTCATCCTCACCTTCGGTCTCCGCGGCATAGGACGAATGGGTCAGAGCGAGTTCGAGGAGCTCCCGATTGGTAAACCGGTATCCGAGCTCGCCACCGAGTTCGTCAGGAGGCAACACTTGCCCGAATGCTGTCCACCAGTCCGAGGCCAGCGACTTCGTACGTCATCTTCAGAGCGGAGGCTATTGCCTCGGCGTTTGCGGTACCGTGCGCGATGGTGACCACACCGTCGACGCCCAGCAGCGAGGCTCCGCCGTACCGATCAGGATTCATGCGGTTGCGGACAGCAACCAGCGGCGGGATGACGTGCTGGGCGAGTTCGGGATGATCCGAAAGCGTATCGCTGAGACCCAGCCGAACCAGATCGACCAGGCGTTCGGCCGTTGCCTCCGACGACTTCAAAACCGCGTTGCCCGTGAATCCGTCGGTAACGATGACGTCCGCCGTTCCCATCAGAAGATCACGGCCCTCCACATTTCCGACGAAATTGAGCTTCGATTCTTTGAGCAGTGCAAAGGCCGCCTTGTCGACTGCTCGCCCTTTGCCTTCTTCGGATCCGTTGTTGAGCAGGCCAACCGTTGGGACATTGATGTTCAGCCTGGCTCCCGCCAGAGCCGCTCCCATAGCCGCAAACTGGAAAAGGTGTTCGGGCTTGCACTCCGGGTTGGCCCCTGCGTCGAGTAACACTCCCCCGCGAGCGGTTGTCGGAATGATGGCGGCGATGGCCGGCCGTAGAACGCCCTCACTACGGCCCAACTCGAGAACCGCAGCGGTGAGTGATGCCCCGGTCGAGCCGGCTGAGACGAGACCCTGGGCTTTGCCTTCTGCAACGAGCCGGGTGGCTACGACGATCGACGCGTTTCGCTTCTCACGGACAGCCCGCCCCGGGTTCTCGGCCATGGTGATCACGTCAGATGCATGAACGATCTCAGCAGAACAACCGTGTTCTTGGGCTAGAGGCTCGAGAATACTCGAGTCGCCGACCAGGATGACGTCGACCCCTGCTTGGCCCGCGGCCGCCGCTCCTGCAACCAGCACTCCGGGTTCATGGTCGCTGCCCATGGCATCGAGCGCGACGCGAGTCATCTAGGCGGAAGCAGTCTCGCCGACCGTACGTCCCCGATACTGCCCACAGTTCTTGCAGGCACGATGAGGCAGAACGTGTTCGCCGCAGTTCGAGCATTCGCTGATCGTCGGGGCTGCAACCCTCCAGGCAGCTTTTCTCTGCCGACTTCGCGATCGTGACATCTTTTTCTTGGGTACGGCCATGATTTCTTCCGTCTACTCGTGTGTGGTGCTAACTACTCGAAGCCAGCAATTCTTGCTGGCAAGCGATCCTTGCTGGTGGTTCGTGCCGATGTTGTGCTCGCTCCGGTCGGTATACGGGCGGAAACGGTTATCGGTTCGCAGGTATCCACTCATTCGAACAGATCTTTTAGCCCTGCAAACGGTGACGATAGTTCGGATTCCTCGCAGTCGCACCTTCCATTGTTCAAATCGGTGCCACAGGTGCCACACAAACCCCGGCAATCGGGATCGTGGACAACGTTCACGGGAACGGCCGCGAGTACCTCATCTCGCAACGCCGGCTCGAGGTCGATCGTTGTCCCCTGAATGGGGAACGTATCCGGAACCGGGTCAACGGCAAACACCTGGGTGAATGAGGGTTCAACCTCTGCCACCCACGGGGCCAGGCAACGGCTACACGTCAAGGCAATCGGGGCGGCAACAGAACCGGTTGCTACGACGCCTGAAGGCGTGCTTTCGAGCGTCAGGTTCGCCCTGATTGGACCATCAACCGCAGCCATGTCCCGCCTGGCCTCGAGCACACCG
Source organism: Actinomycetes bacterium (assembly GCA_024638625.1). Lineage (GTDB taxonomy): Bacteria > Actinomycetota > Acidimicrobiia > Spongiisociales > SHLN01 > JABDOU01. The sequence continues at coordinate 28,904 of JAHEJY010000004.1, forward strand.
GTGACGGTCGCATCTCTGCGTGACCCCGGGTGAGTGAGAAGATCCCCAACCTCAACGTGAAACGCGGACGACATGAGAGGTTCCTAGTAGGGAACGTCCGGTGATGCCTGGCGAGGCTCCAACAGCTCCTGGCGACGATACCGGACTTCGGTCAACAGTCGGGTCAGCAGTTCGTCCAGATCCTCGAGCGACACACCAACAGCGTCCTCGGCATCGAGCCTGATCTGAGATGACTGTTGCTCGGCGTTCCGCACCAGGATGTTGGCCTCTTCGACCGCCTCGGCCATGATCTGGGTTTCTGAGACGAGCTCGGCGCCTTTTGCTTTCGCTCGAGCGATGATCTCTCTCGCTTGTTCGTTCGCTTGAGCAACGAATGCCTCGCGTTCCCGGACCATGTGCCGGGCCTGTCTCAGCTCCTCGGGTAGAGCGTCCCGCAGCAGGTGGAGGTTCTGGGCGAAGGCCGCGCGATCGATGACAGCTTTCGAAGCCGACAACGCAGCCGACTTCGCCTGCTCGACGGTCAAGATCAAGTCCTCGAGCAAGGTCTGAAGATCACCCACGGTAGCGCGGGCCATCGGCACTCCGTCGAGACCGGTCCCCGGGTCGGAGTCGAAGAGGTCGTCTCCTCCTGTTGGGTCTCCTCCTGTTGGGTCGATCATGTTGGGATCTCCCATAATCGCATTTCTCGCATTCGGGTTTCGGATTCTCGGATCTGCAAGCTCCATCGGTCGTTTCTCGATGACCGGCTCACGAGTGTATGCCGCTCGTCACTCCCCGCATGTCCTAAGCCCACCTCGATCCACAGGCGTCCTCTCAAGACTCGTGCTCCTGCGGGTGTCTTGAAAGCAGAGCCCTTTCTACCACCGGGGGAACCAGACCTTGCAGTTTTCCGCCAAACTTCGCCACCTCTTTCACCAACGATGATGATAGATAGGCGTGTGTTGCGCTGGTCGGGACGAACATCGTTTCGACTCCCTTGAGGTGCCGATTCATCTGCGCCATCTGCAATTCGTATTCGAAATCGCTGACCACACGCAGGCCTTTGAGAATCACAGAAGGCGCCCGGGCAGCTGCGAACTCGGCCATGAGTCCCTCAAACGCCTCGACCTCCACATTGTCCAGCTGCGCTGCTATCTCGCGCAACATGGCGATGCGCTCGTCAACAGAGAACATGGGCGTCTTCGACGGATTCAGGAGTACTGCAACCACGACATCCTGAAATGCCGTGCTGGCGCGTTGGATGACGTCGACGTGACCAAGCGTCGGGGGGTCGAAACTGCCGGGTACAACGGCGGTGGTCATGGGTTTCCTCGCTTCCGTAGGCGGACGATCTGGCTATCTCCGTAGGTTCGGTCATCTTCAACTACGAGACCCCCAACCGCTCCAGCGAGCCCTTCGCCCTTCCGCCGATGGACGACCACGGTGGCGCCGTCAGCCAGATAGGGATCCAGATGCTCGAGCGTTTCGTGGACTGACGCTAGCGAAAGGCGGTACGGTGGGTCAACGAACACGAGATCGTGGACGCCGGAGACCCGTGCCAGAGCTGCGGGAAGTGTTCCGCGGATGACCACTGCAGCAAAACCACATATGGCCAGGTTTTGCTGGATCACTTTTACCGCTTCACGGTTCTCCTCAACCATCGTTGCCGCCGCAGCGCCGCGGCTCAAGGCCTCGATTGAGAGGCTGCCGCTGCCTGCGTAGAGGTCAAGCACCCGTGCGCCCGGCAGCCGGGGAGCAATCGAAGAGAAGACGCCCTCCTTCGCCTTTCCCGTAAATGGCCTCGTGGTCGCAGCGGGAGGCGCTTTGAGCTTTCGTCCGCCCGCAGTCCCTGCGATAACCCTCACGACGCGCCGGTCATGAGTGGAGCAGAAACTCGCCCGAGTCTCCCAACACCACCCGCAGGTCCTCTCGCAACTCTTGGTGATGAGCGAGGTCCGGATCGATCTCGACCAGCGCGAACGCTTCCTGTCGAGCCGCGGCGAGAATGTCGTGATCGTCGAGGATGTTTGCCAGCTTGAGGTCGGGCACGCCCGACTGACGCTCTCCGAGGACGGTACCTTGCTTCCGAATCCGCAGATCGGCCTCGGCCAAAACAAACCCATCGGTGCTGGATGCATACACCTCCAGCCTCGCCTTGCCGTCGGGGTTGGCCACAACACCCTTGTCGGTGAGCTTCCACGGAGCGTCCGAAATCGCAATGCAGCGCCCTGGCCATTCACCCCGGCCCACCCGTCCACGTAGCTGGTGGAGTTGACTCAGACCAAACCTTTGAGCATCTTCGATGACCATGAGCGTCGCATTCGGAATATCAATGCCCACCTCAATTACGGTCGTGGCAACCAGCACGTCGATTTCGCCTGCCCGCATTCGCTCCATCACCCGTTCCTTTTCGACAGATGGCAGTTGGCCGTGCAAGAGGCCTACTTCGAGGCCGGCGAAGATACGGGAGAGCCGGGCGTGCTCGGCCACAGCCGACGCCGCTTCCACGGTTTCGCTGTCGTCGACCAGAGGACAAACCACGAACGCCTGCCGGCCCGCAGCCACCTCCTCTTCAACGGCAGCCCAGGCCACATTCTCGTCTGCCAGCGGAAGCACCGAGGTCTCGACCGGAGATCGGCCCGGTGGCATCTCGTCGAGTTCGGTCACATCGAGATCGCCATATGCGGTCATGGCAAGAGTTCGAGGAATCGGAGTTGCCGTCATGATGAGGAGATCCGGGTCGGTGTCCTCACCCTTTTCGCGGAGCTGGACACGCTGGTGGACTCCGAAGCGGTGCTGCTCATCGATGACTGCCATGGCGAGGCTGCTGAAATGCACGCCTTGCTGGATCAGAGCGTGAGTTCCGACAACGATATCGAGGCGTCCACCGGCGATATCAGAAAGCACGGACTCACGATCAGCGGTGCTGCCGGTAAGGAGACCCATCCGGACCCCGACTTCGTCACAGAGCGGTTTCATCCCGAGGTAATGCTGCTCGGCAAGGACTTCGGTGGGAGCCATCACCGCGCCCTGGAATCCGCTTTGAACGGCAGTGAGCAACGCCGCCAGAGCTACAACCGTTTTACCCGAGCCCACCTCGCCCTGGAGGAGCCGATGCATGGGGTGAGAGCTTGCCATGTCGGCCTGAATCTCGGATATGGCGTTTTCCTGAGCTCCCGTGAGCTGATAGGGCAAACTCTCGAGAAATGCCTGAACGAGGCCGGCTGTGACGTCGTGTTGTACACCCTGGGAGCGGGCCAGCTGCTGGTGTTTCCGAATCGCCAGCGCGAGTTCCAATCGGTAGAGCTCATCAAAGGCCAACCTCCGTCGCGCCGGGCCCTCGTCAATCTTCTCCTCTGGAAAATGGATATCGGCAAACGCCTGATCCCTCGAGATGAGATCGAGGGCCTCGAGGATCCGTTCCGGGACCGGATCCGCTATCGGCCGTGATCGCTGGAGCGCGTTGTGTATCGCTCTTCGAAGCATTGCCTGACCGACCTTGTTGACAGTCGCGTAGACCGGCACTACCCGACCCGTGACCAGAGCTTCGGTCGAACCTGACAGCACATCGACTGCCTTGGGTTTCATCTGAAGACGCCCCCGAACCCGATCGACGACACCAGAAATCGCTACTTCTGTCCCCTCTGGCAGCTGGCGGGCGAGCCAGGGCTGATTGAAGAATGTGACGATGAGAGGCGAGTTCCCATCGGTGAGGGTCACCTCGATGATGGTCAGTTTGGCCCTGGGTCGCCTGGTTGAGACGCGGGTGACGGTACCGATCGCGGTGACCTCTTCACCCAGCGGTATCTCGGAAAACGGAGGCTTGAGCGTTCGATCGATGGTTCTCCGGGGGAAATGAAACAAGAGATCCATCACCGAGACGATGCCGCCCTTTTTGAGCATCCCCCCGTATTTGCCCCCGAGCCCTTTGACGCGCTCAACCGGGATTCTCGAGAGGTAGGCCAGGGTTCGACCACGCTCCGCCGGTCCTTCGCTCGTACCGGACTCAACGGATGATGCCGCCAGGACTTGCGCGTCCGGCATGACCTGCCCATTTTGGGAGCCAGAACTCTTGGCTGAAGAGGATTCCTTCGTCATCGATCGCGTAGCGTAACGGTTGTCACCTACCCAACGGCCTCCCATCGCCTAGCCTGTGCTATGGTTTCGGCCGCCCGCCATCCACCCGTTCATCGATAAGAGGTTCTCATGTCCCACCGTTGCGAAATCTGCGACAAAGGTCCGCGCTACGGCAAAAAGGTCAGCTTTTCCCATAAGCGCTCAAACCGGCGGTGGCTGCCCAACATCCAACGGGTTCGGATCAAAGACGGCACCAATTCCCGCAAGGCCCGCGTCTGCACGTCGTGCATCAAAGCAGGCAAGATCGAGAAGGTCGGGAACCCTTCGGGTTCCTAAGGAGTTTGCGGGAACCCTTCGGATTCGGGAACCCTTCGGGTTCCTTGGAGTTTGCGGGAACCCTTCGGGTTCCTAAGGAGTTTGCTCCGCAAACTCCACTTGACGCAAAGGGGCTAGAACACCCTGCGGATGCCATTCAGAAAACTCGGTAGAAAACTGGATCCTTCATTCACGCAAAGGGGCTTGAACACTCTGCGCATGCCATCAGAAAAAGCAGATACCATTCAGAAAACTGGGCCCCACATTCACGCAAAGGGGCTAGAACACCCTGCGGATGCCACCCGATCAATACTGCGATGCCAGGAAGCGATACTGCTAAATGGTCACCTTTGGGCAGGCCACGGCGCGGCTGATGCCCTCTACCGCCGTGACGTTGGTACCGACGAGTACGCCCATCTCGTCGATCGACTGCGTTTCTGCTTCCGCGATCACATCGTACGAGCCCGAGACCCCGGTCACGCGAACAATGCCGGGGAGCGAAGTCAATCGAGCCACGACCTCAGCCGTTCGGCCTGGTTCGGTTTGTATGAGCACAAAAGACTCAACAGCCACTAGTAACCGTCTGATCCGAAGCGAAGGCGCGAGGCATAATCACGGCCGTCTTCTGCCGCGATATCGAATACAACTCGCTGTCCCTGCCGGAGCATGCGAAACAGGCTCCCGTCCAGAGAGCCGGGACGAAGATATACCGCCTCGAGATTGTCCTCGCGGATGATGATGCCCGCCCCGGTTTTGGGATCGTAGACCTTCACAACGCCTTGCATGGCGCCCGAGTATAGGGACGGTGCACTCCGCCATCTGTGAGCTCGCGCTATCCGAGAGCAGCCTTGACGAGCCCATCGATGAGGTCCGGGTATTTGACTCCCGACGCCTCCCACAGCAGGGGAAACATGCTCCGCTTCGTCATGCCCGGCATGGTGTTGACCTCATTGAGCAAGAATCCTCGACCCGCTTCTTCGTAGAAGAAGTCGACCCTGGCCAGGCCGCTCAATTCGAGAGCCTGAAACGCCCGACCTGCCAGAGTTTGCGCAGCAGCCATTTCGGACGTCGACAACGGGGCGGGCACATGCAATACGGTTCCCTCGTCATGGTATTTCGAGGCATAGTCGTACCAACTGCCGGTCGGCGGGACGATTTCACCCGGCACACTCATCCTCGGACCATCGAGAACCGCGACCTCTATCTCGCGGCCGACAATGCCCTCTTCCACGATCGCCTTCGAGCCGTGTTCGAACGCGAGAGTGAGTGCCGGTTTGACGCCGTCGGGTTCCACGACCTTGGAAATCCCGACCGAAGACCCGAGAGACGCAGGCTTCACGAACATCGGAAGGCCCAGCTCCTTCTGGAGGAGGCTCAAGACGTCACCTGGCGCCTCATTCCACTCGGAGGCTCGTACGACAACGCTTCTGGACACCGGCAGTCCGGCGTCTATGAACACCCTCCTGGCCATGTCCTTGTCCATCCCCACTGCCGACCCCAGAACTCCGGCCCCGACGTAGGGGAGACCGGATACCTCGAAGAGCCCCTGGACTGTGCCGTCTTCGCCGAAAGGTCCATGGAGCACGGGGAACACGGCATCTACCTCAATTGTCGAACCCGATTCAGACAGCAACCGGCCGCCCGGGGTGAGCATATGGACGGTCTCCCCCACCGCTTCGAGCCGGTCCCGCTCGCCTGCAGGCTGACCAGAATCAGCCAGATGCCAGTCGCCCACCCGGTCGATCCCCACCGCTATCACCCGGTGGTGATGGGCCTCGAGCGCGGTGACCACTGACGCCGCTGACACACAAGAAACCTCATGTTCAGCAGATATTCCACCGAAAAGAACTAGGACAGAAGCCACGAGGAGACATTACTCGCGCAGCGAGCCACGTCATGGGTGACGACCTTTACCAGGAACTAAGCAGCATGCGTCCCGAGCAGAAGCCTCGCAAACGCAAGAATCGCCGCGCCCAGGACGTCGATCCGGGCGCGGAGTCGAAACCACCAGCGGGCAGTGTCGAGCGACGTTCCCGGCGTCTCACGCTCGCCAGTGATACCGGGGATTATTTGCCGTCACGAAGAGCCAACGGTTCGGACACGCAACACCCCGGCCAGCCGGAAACAGTCAACCAGGCAACACCAATGTCAAACCTTTCCCTGGGCTCCAAGGGGATCGTGCCAACCACCCGTAACTCGGGCCGTGACGAGGGCGCACCGGCAACACTCAACCGCCCATCCACGAAACAACAGGTTGCTCACCAGCTTCCCGGCAACGTTGGTCAGGCTCCCCGGCTCGAAGCAACCCTGACCAACCTTGCACGAACGGAGATTCCCAAGGTGAATTTCACGTTCACGAATCTCGATGAGGAATTCCCTCGCACTGACCAAGCCGACGAGGCAGGCTCCGTGAAGAAAATGAGCCGCAAGGACAAACGCGAGCTCAAACACCAGGAAAAGAGGGATCGCCAAGAAGAAAAGGACGAAGCCAAAGAGGCCAAACGTCGTGCCAAAGAACAGGCGAAAACCGACCGCAAGAACGAGAGGAGGTCGCGTCGCGGCCAGCTCCCCATCGACCACACCGATGCCTCGCCGCTCACGCCCAAAGAACTCAAACGCCGACAGAAGGAACGGAAGCGTCAGCTCGATCAGCATCAAGTAGTAGCAGCGGGAAAAGTGCGGGCGATCAGGATCGGAATAATCCTCTGGTGGTTGGGACTGGCCGGAGCTGTCTACTACGGGTTTGTCACCTCCCGTATTGAAGACGCCACGTTCTCGATTCCCCTCCTCGCGGGCGGCGTCATGGCAGCGATTCAGAGCGTTCTGCCCTGGAAACGCCTTTCAGGGCGCCCCATCGGCCAGATTGCGAATCTCCTCGGCATCCTCGGAGGACTGGGCGTCATCACGACCCTGGCTGGTCACGTCGAATCAACAGTGATCGTCTTCAGCTTGTATGTCGTATTCCTGGCCTACGGCTCAGTGCTCTTGCCGCTCTGGGGCTATGGCGTGTCCGCCCTGGGAGCCGTTGGGGTGTATGGAGCAATCACCTGGATCGCAAACCCGACGGTGGGCGCCGACACGATCCTTCCCGTGGCATCGTTGGCTGTTGTCTCGATGGCGATCGCTCTCACAAATATGGAACTCCTTCGCTATGCGCGCGAGGCAGCGAGACGGTTGGTTCGACTCGAAATCCAACAGGATGGCCTGCAGGATCGACAGAAAGACCTGGAGGCCCTCTACGAAGTCTCCAGGACGATCGGCGCCGGTGAAGCCATCGAGAAGGTCATCCCGGAACTCATCGAGCGCACTGCCGGATACGTACATGCCAAAGTGGGGGTAATGCTGCTGTACCGGCCCGTGGAGGACATTCTCGACGCTCTCTCGCCGATATGGGCAGCCGGACAACCCCTCGAAGCCGACGGCTATAACCTCCCGCTGTCCTCGAAATCGGGTGCGGTTTGGGCCTTCCGCAACGGGCAGCCGATCGCTATCAACGAGATTCCGGACGGAGTAACCGATCCCCTCATACGGGACCTCGGGGTCGAACGGGTGGCTGCGGTACCTCTCCAGATCGAGAATCGTACGATTGGCGTGATGATGGTTGCCGACAAACCCACCGATTTCGACGAGGCCGATCTGAAGACTCTGGAGCTGCTGGCCGCACCGGCCGCTCTCGTTCTGCAGAGTGTCGTCCGTCTGGAGGCGTCACAGGAAACCGGCCGCAAGATGTCGGAGCTCGCCCAGATGAAGTCTGACTTCGTGTCGGTCGTGAGCCATGAGCTCCGTACCCCTCTCACCTCGGTGATTGGTGCCTTGTCGACGATGTCTCGACCCGAGCTCGCTCCCAGCAACCCGACTGCGGCCAGCCTCCTCGAGTCCGCCAGGAGCCAGGCTCAACGGCTGAAAGTCTTGATCGAGGACCTTCTCACGGTGTCAAAGATCGACAACCAGGCACTTCCGCAGCGCTCCGAGCTCGTAGAGGTGCAGTCGTTCCTGAGCGAGATGATCACAACAGGCGACAACTGGGATGCGGTTACCGTCGACGCCTCGGAGGCACTTGCACCGATACACATCGATCGGGACCACTTGCGGCGCATCATCACGAACCTGGTTGACAACGCTCGCAAGTACGCCGCGAACTCGACGATCGAGATAGTCGCCATGGAAGCGTCCGGCCGGGTCCGGATCTCGGTCATCGATCACGGCCCCGGAGTTCCTTTCCAGTTCCGGGAGACGATTTTCGAACGTTTCACCCAGGTGGAGGCGCCCGGAACACGTGGCACCGGCGGTACCGGTCTCGGTTTGAGCATTGTGAGAGAACTAGCGGAATCCATGAACGGCAAGGCGTGGTACGAGCCGACCGTGGGAGGTGGAGCCACGTTCATCGTGGAGTTTCCCGCCGTCGACGCCGCACTCGAGGTTGCCTAGGCGATTTCAGACGCTGTCGCAACTCCTAACGTTTCGCATGTGTCGGAACGCCGTGAATTTCCAGCCAGCCTGGGGGCCAGCCTCTTGCTGCTTACCGGCGCGAGACTCACTGTCAACTCCGCCATCAGGTTCGTGTATCCCTTCCTCGGAGTCATATCGCGGGGACTCGGCATCCCCATCGAGCAGGCCGGGCTCCTCGTGTCTGCCCGCTGGGCTGCGGGCCTGGCTACCCCTGCGGTCACAGCAACGGTCGGACGCCAGAACGGCCACCGGCGCCAGATCGTGATCGGGCTGGCTCTGTTTGGAGTCGGAGCGGCCGCCGCAGCCTCATTCGGAACACTCACAGGCGCCATGGTCGGTTTCGCCGCGATGGGCCTCGCCAAACCGAGTTTTGACGTTGCGGCCCAGGCCTACCTTGCTGATCGAGTTCCGTACGAACAACGGGCCCGTTCGCTCGGAATCTTTGAGATGACATGGGCGGGTAGTTTTCTCGTCGGCGCGCCTGCAGCTGGTTGGCTCATTGCAAGGGGCGGATGGACCGCCCCGTTCTGGGTTTTTGCGGCGATCTTGATCGTGGCGGTCGTGCCCACGGCACGCACCCTCGACAGCAACCCTGCCAAGCGCGAAAAGCAAAAGAAGCTCGACTGGGACAGGTCCGCGATCGCTCTGTTGTTGGTCATGAGCCTTTTCGCCGGAGGCGCCGAAGTCCTGTTTGTCATCTTCGGTGTCTGGCTCGAGGGTTCCTTCGGCTTGGCCATCGTCGCCCTCGGAGCAACCTCAATATTCGTCGGTCTTGCCGAGTTGGCCGGCGAGGGTGCGACGGTGGCCGTTACCGATCGACTGGGAAAACGGCGTGCGCTCGTACTCGGTTTGGCCGTCTCGGCCATGGGATACGCGCTTCTCATCCCGGGCGAAGACAGCTTCGTAATGGGACTCGGAGCACTGGGTCTGGGGCTGGCAGGATTCGAGTTCGCCATCCTGTCGTCGGTCCCGCTCCAAACCGAGTTGAAACCGGGAGCTCGAGCGCAGTTGCTCTCCTGGGCCGTGGTTTCCATGGGGATCGCAAGGGCGATCGGGGCTGGAATCGGGCCGATGCTATATAGCGCGTTCGGCCTCTCCGGAAACGCGATCCTGGCGGCCACGCTCAACGCTGCCGCAATCGCAGTCTTGATCCGGTGGGTGCCCGAGCCCACCGCCAGCGATTGAGCTACTCGTCGACGCCGGCCGCTATCGCGTGGAACCCTCCGTCGACATGGATGACTTCTCCGGTTGTGGCCTGCGCCCAGTCTGAAAGCAACACACACACCATGCGGGCCACCGGCTCGGGATCGGACACGTCCCAGAACAGCGGTGATCGCTGGCTCCAAACCCGGGAAAACTGGTCAAAGCCCGGAATGGACTTGGCAGCCACCGTACCGAGCGGGCCGGCTGACACGGCGTTCACCCTGATAGCTTCTCGACCGAGATCCCTGGCAAGATAACGAACGACCGAGACGAGCGCGGCTTTCGCCACGCCCATCCAGTCATAGGCCGGCCAGGCCTGACGGTTGTCGAAATCGAGCGTTACCAGGGAACCGCCGCCTCCAGCTTTCAGAAGTGGGAGCAGGCCGACTGCCAGCGTCTTCAGAGAGTACGCGGAGGTCATGAACGCGGTCTGGGCGCTTTCCGGGGGCGTGGCGAGAAAATTGCCTCCCAGCGCATCCTCAGGGGCGTACGCGATGGCGTGAAGTGCTCCGTCAACGGCTCCCCACCGGGTCGTGAGGTTGTCGGCAAGCGCGGAAACATGATCAGGATCATTGATATCCAGCTCGAGCACATCCGGTGGCACCGGCAAGCGATTGGCTACGCGCTCGGTGAGTTTCATGCCTCGACCGAAGCTCGTCAAAACGATCTCGGCGCCCTCCTCCTGGGCGATGCGAGCTACATGAAAAGCGATTGAACCGTCGGTGAGAACGCCAGTGATGACGAGGCGTTTTTCGTCAAGTAGTCCCATAGGGCAACTCTAAACCGGGCGACGATCAGAAACTGCGACCGAAGGTCATGATGCCGCGGATTCCCAAACCCATCGTGAAGAGGAGCAACAAGCCCCAGCGCAAACCGGGCCGTTTGTCGAGCTGGTCGCGATACACGTACGCGAACGTCAGTGTGAAGAGAATGATGAAACCGTAGAACATGTGCTGGGAACCAGGACGCTGACCAGTGTTATAGAGGTAAACACCCGCAAGGACCTGGACAACCAGTGCACCCAGGGTTGTCATCATCGCCGGTTTGAAGGCTCTGGGCATCGGCCGATTCCTCAGCCCGAGCGCCCAGAGTCCTGTGAGGCCCACCGCCGCCGTCACCACATACCCAAAACCGGTGTGAAACGCTCCCATGCGATCAGGTTACGGCCCGGATCGCGGGTAACGTGAACCGGTCATGGGCCGAACTGAACGAATCATCGGCGACATCGAACGCAAGTTGCTCGACCTCGCGGACGAACGATCGCTCTTGCTCGAAGAGCTATCTGATCATCGCGATCTAGCCGACGATGCCGCCCGTGATGCCGCAGTCTTCGACAGTCCCATCGATCGGGAAGCCGCCACGATGACTTCCGGCGACGTCTCGAGGATCGAGCGTCTCCTGTCGAAGAATGAGAAGGTCCGCATGAAACTGCTCAATCGTCTCGAACGGCTCGAACGTCTCGACGGTCTCGATTGATCGACCACCGGGGATGTCATCGCCCGGGCCATTCCGAGGCTCCGTATTCAATCGCCCCCGCGGATCAATCGCCGCCGAATTCAATCGATCGTGTCGAGGATCCGGGCCTTTTGCTGTTTGAATTCTTCGTCGGTCAGGGCTCCTTGCCGATGGAGCTCGGCAAGTTGCGCCAGGCTCGCCACATCTTTGTCGATCCGGCTTGAAACACCTGACAGGACTTTGGTTCTGTCCTCGCGCACGCGGTATAACTCACTATGGAACTTCTGGGGGTGCGGGATGTTCGACAGCCTGCTTTGACCAAGCTCTCCGGCGGACTCGATGACGACATCGCCGAAGCCCATCAGCCTTTCGAACAAGGACTGAGAGAACCCGACATCGTTCACGACCTCGAGAGGTATCTCCATGCCCGTACGCGCCAGGATCCCCTTCCGAACTATGAGCCGCTCGCTCGTAAGAACGTACAGCGTGTAGTACCAGCGTGTCACCGGCAAAGCGGCGAGACCAATCCAGCCTGCGACCAACGCCACGAGCGAAGCCCACCTCGGCCACCCATCAGGTAGCAAGTTCCATACGAGAACCGAAGCAACGATTACGAGGATCGTCCAGATAATGGGAATGATGAGAGTCTTCCAGTGAGGCCGGAATGCTCGCTGGATGGTTTCGTCTTCGGTGAGAAAATCGGATGGATACGGCATGACAAAAGGCTAGCGCCCACGGTCAATCGGCGGCCGCAGAATTGCGGGACACCACCTGCGAGGTGGGATCCGCCGGAGTTGTCCCGGTATCGTCGGCAAAGGCGGGACAAATGTCCTGGAACGAGCACCAGTCGCACAAACGGCCCGGTCTCGGGCGGAAGTCGTCGCTCCGCAGCGCCTTGGCGATCGCATCCCAGAGCGCTCGCACCTGCTTGTCCATCGCATCGAGCTGTTTGTCGTGGATATTGAGTCGATACATCGTCGGGCCGTTGAGATATAACAAACGGACTTCCTTGGGTGTACGCCCAAGGCGTTTTCGGATCAGCAGCGCATAGATCTTGAGCGCAAAGAAGGCCGGGAGTGCATACCGCTCCGGCGGAGCCTTGCCAGTCTTGTAGTCCGTGATGATCAGATCCCCATTCGCATCTTCGTCGATGCGATCCAGAATTCCGCGCACCGCTACTCCCTCGAGTTCCTCGAGCATGTCGTACTCACAGAACATGGGGTCGATCGATCGTGGATCTTCAAGCGAGAAATAGTTCGCGAGTAGCTCCATACTCTCCAATCCCCACGCTCGCTCATCGTCGAGCGATGCGAACAGGTCGGGATACTCCTCCATACGAAGCTCTGACCAGGCCTGCCGGAACAGTTCATACAACTGCTCCGGAGATCGATCCGGCGACGGTAGCTGGAAAAGGTTCTCCAGCGCCAGGTGGGCGGCAGTGCCGCGGGCCTGATACACGGTCGAGGGCTCCGGCAGACGCTCGATGAAGCGGTATTTGAAGAGCTGGGGACATTGCTTGTAGTCACTCAAGCGGCTGGGAGACACCCGTGGCTCGATGGGCGGCCCACCGGGCGAACCAGAGGGGGTCGGATGAGCGGTGACCGAAGAGGGGGATGGAGTGGTGAGGGCTGTCATCGGATGCGCCCAAACAGCACGACAGGCTCCTGCCCTTGCTTACGTTTCATGGTTCTTACGTTTCATGTTGTTTCTCGGCTGGTTCGTTCACGACTGGTTCGTTCACGACTGGTTCGTTCACGACTGGTTCGTTCACGACTGGTTCGTTCATGACTGGTTCGTTCATGACTGGTTCGTTCACGGCTGTTGCCTAGGTTCATCTATACGCACTTTACGCCATCAGAGTGACACGTTTGTAATTCTCCCGCAAGAGGCCGTCGGCGCACGCCCGGTACGCTGCCAAAACCACCCGTCGTCTCGTTCCCATCTGGTGGGAACATGATGGAAGCGATATGACGCCACATGTGCGAAAAGTGGCTCTAGATTGCCGAAAATCAGACCCGCGGGCGTGAGAAATGGGATCAAGAACTCGAAACCAGATGAGGCGCGAAAACTATGTCTTGTTCGCGAAATCTGTCGAGCGATCTAGCTTGACTCCCCTGGGCCGACCCTCGTATGTTCGCAAAGCACTCGCATGTGGACCCCACATCGAGTGCCCCGTCGGAGGTGATGGGGCACCGACCCTGGTCGGTCCGCCAATGCCGCAGACGGAGTGGGCTTCGAACCGGAGGAATCCGGATGAACCTCCCGCCAAGGTTCATGAGAAGCCGGGCGGCGTCGCCATAGCGGCCGGGCAGGTCTCAGGACCCCGGGCTGATCTGACGACAAGCGCCAACATGAGCGCCGCAAGGCGCCGGCCCGGATGCATCCTCCGAGGGGGTGTCCGGGGGCAAAACCCCGAGAGGGCGTTCTTCGGAGCGGTCACTCGGGGTTTTTGCATGTCTGGACACATGTGCATGCAAGAAAAAGGGGGTTTGGCGGATTTCACGAGAAACGAAGAACGTGGCAGCATGGTGTCCATGGATTCACGACATGACATCTGAGACCGAATGCCAGATCGCCATCATCGGTGCCAACCGCGCCGGGATCGGTGTGGCCACCGACGCCTACGAGGCCGGTATCGACAAAATCGCCATCTTCAGCAAGGATCCCCTCGAATTTCGACTTCCGAACGCGCCGCAGGGGGACACCACACTGATGGGAACGCCCGACGAGTACATCGGGTCGCCCGTTACACGCCTGGTTCAGCACGACGACCACGTTGAGGTTCACACCGATGATCTGGTGGTAAAAGCCCAGGTTGCCGTCGTCGCCGCCAGGGCCGGACTGGAATCGGCCCCGCCCCCCTACGAGATCCCGGCGGCCGTTGCTGCCCGGGTACATATGTCCATGCCGGACGATATCGACATGGATGCCGACATACTCATCATCGGAGTCGGCGAGACGGCAGCTGAATACTGTGAAGATCTCGTCGACTCCGGATACACGTCCGTGGTCCTCAGCCTGCCGTCAACAGCGTTCGATCGCCTGGCTCCGGCAACACGCGATCGGCTGAGAGAGGTCGAGTCCCGCCTTCAGGCAACCGTGCTCTGGCACGCACATCCAACCGGGGTCATCGACGCCGGCGGCGTTCCGATGGTCACCTTTGACGACCGCCGAACGCCTGACCTGGTGTTCGACCACGTCATCTACTCGCTGGGTCCGGGCCAGAAGGCGGGCAGGCTGGAGCGACTGGGAATTGACCTGCAAAGCGATGCAGTCGAGAACCCGTCACTGGTCGTGTTGAGCCAGCTCGATGATGATGACACCCCGCATGCCGAGCCGGTCATTTACGTCTCGCCCGGTCACGCCTGGAGGCTCATACACGACACGCATTTTCCCGAGCTGGCGCCTGCACACGATCTCGAGGCGCGACCTCCTCTCCTCCGATATCAGCTCGCCGAACACCTCCGCCGGGACGCTTACAACGCCACCATCACCTCGTTCGACCGCCGGCATGGGGATCTCTGGGTTATCCGAGTCAAGCCCGACACCGGTGGGGTAGAGCATTTTCCCGGCCAGTACACGACTCTTGCCCTCGGATATTGGGAACCACGAATCGACGGCCTGGATGAACACCTCGAAGAGGCCAAGTTCGAGAAACTCGTGCGCCGTTCGTATTCGATCTCGTATCCGATCCTCGAGGATGATCGATTGGTTCGACCCGAGGAGATCGATGGTCTGGAGTTCTACATCGTTCTCGTCCGGGCCGAAGGAATGGATCATCTGCCGGAACTGACCCCTCGCCTCGCGCTCAAGCGAGAAGGCGACCGGATTTTCATGGGTACCAAGGTCACCGGGCGCTACACACTCAAACCGGTCACGGATCCCGAGATGGACGTCATCTTGCTGTCGACAGGAACCGGCGAGGCGCCGCATAACAACATGATCGCCCAGCTCCTCCGTGATGGGCACACCGGCAAGATCATTTCTGCCTGCACGGTTCGCTACAACGAGGACCTCGCCTATCTCCATACCCACCGTCGCCTGGAAGAGCTGTATTCCAACTACACGTATCTGCCACTTACCACTCGCGAGCCCGAAACCATCAACAACAAGGTCTACATCCAGGACCTGATCACGAAAGGGCTGCTGTCCGAAGCACTCGGCCACGAACCGACTCCCGAACGTTCACAGTTCTTCCTATGCGGCAACCCGCTGATGATCGGGCTCCCCGCTGTCGACGGCGACACCGTAGCCTTCCCCGAATCGATTGGCGTGTGTCAGATTCTGGTCGAGCGGGGCTTCACAATCGCTCACCGCGGCATCGATGGAAACGTTCACTACGAGGAGTACTGGTAACCATGGATATTCGTCTAAGCCTGGTCGCGCTCGACTGTCCCGATCCTCTGGCACTCGCCGGGTTCTATCGCGATCTGACCGGCTGGCCCGTCGGTCATGTGAGCGACGACTGGGTCGAACTGGATGCAGGCGACGGCGTGACCATCGCATGCCAAAAAGTAGAGGACTTCTCACCGCCGGTGTGGCCCGGGTCCCAGCACCCCCAACAGCTCCACCTGGATTTCGATGTTGACGACCTGGATGAGGGCGAAGCCCATGTACTCAAAGTTGGGGCCATCAAGACTGATGAACAACCCAAGCCTCAATCCTGGCGTGTGTTTTTGGATCCCGCCGGCCACCCCTTCTGTCTCGTCCTAGCCGATTAGACGTGTTATTCAAGGCATGTTATTCATGGCATGCGCAGAGTCTTAGAGCCCCTTTGCGTCAAGTGGAGTTGCGCAGCAACTCCCAAGGAACCCGCAGGGTTCCCGCCGCCGACAACCAACACGCGCAAAAACCCCGGGCTGACAGTCATCTCCGAAGAGATGTCCGCCCTCTCGGGGTTCTTGCCGGCCCTGCCCACTCCGGTCCCAACGCTTCGCAGTGGTCCGGTCGTTCACCCGAAGGTGAGCGTCCGGTACTCCGAAGAGCCGGCTCCGCAGCTTTCTGCAGCGCCCTGGCTCCGTCACCGTTCCTGACTCAACAGGCACCGATTGCTGCCGGTCTCTCGACCAGCCACTCCCGGTTCGGCTCGAGTGCCAAACCCAAAGTCACGTATTCTCGTCGGTCCTTCCCCGAAGGGTCGGGCCGTCTCGAAGTTTGCAACTCCGGTACCGAAGCAACGTCCGTCCACTGCATCCTGGCTGCGTCGTGCAACGTTTCCGTCGCTACGCGGCCCTTCAACAACAGCCTTCTGAGGCTCCGGTTGCCTGGAATGGTCCCAAGTCTTGCGACCCGCTTCCATGCCGGGCCGGGAACTTCCTCGGCTATTCCCGCACCTCCCGATTTTTCCCCTTGCGGTTCAAATTCGTTCGGTAAAAGAGGCCCTGGAAGTGCCCTCGCCTTCCAAAGTCCTGCAGATCCCTCCGAGTCACCCGTTAAGACAAGCTCTTTGGTCCCTGCCTGACCGGTCATCCGTTGTCGCCTTCCGTTTTACCGGCGTGACACGTCACCGAAGTGGCATGTCACAAAAGCGACGGGACGACCAAAGGTCGGCCGCTGTCCGGGATCACTCCCGATCAGCGTCAGAACAATACGCCGACCTAACCCCCCGGTCAAACGTCACGGCTGTTTAGTTTTCGCGCTCTACAACCTTGTTTCGCGACCGCCCGGAGTGCCTTTTTATCACTCTTTTCGAATGATAGGTCGGCTCGGAAATCCTGTCATATCGCACGGCTAGCTTCACAACCATGGCGACCATAGAAGTGCATCCCGGGCGCTGGGATGATGCGATTGCCGATACCGACGGACCGCAGATCGTTGTAGGAGGGCCTGGAACGGGCAAGACCGAATTCCTCGTGAGGCGCGCCTCCTACCTGATCGAGCGTGGCACGGATCCATCGGCAATCGCAATACTCGGCTTCTCGCGGCGAGGGGCGGCTGGAATTCGTGATCGAATCGAGGCAAGGCTCGATGAGACCACCGCAGGCATTTCAGCATCTACGTATCACTCGCTGGCGATGAGGATCCTCGAATCGCATGGCAACTCGGCAGGCGAACCACCGGCGTTGCTCACTGCGCCTGAGCAAGTTGCGTTCGTCGCTGATCTTCTAGCCGCAGAAGATCCTGCGAACTGGCCTGCCGCCTATCGGCCGATTCTGCAATCGTCGAGATTCGCCCAGGAGGTCACCGACTTCTTGCTGCGCTGCGCCGAGCAGAGAATCGGGCCAACCGAAGTCGCGGCATTCGAACGCGATGACTGGAAAGGGCTTCCCGGCTTCTTCGAGAACTATCTCACAAGCTTGGAAGAGGCCGGACGCCTTGACTACGGATCGCTCATCGTCCAGGCGGTTGACCTTCTCGACGATCCGATCGTGGCGGAGGCGCTGTCGGAGCAGTTTCAATACGTGCTGGCGGACGAATACCAGGACACATCCCATGTTCAGGCTCGCTTCCTCCAGGCACTGGCACGGCATCACCGGAATCTCACCGCAGCTGCCGACCCCTATCAATCCGTCTACAGCTTTCGGGGAACGGATCTCGCGAACGTTGCCCGGTTTCCCGAGGAGTTCAGAGACGCCGACGGTCGGCCGGCGCGGCGGATCGTGTTGCCGACCTCATTCCGCGTGCCGGGCGAAATCCTGCGTGCTGCCGAATCGTTGACGACGAACCTGAACCTGCCGGGGGCAGCAGGTCCCGTCGAAGGGGTCGCGAGCGCGGGCCGCGTCGACGCCCACCGGTTCGACCAGGCGACCGAGGAAGCCGAGTGGATAGCTCGAGAAATCGAGCGAACCCACGTCGTTGATGGCACCGCGTATCAGGACATCGCCGTGTTTGTGAGAACAAAGAAGCGTTTCATGTCCGAGTTGTCCCGAGCGCTCGAGCGCCGGGGCATCCCACACAATCGGCCGGATTCCCGCCTCGTCGACCATCCCGCCGTCCGGATATTGTTCGATCTCGTCACGGCCGCAACCGCCACGGGTGCGGATCAGGATCGGGCCCTTCGCCGGCTCGCACTGGGACCACTTCTCGGACTTCCGCCAGGCGAGTTTTACCGGATTTCCCACGAGCAAGGCACCCGCGGTTGGATCAACGTGCTCGGTGAGCACAGCCCTGGCGGAGCGGCCATCGCAGGATTGATCTCGAACCCGGCGTGGGCGACGACCATGTCGGCAGCAGAAGGTCTCTGGCACATGTGGGAATCCCTACCCCAGGTCGTTGACGTCGCCAACGATCCGCAGAGACAGAACGAGCGTTTGGGTTGGTCCTCCATCAGCCAGGTACTGGGTCGCCAGTTCGAACGTGACGAAACCGTGACGCTGCAGCAATACCTCGGCTGGACAGAGAAAGACGATTTCGAGGCCGACCCTTTGCTTCGTCATCAATCGAGTCGCGTTCCAGAGGTGACCCTGACCTCCCTTCATCAAGCCAAGGGTCTCGAATTCGATACCGTCTTCATTGCAGATGCCGTCGAGGGAGTGTTCCCCGATTTGAGAGCGCGAGAATCGCTTCTGGGCTCGCGACATCTGTCCTCATCGCTGCCTGCCGATGTTGTCCAATACCGCCGGTTCCGACTTCAGGAAGAAGCCCGGCTGGCATACACAGCCATGACCCGCGCTTCCCGGCGTGTGATCTGGACAGCGACCTCCGCAGGTGACGACTTCCGGCCCGGGGGCCCCAGCCGGTTTCTCGATCGGCTCGGCATCCCGGTTGATCGTCCGCCAGACAGGATGCTGCCGGTTTCGGTGCTCGAAGGAGAGGCCTGGTTGCGGAGAATCGCAGCCGACCCCGGGGCGGGGATTGCTGCGAGATCGGCGGCCATCGAACATTTGGCCAGTGGCCAGGCATGGGGCGGTCGGGATCCCCTTCGCATTGCCGGAGTTCTGCGTCGTGGCTCGAATAGGGGGATCACTACCCCAGGCAAGCTTCGCCTCTCTCCCAGCCAGGCCGACAGCTATGCCCGCTGCCCCCGTCAGTACGCCCTGGAAAGGCGTCTGCGATTCTCGGATGGTCCGACGGTACACCTCGCCTTGGGAAACGTCGTGCATCAGGTGATTCATCAGACCGATGTACATCACCCTGATCCCGTCGTCGAAGATGCGCTGACAACCCTGGATGATCGTTGGGACCCGGCCGACTTTGGCGGACCGCCCTGGGCTGACGCCTGGTATCTGCGCGCCCGTCATATGCTCGAAAACCTCTACAAACATCGCAACCGGAATCATGAGGTGGTTGAGTCCGAGTACGACGTCACGCTGGATGCCGGTGGAGTGCAGTGGAGTGGTTCAGTCGATCGTATCGAACGTCGCGGTTCGCAACTCTGGATCGTCGATTTCAAGACGTCGAAAACGCCCGCCCGGGCAGACGAAGCCGCCCGATCGATCCAGCTTGGCTTCTACGTTCTGGCCACGCAACAAGACCCGGGTTTGTCGGCGTTGGGAGAAATCACGGGAGCCGAGCTCTGGTATCCAGCCGTCCCGCAGAAGAAGCAACCCTTTGCGACCCGCCCGTTCAACATGTCGTTTCTTCCCCAGGTTCGCCAGACGATGTCTGAGCTTGCAGCCGATGTCGAGGCGGAGCGCTGGGATCCGGTGCCGGGAGAGGCCTGTCGCCACTGCACCGTGCGATCGTCGTGCCCCGCGGTTCCGGAAGGCCAGGAGGCCTATGCCGGATGAACGGATGAGAAGATGAACATCGACCCAACGCCCGAACAACTCGCCATCATGGAATACGACGCCGGAAAACCTCTTCGGGTAGCCGCGGGAGCCGGGACCGGCAAGACTTCGACGATCGCGTTGCGGCTCGAGACACTCATCTCGCAAGGCGCGGTAGATCCGGAGACCACACTCGGTATCACCTTCACGGTCAAGGCGGCCGAAGAACTCCAGCATCGTTTGATGACACAACTCCACGAGCTGGCCAAGGATGGGCGCATGCCACTCGTGACCACCTACCACGGTTTCGCGTTCTCGATCGTCCAGGAGTTCGGCGGATATGTGGGACTCGAACAGCAAACCCGTGTGATCACCCCGGGATTCGGCCGACAGCTCCTGCTCGAGACCTTGAGCGAGGGCCAGTACGAGCACCTCGACTTGACACATGTTCGGGGGCGGATTGAAGAGCTGGTCGGGCTGGGGTCCGAGCTCTCCAATCACCTCTATCGACCACAGGATCTGTTCGCGGAGGTCGATGCGAACGACGACATCGGAGCCCGGCGCCGCGAGCTGGCGGCAGTTCTGGCCCGGTACGATGAGAAGAAGCG
>JAHEJY010000194.1 GCA_024638625.1 Actinomycetes bacterium
ATGGTTCGGGTGATGATGGCTTCGTTGTTTCTCGTAGCACCTTCGCCCAGGAGCAGCGATTTCATTTCGCGGGCCAGTATCGCGGCGATCACAACCAGAAGCACACCAATCGCGATGGTGCCGACACCGTCCCACAGCGGTTCCCCTGTCATCACTGCTATCGATATCCCGCCAAGGGCGAGAAACAGCCCGACCATGGCGCCGGTGTCCTCCAGCAGCACGACGGGAAGCTCGGGGCTACGGCTCTTGATGATGAACTGCCACCAGGTTTGGCTCGGAGGTTTCACCTTCTTGGCCTCTCGATAGGCGGTTGCGAAGCTGAAGGCCTCCAGAATGATGCCGATGGTGAGCACGCCGAACGCCCATTCCGGCGACTCGATCGGCTCGGGGTGCCTGAGTTTCTCATACCCTTCGAAGATCGCGAACAGGCCGCCGAGGCTGAACAAGACGAGAGCCACCACAAAGGACCAGAAGTATCGTTCCCGGCCGAAACCGAACTCGTGTGTGTCCGTTGCCTCCCTGCGCGCTGCTCGTCCGCCCCACAGCAATAATCCCTGGTTGCTCGCGTCGGCCACCGAGTGGATGGACTCGGCCAGCATCGACGACGATCCCGTGAAGATGAACGCCACGAACTTCATGACAGCTATGCCCATATTGGCAAACAGTGCGGCCAAAACCGCCTTCGTTCCGCCCTCGGTCGCCATCGTTCATTCCTCCCGGTGATCTACTGTGAATCGTGGGAAGGGTATTCGGTGGACAGGTCGGTTCCGGGATTTCTAGCGGTCGAGAATCGCGAATGCCCGGACCGGAAAGGTGCCGACGCCGACGATTGCCGGAGGAACTGCGAAAAACCGGAATCCGGCGGATGGGAGGCGGTCGAGGTGGGTCAAGTGCTCGACGATCGGAATCCCGGCTGCCAGGAGCTGTGAGTGGGCGGGGCGGGTCAGGTCTGCCATGTTGTCGATGTTCACCGAGTCGATCCCGACCAGTGCGGGCCCGGCGTCCACGAGCGCCTCGGCCAACCCGGCGCTGACGTAAGGATGGTGGGCTGCCCCGTAGGTTGCGGTTCCGAAGAAGGAGCTCCAACCGGTCAAGAAGAGAACAGCCTTTCCCTGGATCTCGACGTCGGCGATCGTGTCCGCATCCAGTCGCGGGCCGGACTGCTGAACCACCACGCCCGCAACGTTCACAACCGTCGTGAGGTCCAATTCGCTGAGGTCGTAGCCGGTCTCGAAACGGTGGTGGGGCGTATCGAGATACGTGCCCGTGTTTGCGACGAGCTCTATGGACTTGATGGAGAAGCTGGACGCTCCTCCCATCGCCTCAGATGACTTCGACCGCGTAAGGACGTCCTTGATCACGGGCCCGGCAAGCCCCGGATACGTCGTCATCCCGTCCGAAATCGAATGCGAAAGATCAACGATGGCCGGCATGCCGCCAGGTTACCGATCGGCCTCGCGTGGGTAACATCTCCCATTCAAAAGTCCGGACCTCTCGAAGGAGCACCGAGGCACATGCGTTGGGACAGGGTCGACAATCCAAACGTGATCGATCGACGCGGTCGGGGCGGCCGAAGCAGTGGCGGCGGTGGTCGTTCCATCGCGATCGGTGGCGGGGGGCTCGGCCTGATCGGTCTGCTGCTCATGCTGTTTCTAGGCGGTCTGAACGGAAACGGCGGCGGTGCCGGCGAAATCCTCAACGACGTTCTCGGCGGCGCCCAGGCTCCGACCGCGCAGGCGAACCCGGTCGATCAGCCTCCCGCCCAGGACGATACGACCCTCTTCATCAATTGGGTCCTGGCCGACATCCAGGACACCTGGGACGAGATCTTTCGCGCCGCCGGACAGAACTACCCCAGGGCTCGGCTCGTGCTCTTCGAGGGGCGCGAGCCTTCCGCCTGCGGGGGAGCTCTGGGACAGTACGGGCCCCATTACTGTCCGGCCGACCAGAACGTCTACATCGATCTTTCGTTCTTCAACGACCCGCGGATGGACATCGAGGGCGATTTCGCTCTCGCATACGTGATCGCCCACGAGATCGGCCACCATGTGCAACAGGTGACCGGGATCGCCGATCAGGTCCGGCGTCTCCAACAGCAGTCGGGACAGGCTCAGGCCAACGACCTTTCGGTTCGTCTGGAGCTCCAGGCCGACTGCTTTGCCGGGGTATGGGGACATGCCACCTATCAAGACAATCGCCTGGAATCCGGCGACTTCGAAGAAGCGATCAGGGCGGCTGAAGCAGTTGGCGATGACACGATCGCCCGCAACGCCGGGGTCAATCGTCCGAACCCGGAGACCTTCACGCATGGCACCTCACAACAGCGCATCAATTGGTTCCGCCAGGGTTTCGACAGCGGCGATCCCGACAGCTGCGATACGTTCAACAACCCGATCTGAAGCGGGTTTGAGATGAACCGGATGAACAGGCCGTAGTGTTTCGCAGGCGCCGTCAGGGACTTCCTCCGGCAGACGGCAGCGACGAATGGATCGTGGCTACCGATGTTGATGGCGTGATCTACCGTTTCAGCACAACGGTCCGGCCGTTTGCCGGGCACACCGATCATACGATCCGGATCGGGGTGGCGTTGCCTGCCCGGAATCCACGTGGCGATGGCTTCCCCTCTGAGAATGAGACCGCTGCCTGGGATGCAACCGAGGATGTCGTCATTCGACAAGCAGGACGCCAAGCACGCCTGGTAGCCGTTATAACCGCTTTTGGTTTTCGGGAGTACCTTCTCTACACCGCGTCCGACGATTGGCTGGCGGGGTTTCACGAGCGGCTACAGAACGAGATCTCGAGCCATGAAGTACAAATGGTTGCCGCCCACGACCCGGGCTGGTCTGCTTATCTCGCCATAGCTGGTAGCGCCGGCTAAGACTTCCCGGCGACCTCATCGGTTGCGTTCTTCTCGATCCAGGTGTCGAGCGTCGGGAGCAAGGTTTCGGCCGCGACGTAGCCCCTCGTGACTAGGTGGAGTTGGCTGTCGCGTTCCAACAAAAGACTGGGAAAACCGCCGATTCCCCATGAGCGCGACAACGAGAAGTCCTCCCATGCGAGAGCCTTCGAGGACTCAGCGGCAAACAACTCGAGAGCGTCGGTCGCCTGTACATCGGCCAGGAGTTTCGGATACACCCCGGGATCGGTTACATCGATCGCTTCTGCGTAGAACGCCTTCTGAATCCGAAGAAACACGGGAAGGGTGAGATCGGGGATCGTGGCGCGCACAGCTACAACGGCACGGGCGGCCAGCTCGGTGTCATACATCCAGTTCTGTCGATCGAGACCGGCCAGATCGAACGGTTGGCCGGTTCGTTCGCCGATTTCGATCCAGTGCTTTGTGAGATACGGTCGGATCGAATCGATTGGCTCCGCTGCTGGACCTGGCCGGAGCCCGCCCACAACCACCTCCATGGGTATCTCGTAGCGCCCGGCCAACTCTTCGACCACGGGCGCAAAACCCCAACACCACGAACACATCGGATCTCCGACATAGATGAACTTCACGGTGTTCCGATCACCTTGCGTCCTGTGGACGGAAGAAGGTCGCAAGCTGTCCTACTGACACCGGTATTCCCAGGACCGCGATCAGCGCACCTGGCCAACCGTCGAGGTTCTCTGCTATCCCCAGCGCGGCATCAAACGACCACGCCCCCGGGCCAAACGCAGCGAGGGCGAT
>JAHEJY010000195.1 GCA_024638625.1 Actinomycetes bacterium
AATCACCGCCACCCACGCCCTCGAACACGGACGCCCGCTCTTTGCTGTTCCCGGAGATATCGACCGAGAGACGTCGCGGGGCTGCAATCTTCTCATTCGAGACGGCGCTTTTCCGGTACTCGACATCGACGACCTGGTGACGGGCTTGTCGTTTTGTCTCGGTCCGCCGCCGTCGGCTCAACAAACATCGGTCAGCACCCACATCGTCTATGAGGCCATCGGCGCAACCGGCCGTCACCTCGATGAGCTACCAACCCTGCTGGCGTTGCCACCAGCCGAAGTCCTTTCTCTCGTCGCACACGCTGAAGCCTCCGGTCACGTCACACTCCAAAACGGATACGTCGAGCGTCGGTAGCTCACCGGCCTGCAGGGTGGCGTGATTCGTGGCTGAGCTCCTACCGTGTCACACGAAGCCGCAAGCTGCCGTGCGCCAGGCCACAGCGTGCAACGCAGCTGCATCGTTTCGATGCTCGCACCGGTCCTATCACTTTTCCGAGCGATACACAATCACCAGGTCGCCGACGTTGGTTCCGGTAGGTCCCGTCACCACGAGATCACCTGTCGCTTCGAGGACCCGGTAGCTGTCGTTGTCGGCGAGACAGGCGGCAGCATCCAATCCGGCCGCCGACGCACGGGTGATCGTGTCCCCGTCGCCGAAGCCGCCGGCCGCGTCGGTTGGCCCATCGCGCCCATCCGTGCCCACCGATGCGACCACGAGATCGTCGATGCCGGCCAGAGCAATTCCGGCGGCGAGCGCCAGCTCCTGGTTGCGACCGCCGCGACCTGATCCCGCAACGGTCACCGTCGTTTCGCCCGCATAGATGGCCACGCCGCGATCATGCGGTGCTTCCGAGATGATCCTGTTTGCGACGTCTCTGGCTTCGCCGGTGAGCGTGGTTGTCACCACTCTCGCCGTGATGCCTGCCGCAACAGCGGCATCGTATGCTGCTTGCGCAGCGGTCGCCGAGTCTCCAACGATATGAACGATCTGCCGCTCGAACACGGCGCCGCCTGCCGGTGTGTCGTCGAGTTCTCCCGATTGACCCCGCTCGAGCAGGGCGGTGATGGCTGGAGAGACGTCGGTCAGATCAAATTTGTCGAGCACTCCCATGGCATCGTCATACGTGGATGGATCCGGAACTGTCGGACCCGAGCCGATCGCGTCTAGCGGATTGCCAACGACATCCGACAGAACCAGAGAGACCACAGAACCGGCGCCTGCCGCCGCCTCGAGCAGCCGGCCGCCTTTGATGCCGTCGATGTGTTTCCGAACCACGTTGAGCTCATAGATCGTGGCACCCGCGAGCAGCAATGCATGCGTTATCGACTTCAGGTCGTGTAGCGCGACGCCCGGCACGGGCAGGGTCACCAAAGCCGATCCGCCTCCCGATATGGCCACGACGAGCAGTTCGTCGGAACGGGTCGATCTTGCTTGTTCCATCAACGCTTCAGCTCCCCGGGCGCTCGACTCGTCCGGCACGGGGTGACTGCCTGCCAGCACCCGTAGTCGGTTTACCGGTGCCGCAGAAGGTGCGACGGCAGCTCCTTCGAGCGGAAGGTCCGGGAACATCGATTCGATGGCAGACGTCATCGGCACGGCTGCCTTTCCCAATCCGATCACCCGCACCCGGGCGACGCCGCTGAGATCCAGCACCGTACCGTCGACGATCAGCGCGTTTCCGTGTCGCTGCATCGACCGCCGGACCGCGGCCTCGGGTTCGACCGCATCGATCGCCGCACGAACAAGGTCCATGACGGTTCTACGACGGACCGGGTCTGATCTCAACACGGCCGGGTCGTAGAAGCGCATCGCTGAATGATGGCAGCAACGTGGTGATCGCGCCCTGAAAACGGAGCCTCGGTAGTCTCACCGAATGCCAGCATCGAGACCGATCATCCGGCCTGACATTCTCTCCATCGATCGCTACCGGCCCGGCACTCCCGCTGAGGTCATCGCCGCCCAATACGGCCTGGAAGAGGTTGTCAAGCTCGCGTCAAACGAAAACCCCGATGGACCATTCCCGGGTGTGGTGGATGCGGTGGCAGCAGCACTAGAGCGCTCCAACCGGTATCCCGATAACAGCGTGACCACCCTGACAGAGGCCCTGGCGATACACCATGGTGTTGGTCCCGACAATATCTTCTGTGGGGCCGGTAGCTCGGCAGTCCTCCAATGCATCGCACTGGCGGTCGGCGGTGCCGGCACGTCGGCGGTCTATCCGTGGCCTTCGTTTGTGCTGTACGAAATCCTTTCGAAGATCGCCGGAACGCACGGGTTGCGGGTTCCCCTCGACGATCGCCACCGGGTCGACCTCGATGCGCTGATGGCGGCGGTCCGGGAAAACACCAACCTCGTCTATGTCTGTAATCCGAACAATCCGACCGGCACGTATCGATCACGAGGCGCGCTGGTGGATCTGGCCGACTCGCTCGACCCGTCGGTGCTGCTCGTCGTGGATGAGGCCTATGCCGAATACGCCACGGCTTCTGACTTCGGTTCGCTGGCGGATGTGGCCATCGACCGGCCGAACGTGCTCGTACTCAGAACGTTCTCCAAGATTTACGGGCTGGCCGCACTACGGGTCGGGTATGCCATCGGCGACCCACAGACCCTGGCTGATATCAGCAGAGCTCAAACGCCGTTCACCGTGACGACCGCCGCCCAGGCAGCGGCGCTGGCATCGCTCCACCACGACCTGTCTGGCAGGCAAGGAGCCAACAGGCGGGGCGTCGAGGCGATTCAATCCGGGTTGACCGAGCTGGGTCTGGATTTCGCACCGAGTCAAGCCAACTTCGTGTGGATCGAAACCGGAATCGAAGGAGAAGAGGTTTATCGGCGATTGGCGAGTCGCGGCGTGGTGGTCAGAAACTATGGGATGGGCACATGGATTAGGGTGACGGTCGGCCACCCATCCGAGAATCAGGCCTTCCTCGAAGCCTTGCGAAACTCGCTGGCCGGCTGAGAAGATCGCTAGTGGATGCGGCTTTCGAAGCCGGTCCACTCTTTCTCTCTCAGAACGTACTTCTGCACCTTGCCGGTAGACGTCTTCGGTAGAACGTCGAGAATCTCGATGGTGTCGGGAGCTTTGAAATGGGCAAGCCGGGAGCGTACATGTTCGATGAGCTCGGACCCGGTGGCGTCGGCGCCATCCTTGAGCACGATGAATGCCTTGGGCCGCTCACCCCATTTCTCGTGGGGTACTGCCACGACTGCGGCTTCCAGGACCGCCTGGTGGGAGGCCAGGGCTTGCTCCACCTCGATTGTCGAGATGTTCTCTCCGCCGGAGATGATGATGTCCTTGGAGCGGTCCCGAAGCTCGATATAACCGTCGGCGTGCCACACCCCTACGTCGCCCGAGTGGAAATAGCCACCTGCGAATGCCCGATCGGTCGCCTCGGGATCGTCGTAATACCCCAGCATCACATTGTTGCCTCGCATGACCACTTCCCCCATTTCCCCGGCGTTTCGTGCGACGTCCTGCATCGATTCGTCGACGACTCGAATCGGGTCGACCCCGATGAAGGGAACTCCCTGGCGCGACATCATCTTGCTGCGCTCCTGCGAGTCCAGCTCGCCCCATTCGGGCTGCCATTCGCATACCGTGTGGGGTCCGTAGGTCTCGGTGAGCCCGTACATGTGGACGAT
>JAHEJY010000063.1 GCA_024638625.1 Actinomycetes bacterium
ACAAACATGTGGCTTCCCCGGCATCCGATGCCTCCTGCTCGGTGACGGCACGCATGTAGGTCGAACGCCAGCCTGCCCACAAGATCTCCATCAAGATCTTCCGGGGGACGCGATAATGTCACGAATCCGCTCAGCCGCCAATTCGAGGGGGACTCCCCGCTCTTCGTCATCAGATCCCCGGATCCTCATACCAACCGAGGTGTGCTCGATATCGTTGTCGCCGACAACTATCACAACCGGAACCTTCTGCGTTATTGCCCGCCGCAGTTTCTCCCCAACCGTTGCCGAACTCTCGTCTACCTCGACGCGGGCTCCCACCAGTTCGAGTTTCGCTGCGGTTGTTTCCGCATACTCGATGTGGCGATCCGCCACGGGGACAATCGTCGCCTGAACGGGAGCTAACCAAGCCGGAAATGCGCCTGCGTAGTGCTCGACGAGTACGCCGATGAACCGTTCTACGGATCCGAATTTGGCGGAATGAATCATCACTGGCCTTTGCCGATGGTTTTCCGCATCGTTGTATTCGATCTCAAACCGTTCCGGCAGTGAAAAGTCCACCTGGATAGTCGACATCTGCCAGCGTCGTCCGATGGCGTCACGAACGTGTACGTCGATCTTCGGTCCATAGAAAGCGCCTTCGCCCTCTGCGACCTCGTAGGTGACATCGGCGGCTTCCAATGCGTCCCGCAGCGAATCGGTCGCCAGGTCCCACAGCTCCTCCTCCCCCACCCATTTGGCTTCCGGTCTCGTCGAAAGATCCGCCTCAAAATCATCGAACCCGAAATCGCGTAACAACGTGAGAACGAAGTCGAGGTGCATCGCGAGTTCGGCGCCGACCTGGTCACGGCGACAGAACGTATGGGAATCGTCCTGGGTGAACCCGCGGGCTCGCAAGAGACCGTGGACCACCCCCGAGAGCTCATTTCGGTATACCGCGCCGAGTTCGGAGAGTCGGAGTGGAAGATCACGGTACGAACGAGCCTGTGATCGGTAGATGAGGACATGAAAAGGGCAATTCATCGGTTTGACCCGGTACTCGGTCCCCGATCCATCGCTCGTGGTGTCCATCACCATGCCCGGGTACATGCTCTCCGCATAGAAGTCGAGGTGTCCAGAGGTATGCCACAAATCGCTCTTGGCGAGATGAGGCGAAAAGACGAACTCAAAACCGAACTCCTCATGGATGGTGCGGCTGTAGTCCTCGACCGTTTTCCGCAGGATTCCTCCTTTTGGATGCCATACCGCCAGGCCCGGCCCCACATCGGTCGGGAACGAGAACAAATCGAGTTCCCTTCCCAACTTGCGGTGGTCGCGTGCTTCCGCCTGTTCCAGCCTCTCGAGATATTCAGCCAAATCCTCCTTGCTATTCCACGCCGTGCCGTAGATGCGCTGGAGTTGTTGTCGGTTCTCATCGCCACGCCAGTACGCGCCTGCCGATCGCAAGAGCTTCACCGCCTTGATCCGCCCCGTTCCGGGTAGGTGCGGTCCCCGGCAGAGATCAACAAAGTCGAGGTTTCGGTAGAGGGTCACGACTCCGTCGCCGGCTCCCTGTGACGCTTCGCCGTCGGTAATGATCTCCGTCTTGAACGGTTGGTCTTTGAAGATCTCGAGACCTTCTTCGGTGGTTGCCTCGTCACGAACAAAGGGCTGATCTTCCTTGATGATTTCGACCATGCGGTCCTCAATCGCGACAATGTCCTCGGGGGTGAAGGGTCGACCGATATCGAAGTCGTAGTAGAAGCCGTCCGTAATCGGTGGGCCGATGGCAAAGTGGGCACCTTCGAACAGGTCAAGAACCGCCTGGGCCATGACATGGGCCGATGAATGGCGAGCGATGAACAAGCCGTCTTCGGAGTCGGCGGTGATGACCTCAACGGACCCGTCACCCGGCAATGCCCGGTCCAGGTCCAATAATTCCCCATTATGGCGCACCGCAACAGCCGCCTTCGCCAGACGACTCCCAATGCTCGACGCAACGTCAAATCCGGTGACCCCGTCGGGATATTCCCGCTGTGAGCCGTCTGGAAGTTCGATGGTGAAAGCCACTGACAACCTCTCCTGGGCTTCATACGCTGATAAGTAGGCCCTACGGGCTGGTTTGGTACAGGGAGATTAAGGGCTGGACACAGAGGTGGATGCAATAGAGGTAGCGAGAGAACTCACCGGAGACGGGCGCCCGGTGCCCCTTGCGGCAGACGAACGCCGCTATTTCCGGGTATGGGATAGTCAATCGAGTCGCGTCATCAAGATCGATCGCAGCCACCGATCCCACGATCGCGAGCTTTCGGTGATCGACGCGCTCGACGGGGTACTCGGTATTCCGTTCGTGCTGGACGCCGGCCAGGTCGATGATTGGTATTGGATCTCGTTTGCCGACCCGGGCCCATGGAACCTGACGTCCCTGAGGAACTCCGAAGTCG
The DNA here is from genome assembly GCA_024638625.1 of Actinomycetes bacterium. Taxonomy (GTDB): domain Bacteria; phylum Actinomycetota; class Acidimicrobiia; order Spongiisociales; family SHLN01; genus JABDOU01. The sequence continues at coordinate 2,421 of JAHEJY010000063.1, forward strand.
GGGCCCGGATCGCGCGGACCCTCCGTCAGGTTCAGGAACTGCCACTCGACGGGTTTCCGCAGCCAGTCCTTACAAACGCTTTGATCCAGAGTGAGTACACCTCAGCGCTCCGACAACTACGACCACTGCGTGGCCGGCTGCACATCGAAAAGAGTTTGATCGACGGGCTGTTCGGGATACCGGCCCCTGGCGGTTCGAGCCCGCGACCGGCCCACCTCGGCGCCAAGACCCGGCAAACATTTATCGATGAGGGTGGCAATGTGACACTCATGGGCTGGGAAGACGCAGGTATCGCTCCTCCCGAGTGGGACCTGACGCAAGTACTCATGGGCCTCGACGAGACGTCGCGAACTGGATCGACGTTCTCAAAAGACACACGCCTCAACCAGGGACCGATCGATCTGCATCGCTGGATCATCTTCCACTCGGTGCGTGAGCTGCTCAAACTCGCGAATAGTTACGAGACCGCCTTGATCGCCGTACCCGTGGTCGAGCGCATCGAACGCTCGATGCGGATCGCCATGCTGGAGAAGAAAAGCGCGTAGCCGGATTCGCGCTCGAAAGGCGCGAAATCTTTTCCTTACCTCAGTACGGTTGTCGACCTTCAACCAAGGAGGTCGTCGTGCTCGAAACCGTAATCGTCATCTCGTTGTTCGCTGCGCTCCTACTCGCAGGCAGCAGTTCGACCGAACCGGCTCTTGACGTGCGCGTATCCGATGCTCCGGCCGACCTTCCATGCCCGTGGTGCCTGGCGCCTACCCAGGAGAAGGACGCGCAATGCTCGGCATGCGGCCAGGAGTTCGGTTAGCCGGCTGACGTCGGCCAGCCACGACCAACCTCCGGTTCGCACAACACCGATCCCCGGCCGGCTGGCTATCAGGGGTAACGGTATTCGCTACGTCGCTCGACGGGACGAAAGCCGGCTGAGCGATAGAGCCTTTCGGCGGCTTCTTCCCCATCCCGTACATAGAGGATCGCCTGTTCACAACCTGTATCGGTCATGTGTTCGAGACCCGACAGCAACAGAAATCGACCGAGTCCGCGACGCCGGAAATCTGGATCAACCGCAAGCACGTATATCTCGCCGGTAACGGGATCATGCCGCTTGGTCCAACAGAAACCCACCAATCGCCCCTCCGTCCGGGCCATGAGAAGATCGTCGCTGTCGAACCAGGGGCGCGAGCGTCGATTCTGCAAAATGACCTCGTCCCAATCTCCATTCTCGGGATGTCCGACAAAAGCCCGGTTGTTGACCGTAAGCAAAGCAGCATCATCTATACCGGGCTGGTACCGAGAGATCTCCACGTCACCTGGCGCATCGGGAATCTCAGCCGGAAGGGCCATGCCCATGACGAGCAGCCGCCGGAGGAGCGGACGACGGGTCTCTGCAGCCCATCGTTCCATCCAAGGGGCGGACGTCCAGACTCGGACATCACCCGCCTTGCGGTCATTGACGCGCGAAGCAGCGTGCGAGACGAGATCGTCAAGCAACCCGGTTGAACGATGACCTGGATCGACCGCCATCTCGAACGACCAGGCACCGACCGTTGGATTCCACATTCCGTGGATGTACCCAATTGCCCGATTCTCGTGCAGCACGGTCAGCGATCCGGGACCCTCTTGGCCCTGCAACCACTGCGCCTTCGCCTCTTCTGACAATGGCTCGTTCCCGTCGTGACGAGTGATACGAAGAATCAGATCTGCCACCTCGGATCGATCCTCTTCATTCCGATACGGACGGATTTCGTTCACGAGATCTCTATCTCGATGGTGGCTCCACAAAATCCGACGACCGTGTCGTGAGCACGTACCAGAACTCGATCGACCGCGATCGGGATACCCGACTGAGATCTGGTGAATGGCTGTTCCGCCTCGTGCGGATGGGTGAGAACGCGTTCCCCCAACACTGCACCTGACGGAGCCACCACTTCCCATCTATCCGCGTATTTTTCCCAGCCGACGTCGTTCGAATGGACGGTTACATCGAATCGATAGGTCGGAACCCCGTCGATCGTTCCCCCGTCGCTTTCGATGTTGACATCGATGACGTTGGCGCAACCATCGCCTGAAGTTTCCGACACGCTGGTCCCGGGCACGCTGCTATCTGCCACGCGACTGTCTCCCTGCTGGCCGGCCCGATCGCCCCCGCAGGAGACCACGATCAAGGCCAGAACCACCGTCAGATATTTCACCGTTCTGACCCTAACTGACCCCAGGAGCTGCCAGGAAGGAGGGACGCGACAGTCGTAAGATGCCGATGAAGGAGCGGCATGGTGGACAATCCGATCGAAACGAACTCCCCCGGCAGCGGGACTCGCATCGATCCCGGCATCGTGCGATGCCTGCCCGACCAGACACGGCCGACCTCCCGACTCCTCGAGCACAAACTCACCAGTGATGAGCTGTTACACCTCTACCAACGCATGGTGGAGATTCGCAGATTTGACGAGCTCGCGATGTCACTGCAACGACAGGGACAACTCGGAGTCTGGGCAAGCTGCTTAGGCCAGGAAGCCGCCCAGATCGGCAGTGCCTATGCCCTGGCTGATCAGGATTGGGTCTTTCCGTCATATCGCGAAACAGCCGTGGGGCTCATGCGAGGAATCACCCCGGGCGATCTCCTCCACCAGTATCGAGGGACCTGGCTCGGCGGCTACGACCCCTACAAACACCGGTTCGCCATGAACTCGATTCCGATTGCGACGCACGCGCTTCATGCCACGGGTCTGGCGATGGCTGCCAAGCGAGCGGGAGACAATCTTGTATCCGTGGCCTATATCGGCGACGGCGCAACTTCTGAAGGCGACGCCCACGAGGCCATGAATTTCGCAGCCGTCTTCGCCGCTCCGGTCGTGTTCTTCGTCCAGAACAATCATTGGGCGATCTCGGTTCCGCTGTCCGCCCAGACCGCGTCTCCGACTCTGGCCGATCGGGCGCCGGCCCTTGGGTTCCGGGGAATGATGGTCGATGGGAATGATGTGGCGGCTGTGCATCGGGTCATGTCCGATGCGCTCGAGCACGCTCGTGGAGGCCACGGTCCGGTGCTCGTGGAGGCCATCACCTACCGGATCGAGTCCCACACCACGGCCGACGACCATACGCGTTATCGGACGGCGGCAGAGGTCGAGGAGTGGCGCGAGAGGGATCCCATCGCAAGACTCGAGCATCATCTCGACTCGCTCGGCATGCTTACCGACGATATTCGCCGCTCTACGAGAGAAGCAGCCGACGCCAAAGCTTCTGCGGCACGGATTGAGATTCTCCAACTGAGCGCCGGCGACCCCACCGAGTTGTTTCAACATGTGTATCACGGAGAACGCCCTCTGCTACAAGAACAACGCGAGATGTTGCGCGCCGAGCTACGTGCCTGGGAGGAAATGTGAGTGGTTTCAGCATGGTCGAGGCACTCAATCGAGCGCTCGCCGACGAGCTTGCTGAGGACGACAAGGTCCTGGTGTTCGGCCAGGATGTGGCGGCGCTTGGTGGCGTGTTTCGAGTCACAGAAGGGCTCCACGACCGCTTCGGTGATCGTGTCTTCGATACCCCGCTGGCTGAAAGCGCCATCGTTGGCACAGCCATCGGCATGGCCATGTACGGGTACCGACCGGTCGTCGAGATGCAGTTCGACGGGTTCTCATATCCGGCCTTCGAGCAAATCGTCAGCCACGTAGCAAAGATGCGGAATCGATCGCGAGGGCACATTTCGCTCCCGATGGTGATACGTATTCCGTTCGGTGGCGGTATCGGCTCGGTCGAGCATCACAGCGAGAGCCCCGAGACGTACTTCGCGCACACGGCCGGTTTGACCGTGGTCTCACCTGCTGCGGCGGACGATGCCTACTCGCTCCTACGGTCGAGCATTCGCAGCGACGATCCGGTCGTTTTCCTGGAACCGAAATCGCGCTATTGGCACAGGCATGAAGGCACGTTGCCGGTGACAACTCTGAATATCGGCGTCGCACAGGTGCGACGGCCCGGGACCACGGCCACCCTGATCGGCTACGGTCCGACCGTTGAAGTCTGCCTGGCAGCCGCGGTAGCAGGGTCTGACGAAGGATGGGATCTCGAGGTGATCGATCTTCGTTCACTCAGTCCACTCGACACATCGACGTTGATCTCGAGCGTCGAGAAAACCGGACGGGCGATCGTGGTCCATGAGGCCGGATCATTCCTCGGGATGGGCGCCGAGATTGCCAGCCAGCTCACGGAAAAAGCCTTCTATTCGCTGCAGGCTCCTGTCCTTCGCGTAACCGGTTTCGATATTCCCTACCCATCTGCCCAGCTCGAGGCGTACCACCTCCCCGGCGTCGACCGTGTGTTGGATGCGGTAGCTCGAAGTCTGTCCTACTGATGGCTTCCTGATGGCCAGGTTTGACCTGCCGGATCTGGGCGAAGGGCTCGAAGACGCAGAAGTAGTGCGCTGGTTGGTAGAGGTCGGCGATAACGTGGCCATCGATCAGCCGATCGTTGAAGTGGAAACAGCCAAAGCGACGGTGGTCATCCCCTCGCCTTACGCAGGCCAGGTCGCGTCGGTCTTCGCAGCCGCCGGCGAGATTGTCGATGTGGGAGCACCCCTGTTCTCGGTGGACGAGGATCACACATCTTCAGGTGATGACCCGCCGGTGTTGGTCGGATATGGGAGGTCCGCCGGTCCGGCACGGAGGAGGCCCCGGGTTACTCCCGCATCGACCGGTGAAGGTTGGGGCGCGGCTGTTCTCGCAAAGCCGGCAATTCGCAAGCTTGCCAAGGATCTGGGCGTCGACCTGGCCGGGATTCAGGGCTCAGGACCGGGAGGCTCGATCACCCGCTCCGACGTCGAAACCGCCGCCCAGCCGGCGACCGATCAATCGACAGACGATCTCGATGATCAAGCCGCCGGGTCCCGGCTCACGGGCACGCGCCGTGCGATAGCCGCGGCTATGGAAAAGACATTGTCTATTCCAGATGCCGCAGCGTGGCTGACGGCAGACGCCAGCGGGCTTCTAGAAATCAGAAGTGACATCAATGACAACTCTGTCACTCCGTTCGCCCTGGCAATGCGCATCGTGGTCGCAGGGCTCGTACGGTTTCCCGGCCTCAATGCCCGCTTTACAGACGATCGGCTCTTCGAGTCGTCAGAAGTGCATCTCGGGATCGCAACCCAGACCGAACGAGGATTGCTTGTTCCGGTCATTGCCAATGCCCAGACGATGGGAGCCATAGCTCTCGGACGGCAGATCGCCTCGGTGGCAGCACAAGCCCGGGCGGGATCACTGACCCCGTCGGCGCTGTCGGGTTCGACGTTTACGGCCACCAACTATGGAGCATTCGGTGTCCACGGCGGCCACCCGATCCTCAATCCGCCGAATATCGCGATTCTGGGCCTGGGTCTGATTGCGAATCGGCCCTGGGTGACTGACGGCGGCGACATCGGCATTCGACCCATGATCGAACTCACAATCGTGTTTGACCACCGGTTCAACGACGGATCGACGCCGTCTTCCTTCCTCCGCTATGTCGCTGATGTCATGGCCGACGCCGCCGCCTTGCGAGAGATCCTCGAGCCCTGAACTCCTAGGATCAAATCGTGGACAATCCCGTGATAGATCCATCGGCATTCGTCGCCTCCTCGGCCGTCGTCGTGGGCAACGTCATCCTGAAACCCAAATCCATCGTGATGTATGGCGCGGTTCTGCGAGCCGAGTGGGAACAGATCGTGATTGGCGAAGAATCGAACGTTCAGGACAACTGCGTGTTTCACACCGACGACGGCTTCCCGGTCATTGTCGGCAAGCGGGTGACCGTTGGACACGCAGCTGTTGTCCACGGTGCCCGGCTCGACGACGCATGTTTGATCGGTATCGGAGCAAAGGTTCTCAATGGAGCGCACATCGGTGAAGGTGCGCTGATCGCAGCCGCGTCCTTGGTGCCCGAAGGCAAGTCGATCCCCGCCTGGACCCTCGCCATGGGAGTTCCGGCAAAACCCGTGCGAGACCTCACGGAAGCCGAGATCTTGCGCAACAGCGAGGGGGTGGATCACTACCAGGACTTTGCGATCGCGCATCGCGCCCTGGCCCACCCCGGACCAAGCTGACCGTTGACCTAGCGCGGCGACATCACCGCGAGGTGACGGTCGGCTACCGAGAAGATCTGTCGCCCGGGTTGTATTGCATCATGTGGTTCGCCGGCGTCCCATCCTGCCGCACGCCACCTGGCCGATACCTCATGGAGATCTTCGTCGGTTTCGAGGGCAAATCCGTATAGGTGAACGTCCATGGGGGACGCCTCGATGACCTCGATGAGAACACCTGACAGCAGGAATGCCGTCGGCGTGCATTTCACCTCGGTCCTTCGGCGAAGTTCGGCGCCGACGTCCGCCAGGCGAGCGACGGTGAGATCGAGATTGGCCGTGGTAACCACCACATGATCCATCCGCCAACCGGGCACGGTCTCACCCTCCACGACTTCGACCACCGCAATCGGAAGGTCCGGCGACTGCCGGGACCACGACCATCCCGGCGAGCCTCTGTCGACGGTGACGTCGCCAAACCGTGGGGAAACCGGCATGCCTACTTCCTCCCACGGTATGGGTGAGCGGATTCCTTCGATGCGGTTCATGCGATTCATCGTATCGGTCGAGTTCAAACTGCGCTCGTTCGAAACCATCCCACCGTGCTCAGCGCCGCCAGCGCTGCCAAACCGCAGATTGCCAGAAACGCAACCGGGTACGAACCTCCGCCATCGATGAACCAACCGAAGACGGGCGGCGAGACACCCAGCCCGGTCAGAAAGCCCGCTTGAGCCAGCCCGGTCGATCGCCCTGCCTGGCCGGGGTGGACAACGGCCATGGCCGCCAGGTTGGTTACAGAGTTGAACGCCATGAAGGACAGACCCAGGCCGATCGCCCCAACCCATACCATCCAAGCACCGACCGTGGGCGATAAGGCAATGAGCGCCGCAGCCACGATTCCGGCCCCGGCCAGAGCACCGTGGGCCGGGGCGAAATGATCGACGGATTGGGTCAATCTCCCGAACAAGATGCGTGCGAACACGGCAGTCGCGGCGGCCGTGGCAGCCACGAACCCCGCAGATTGCTCGGTGAAGCCCAGCGCCTCCTGGGCGAACAAGGGCACGAACGTTCCGGCAGCTCCGATGCCTGCGCCCATCAAGAACCCATAGGCAGCCAGCCATCTGACGTCCACGGGCAGCGGATCTGAGGACAACTGTCGTCGAGATGGCCTCCCATCACCGGGGTCGCGTTCGACGGCGAGGAGGGTGAATAGCAGGAGACCCAACGCAGATGCAGCCACCAGAAAGAATGCGATGCGCCAATTCCACATGCCGGCGATCGCAGGTAAGAAGGCCCCCGACATGGAATTGCCAACCTGAACGCCGGATTGTTTGAGTCCGGTGATGATGCCCCGCCGATCCGGCGCGATCAGGTGGGTGATCAGTTTGTTGGCGGCCGGGTTGCTGCTGGCGCTCGCAACGCCCGAAACCACGGCACCGGCGACCGCAAATCCGAACGCTGTTGCGCCGCCGATCAGCGCCAGGCCGAGAGCGCCGAGGCCGAAGAGGATCAAACTCAGCCGCTTTCCGCCGATCGCATCGGCCACCGCGCCCATCGGTCGCGACACCAGACCACCTACCAGGGCATTGGCCATCGCCAGCAATCCGATTTGAAACCGGCTTATTCCGAGAGCTTCGATCAGGTCCGAGGCCAGGACGGCCACCGCGTAGGGCTGTACCGTCCCGACAGCCATGATCGACATCAGAACTGCGGCAAGCCGAATTCGGGTCATCGAAGGAGGCTAACGGGCCACGGAATGGGAAGGCTGACGAGACAAGGTCACCGTTAGATTGTGCAGATGGAGCTCTTCGATCTGACCGAAACACAGTTCCGACTCGTGGTCAGCCTCGTCGTCCTCCTGACGGCGGTTGTCATCCACCGTGTGGTCATAGCGGTTATGCAAAAGCGCATGGCCGACGCCGGGGTGCAGTACCGGGTCTCCAAGGTCAGCGCCTACGTCGCCACCGCCGTCGTTTTCTTGATTTTGGCCCAGATCTGGCTCCGGGGAGCCGACGTAGTGACCTATCTGGGGATCGTCTCGGCCGGTCTCGCAATTGCGCTGAGCGACGTGGTCAAGAACATTGCGGGTTGGATATACATTCTCAGTCGGCATACGTTCTCGGTCGGTGACAGAATCGAAATCGGCGCCGTGCAGGGAGATGTCGTCGACATTCGGCTCGTGCGATTCTCCGTGATCGAGATCGGCAACTGGGTCCATGCCGATCAATCGACGGGACGACTCGTTCATATTCCCAATGGCCAGCTCTTCACGAATGCCATGTTCAACTACACAACCGGGTTCGCCTACATATGGCACGAAGTACCGGTTTCGATAACCTTCGAATCGGATCTCGACGCGGCCGAACAGCTCGTGCGAGACGTTCTCGCAGATCACGTTCCGGACCTGAGCGCTGAGATTCGCAAGGATCTCATGCGTACGGCCCCCGAATACCGCATCCAGTTTCAGCACTTCACGCCGACCACGTATGTGACCGCGGCACCCCATGGAGTCATCATCACCGCCCGTTTCATGATTCCGGTCCGGCAGCGGCGCAACTACGACCAGATGATCTGGAAACCGTTAGTCCGTGCCATCCGCGAGCATCCCGACATCCACTGGGCGTACCCGACCACCCGGACAGTGATCACAGAGCCGCTGCGCCTCGATCAGCCAAACTCGCCGAAATAGCACCGGGTAACCCTGGCGATGAGGCGTTTTCTTGCCCATACCGTCATGGTCGGCACGTCGGGATGCACCTCAGAGGAGGGTCAGCCGGCGGGTGGAAGCCAGCTTTCGGCATAGTCACCGCCGGCGTTCCACAACAGCCATCCAAGGCCACGCGCCTCTGACTCGGCGATCTGCGCTCCGATTTGTGCGCCGTTGTAATAGAAGGCCTGCAGGTAGGGTCGCAGGATCGCGGTCCCCTCCCACCTTGGCATCGCCCGGTCGAGAGCGAAGGCAACCACCGGGCCCGGATGGTTATTGGGATTGGCGAATCCCAACCAGCCATCGGAGTAGTGGCTCGGATAGATCATCGGGCTGACCGCGTCGACGGTCCGGGAGAGTTCTTCGATCCGCTGGCCAATCCCCTCGTCACCCGGCGAAGACATGACAATTGCGAAAATATCAGCGGAAACGGCACAACCCATCGGATGCAGACGTTCCACGGCCTCTGCCAGGAATCCACTGATGGCGCCGACCCGCATATCGGTCGTCGTCGGACGTTTGCGCTCCGCAACCCCGGCTGTTTTGCCCGCAGGGAATCGCACGTAGTCGAACTGGACCTCGTCGAAGCCCAGCGAACACGCTTCCTCGGCCAATTCCAGTGGATACGTCCAATTGGCCTCGTTCAGCGGATCCATCCAGATCCATGCCAGTTTGTCTTCAGGTTTGGCCGCCGACCACACCTTGTCCTCGAAGGTGACGATTCGGGTGATGGTGTACAGACCCCGTTCCTTCGCCATGGCAATCTGTTCTCTCGGATCGTATTGGGAGTTGATCGATCCGATCTCGGCTGCCACCTCACTCGTGGTGTCATACAGCACGTAACCGGTTTCGTCCTTCGTGTCGAAGGCGAGCGCGTTGATCGCTGTCCTTTCGGCCAGGTCCAGCAGCGCAGCGAACTTGTCCGGCTCCATAGACGTATAACTCGATACCCGGAGGGCCCGCACGATTCTCGGCTCGAGTACGACATCCCTTGTGGGTTGCCCCGCGAAGTCGAACTGTGCCGGCATCCAGCCTGGCCGCTCGACCACCACCGCTCCTGCCGATATCCCGTTCAGCGAATAGACGCCATTGGGGCCGGTGACAGCTGACGCGCCCCCAATCGACACCACGGCATCCGCCAACGGGAGCCCGGAAGGCGTCGCCACGGTTCCCGTCAAACTGAACGTCGGGATCGTTGTCGTCGTCGAGGTCGTCGTTGTGGTCGTAGTTGTGGTCGTGGTGGCTGTGGTGGCCGTCGAAGAGGTCGAATCGCCTCCCGGCAGCACCTGGGATCCGGGCGCGGTGCAGCCCACCAGGACAACAGCCAGGGCTGACAAGAGAAGAAGAGATCGACGCACAGCTTGCGAGGCTACTGAGCACTATGCCTTTACGGCATGACCGGTACTCTGACCGTCATGACAGCGACCTGTTTGATTTGTGCCGGGGAGGTAGGAGACGCCGAGCTCGGACGGGTCCGGGTCTGGGACGACAAACTCTGGCGGGTCTCAACCAGCCTCGTAGCTCCCGTTTCGGGTTTTTCTTACATTGAACCGAAACGCCATATCCCATATATCACCGATCTCGACGGGGACGAGGCGCAGACGCTGGGCCACGTGTTGTCCGTTACCTCGCGAGCCATCAAGGCGATCACCGGCGCCGAGTACATCTACGTGAACGTCTTTGGCCAACGGATCGCCCATCTCCACTTCAATCTCGCTCCCCATACCACCGGGGGGCCACTGCGTGGAGGTGCCGGCATGATCGATGCGAAGGCGCCACCTCTCCCGGCCGAAGACTTGACGCGTGTCGCGTTCGAAATTGGCAGAAGACTCGACACTGTCTTGGCATCGGACTGAAGATCAAGAGCCCAACCGACCACCCTCGTCTAACAACACCAAGTCCTCATAGCCGCCGATGTGTTCTCCATTGATGAAGATCTGAGGCACCGACCGAATGCGTGGTAGACGGCGCCTGAAATCTTCGAGATGGGCCGGTTCGTCAACACGGAGTTCGACGAAGTCGACCCCTTTCGAGTTCAACAGCGTCTTGGCTGCTTCGCAATAGTTGCAATCGGGTCCCGAAAACACCTCAACGAATTGCATCAGCCGCTCGGGTTAGTGACTTACCTCGAGCAATGGCGTTCCTCCCTGGAATACCGGCTCGAGCTCGACTCCCATCGCGTCGCCAAACTTGCTGACTGCGATGTAAAACGCGATCGTCCAGGCGGCCTCGACGATCTGAGCCTCAGTCCAGTTGGCATGCAAGCGATCCCAGAGGTCCTTGGAAACGCGGTTCGCATCGACTCCGATTTGTACCGTGAGGTCCAGAAGCGCCTTCTCACCATCGGTGAAGAGGTCACTGGTCTTGTAGTCATCCCCATCGAGCGCAGAAATCTTCTCTTCGCTGATGCCCAATCTCGCGCTGACAGCCTCGTGCTGAACCACACAGTATTGGCAATCGTTGCGGTGCGTCGCCTTCAGAATCAAGAGCTCCTTGGTGACCCAATCGAGTTCGCCGTCCTGAAGAATCTCCATGACTGTGTCGGTGAATGACGCTCCGAGCGCCGGCGTGTGTCCAAAGACTTTGAAAATATTGAGCAGCATCTCAAAGCGGTCGGTCGCTGCGCCGTAGAACTCTTTCGTTACCGGATCGGCATCGTCGAGCTCAACATACGAAACTGGCATGTCCCTGTCCCTTCATTGACCGTATGTGTACCGGCCGACGGTATCACACATTCTGTCGCGAGCGCAACACAACTTGATCTCCTGGAGCAAATCCATAGAATCCGGGCATGTCGATTCCTGGTTCAGACGTCAGCGACACCGCACCTATCGGTGACCGCCGGGCGGGGCGGCCGCGCAGTTTTGAGCTGGATTCAGCCCTTGACTCCGCGGTAGATCTGTTCTGGGAGCGGGGGTATCGGCGTACAACGACCCGTGACCTGGAGAGGCACCTTGGGATCGGGCAGTCGAGCCTCAGTCACAATTTTGGGACAAAACGAGACCTGTTGCTGAGCGCCGTCGACCGCTACGAGGCGCGCATGGAAGCGGATCTCTTTCCCATCCTCGACAGCCCGAACGCCGGCCTTGACGCCCTTGATGGGTTCTTTGAGACACTTGGGGAATGGATCGAGAGCAACCGATCACGCGGGTGCCTCGTCATCAACCTCATGGCTTCTGAAGCCGATGATCCAGTAATCGGGCGCCGGGTGCGGGCATACCGTGAGCTGATCCGATCCTCGTTACGCAAGCCCCTCGATCGGGCGTTACCGTCGGAGGCGGCTTCGCGGGCCGAACTCCTTACGGCGGCCGTCATGGGCGTCCACGTGACTGCAAGGAGCTCCGACCGACAATCCGAAGTGGACGCGATGGTGGCGGCCATAAGGGACCAAATAGCGCGCTGGCGGCCTTGAGATCACTCCCGACTCGGGCCCAGTCCGAAACCGGTTCTGAGTGGTAGCTTCACGGTGATGAGAGTTCAATCAGGACGCATGGTCAGCCTGGGCTACAGCAAATACGTTCGATCAGAGGACGTGTCTGCCGTCGAACCGGTGACC
>JAHEJY010000064.1 GCA_024638625.1 Actinomycetes bacterium
GCTCTCGGGATCGAAGATCCTGGGCCGTTCCCGTCGGTTTCGATCTGGGCTCCTCCGAAACCGAGGTCGGGGGACGTCATCGTGCCCGACACCGGTGGCCGTCAGGAGGGCGTAGAAGCTTTTACGTGGACCCCCCGCGAATTCATCGACGAGGGACTCCTGCGGTTTCTCTTCACCGACGCCGCCGACACGCGAAACCAGATTCCTTTCATCGAGGAACGGGTTCGGGCCCAGCTCGCCCGATTCGCGGTCGATGTTGCGGCGGAACCTGGCGCCGTGGTACTCAGGGACCCCGGTGAAGGTCACAGACCGGGGGATGAGGTTGTTCCCAACCCCGGTGAACGGATGATCACAGACCTCCGGAGCCTGGTGGACGCAATCGAAGAATTCGTTGACCCCGAGGACGGTGAACCGGACCAGAAGTGGACCGGTCGGGTTCAGCCGGGGACGGTTTCTGCTTTCGTACGCCGTTTACGGGCGGCCGTACATCGGCTCGGTCACCTGATTCGGGCCGGCAAGAGTCAGCGGATCGATCGCCAGCTGGCTCAGGTGACCGTGGTTGGCATCCAGGGGCTCCACGACCTCGGACAGCGGTTCGTCGTGGGAGCGCTGCTCGCAGAGACCTTTGCCGACAAAGAGCGCACCGGACAGCGCCTGCCGCTCTCGGTTGTCGTCTTGGACGAGCTCAACAAATACGCGCCCCGCGAAGGGTCCAGTCCGCTGAAAGAAATGCTGATCGACATCGCGCAACGAGGTCGTTCGCTCGGGGTTCTGCTGGTGGGGGCCCAGCAGACCGCTTCGCGGGTAGCCCAGGAGGTAATGGAGAATGCCGCCATTCGGGTAGCCGGTCGTCTGGACGCAGCCGAGGCCGAGCGCAGCGAGTACGGGTGGATGTTGCCGTCGACCAGGGCGAGGGCGCGTCTTCTCAAGCCCGGGACAATGGTCATCAGCCAACCAGCCCTGCCCGTGCCTCTGGTCGTGGAGTTTCCGTTCCCGGCATGGGCAACTCGCAAGGAGGAGGTCGACCAAAGCGGCACCGATCCCTTCCAGGGCTTGTAGTGAGGGTTCTCCACACCTCGGATTGGCACATCGGAAAACGTGTCGGGCGCTACGACCGCTCCGACGAGTACGTCGAGGTCCTCGCCGAGGTCGCAGCAGTTGCACAGGAACACGAGGTTGACCTTGTCCTGCATTCGGGCGATTTGTTCGACCGGCCGCAGCCGTCGGTGGCGGCGCTGCAGATTGCGTTTCGTGGCCTCGTCGAACTCTCAGATCACGGACGCCGTCCGGTTGTCGTTATTGCCGGCAATCACGATTCTCCCAGTCTCTTCGAGGCGTTGGCGCCGTTCTTCGAGGCTCACAACATCTTCCTGGTCGGCGATATCAAGCGGCCAGACGAAGGGGGAGTGTTGGAGATCGCAACGGGGGCGGGCAGGGCTGTCGTCAGTTGTTTTCCGTTTCTGCGCGAAGGCCGCGTGGTTGATTTCGTAAAAGAAGCCGACGAGTGGTACAAGCACTATGCAGACCGGCTCCGTCTGATTTCCGAGTCCTATAGCTCCCATGCATCGACCGTTGCGGGTAGTGATGGCGTTGCGTTTCTGGTTGCCCACTTCCTGGTCGGCGGATCCAAAGTCCACGGACACGGTGCCCCCCGCGGCGAGCGTGAGCTCCACATGGGAGAGGCCTATGCCGCTACCAGCGAGGCGATACCACCCGGTCCCCAATACGTCGCGCTTGGCCATATTCATGCGCCCCAGTCTGTTCCTGGAGCCAAGGTGCCCGCGGAGTATGCAGGCTCACTGCTCGAGCTCGACTTTGGCGAGGCCGGCGAGGTCAAACGAGTAGTGGTCGTTGATGTGGAGCCGGGCCGTCCCGCGGTGGTCAGGTCAGTTCCCCTCAGCGGAGGACGTCGGCTCGTTCGGGCGAAGGGCGACTGGCAGTCCCTGCTACAGCGCGACGATCTGGCAGAGTCTTATCTCGACCTCACGGTAGAAACGGCCGGCCCGGACCCGGGGTTGGCCGATCGCGCTCGTGAAGAGTTCGAGTTCCTGGTCAAGGTGGCGGCCGACTATCCGCGGGCAGAAACCGAGATCGGGGCGGGGCGCGAGCGCACACTCGTTGAGCGCTATGCAGATTTCGTAACGGAACGCGACGGCGCCGAACCAGAGCCGGCACTGCTGGAAGCGTTTCTCGACTTGATGGAAGAAGCCGGGTATGCGCCCGCTTGAGTTGACCCTACGCAACTTCCGGTCCTACGGCGATGAACCGGTCACCTTCGATTTCCGTGGTCGCCGACTCGTTGGCATTGTGGGTCCGATCGGCAGCGGCAAGTCGTCGATCCTCGATGCAATCTCCTTTGCGCTCTATGGGCGCACGCCGTCGCTGTCACGCGGGACCAGGAGCCTTATCCACCAGCGGGCGGACGGATGTGTTGTGACGCTTCGGTTTTCCGTTGACGGAGACGTGTGGGAGGTGGTGCGGGCCTTGCGTCGCAAAGGCCAGAGCCAGCACAATCTCTATCTTCTTTCCTCCGACTCCGCGGACGTGGAACGGGTCGAATCGGTCATGCTCGAAGGCGAAGTCAATGATCGAATCGGTCAGTTGCTTGGCCTCGAGTTTGATGCATTCACTCGCTCGGTGCTGTTGGCTCAGGGTCGGTTTTCCGAGTTTCTGCGGGCGGCTCCCGCTGAGCGTGATGTCGTGCTGAAGGGGCTATTCGGCCACGAGCGGATCGATCTGATGCGTCAACTTGCGAAGGATCGGGTCAGTGCTCTCGACGTCGACTTGGCCAGACAAGAGACCGAGGCAGCCAATTTGGAGAGCCTCGAGGCCAGGAGGACGGAGCTGACAGCCGACATCGAGGCGACGACCGAACGCTTGACAGCACTGCAGAAAGCTGTGCCTGCCCACCAGCACGATGCCGAATTGGTCCGCTCGCTCACACCGGAGATCAACGCGATGGCCGGCCGGCTCGACGCGCTTGCCGCCACCGGCCGCCCGGACCCGGTCGAAGTCGAGAAGTTGACCGGCCAGGCGGCTGAAACCGCAGTTGAACGAGAGTCGATCGCGGCTGACCTGAATGTTGCCGAAGAGCTGCTCTCGACGGTGTCCGAAAACGTGAAAGATGCAGCCGCCGAACGGAAAAAGACGGCAGAGGCTCTGGTCCTCCTGGAGGAACGCAGGATGCACGTTGTCCGCCTCGACGAAGCAAGAAAGCTTGCGAATAGTCAGCGCCAAACCATCGAAAAGCTACGCCGGGATGTCGAGACAGCCGAGGAGCGAGTGGCAGCGTCGGACTCGTCGAAGCTCGAGCTCGACCTGGCGGCAGCCAAAAATGCGGTCAAGGAAGCCGAAATCGGTGTTCACAGACAACAAATCGCCGATATGGCGGGAGCGCTTCGCCACGACCTCGAAGATGGCGAGCCGTGCCCGGTATGCGAACGACCTGTCGAACTGGCGACCATTGTGGGAGGCCCCCCGGTCGCGCTGGCCGCAGCCCGGGAGGCGTTAGAAGAAGCGCAAGCGCAATTGGCCACCCTCGAGCAACTCCACCGAACGGTGACTAAGGAGCAAACGGAGGCTGAAGCCGGGCTTGCTCAACTGCGCCGACGCGTTGACGAGGTCACCGAAGAGATCGGCATTGCCGATCGATCCATCGAGGCTGCGGAGAAGCAATTGAACGCGCGAGAATCGGATCTTTCGAAACTCATCGGCAGCGGCGACCCCGAGGTCGTGGCCCAACGGCGAAAAGACGCAGACCGGGCGCTCGACCAACAGCTCGAGGAGGCCCGCTCACAAAGGGACGCCATCCGCACTCGACACGACCAGGCCATTCTTGCCGAGCAAGAAGCGAGCCGAAATCTCGGCAACATAGAGCTAGGGCTCGCCGAGATGGCCGGGCGGCTCGAGATAGACCTCGGCGACCTATCGGCAGAACCGTCGGTCAATCTCAAGCTCATGCTTCAGCGTCTGGATGAAGAAGTTGCCTCCATTTCATCCAAACTGGACCTTCAGAAGGGTGAGCTGGCAGCCGTGGAGCAGCGCATGGAACGTCGGCTCGAAGAGCTCGGTGTGCGCGGACCGCTGAGTGATGAGATCGGAAGAATTGAAGGCAGGTTGAAAGTCCAGGTGGACGAGGCCGAAAGCATCGATGAACGCATTCGATCAACAACCGAGGCCCTGAAGGGGCGTGATGCCCTGATTGCGGCGCGGGACCGATTTCGCCGGATCGTCGACGACCTCTCGAATGCGAACTTCGTTCGATACCTGCTCGATACCGAACGCCAGCGTCTCGCTGAACTCGGCAGCGATCATTTCCAGCGTCTCTCAGCTGGTCGCTATCGGTTCGATACCGACGGCTCGTTCAACATCATCGATTTGACGGCGGCAGATGCAATCCGCAAGCCTGACAGCCTTTCAGGTGGTGAGACTTTTTTGGCATCCTTAGGCCTGGCACTGGCACTGGCGGAATTGGTGAGCAGAACCGGCGGACGGCTTGATGCGTTCTTTCTGGACGAAGGATTTGGATCGTTGGATCCTGAGCACCTCGATCTTGCCATGGAGGGCATCGAAGCCGTGGCAGCCGGTGCCACGGACCGGCTGGTCCTGGTCGTGAGCCACGTTCCCGAGCTGCGCGACCGGCTGGAGGATCTCATCGAACTGGAGAAGGACCCGGTTTCGGGCAATACGAGAGTGCTCAGGGCTTAGCCCGATCGGGCAGCTTCCGGTCTGGTGCCGGAGAATGGCGGACCGGCCCCGGTACACTCGCATCCCTCATGGGCATCAAGTGTGGATTTGTAGGACTTCCCAACGTCGGAAAGTCAACGCTGTTCAATGCGCTGACGGCCGCCGAAATACCAGCCGAAAACTATCCGTTCTGCACGATCGAACCCAACGTCGGGATCGCCGTCGTACCGGATCTGCGCCTGCAAGATATTGCGGACATCGTCAAACCGAAAGAGATCATCCCAACTGCGATCGAATTCGTGGATATCGCCGGGCTGGTGGCAGGCGCCTCGCAGGGCGAGGGCCTCGGGAATCAGTTCTTGTCCCATATTCGGGAAGTCGACGCCATTGCCCATGTTGTGCGGTGTTTCGATGATGACAACGTCGCGCATGTGGATGGCGCGGTGGATCCGATTTCTGACATCGAAACGATCAATACCGAGTTGGGGCTGGCCGATCTTGCGACCGTGGAACGCGCCCTCGAGCGTGCCGAGCGACGAACCAAATCAGGAGACAAGGCTGCCGTTGCTGTGATCGAAGTGCTCCGGAGGGTGCGGACTGCACTCGACGACGGGCTGCCGGCACGGATTGCCCTGACCAGGCCCGGAGACGCGGCGCTGGTGCGGGAGCTTTTCTTGCTCACAGCCAAGCCCACGCTGTACGTCGCCAACGTGAACGAAGGTGCTGACTCACCCCACGTCGCCACTGTTCGTGAGTACGCCAACACCCACGGAGCAGAAGTTGTCGTGATCTCGGCTGCCATCGAGGGAGAGATCGCAACCCTCGACGAAGACGACAAGATCGACTTTCTGCGAGATATAGGCGAAACCGAGCCAGGTCTGGACCGTATGATCAGGGCGGCCTACGGGCTGCTCGGTCTCCTCACGTTCTTCACGGCTGGAGAGAAAGAAGTACGGGCATGGACAACAAGACAAGGTTCCCGGGCCCCGGAGGCCGCCGGAGTCATCCACACCGACTTCGAGCATGGGTTCATCAGAGCCGAGGTCATTTCGTATGCCGATTTCGTTGAATTCGGAGGGGAGATCGGGGCAAAGGAAGCCGGTAAATGGCGACTCGAGGGCAAGGACTACGTCATGAACGAAGGTGACATCGTGCATTTCCGGTTTAACGTATAGAGCCATGAAAGTCATCGTTGTCGGTGCGGGTGGCACGGCTCGCGAGTTGCTTCGCCGTCTGGGAGAAGCATGGGACGTAACGCTGATCGACACTGACGCCGACCGGCTGAAGCTGGCGGCGGCAGTACGGCCGTTCACGCCTATCGAGGGCGACGGCTCGAGCCCGGTGGTTTTGGCTGAGGCGGGCATCGCGACCTCAGATGCCCTGGTGGCCTGTACCAACAACGATGCGGTCAATCTTGCCGCCTGTCAGGAAGCGCTCGAGGCCAATGTCTTTCGAGTGGGAGCGATGGCAGCAGACCCGGAACGGATCATCGACTATCAGAGTTTGGGGATTGCGGCGCATTCACCCGATAGCCTGACAGCCCGCTGGCTCGAGCTCGATCTCGAACCGCGGCGGGTGGCGTCTATGGCGTTTGCCGGCGGACGGGCCGAGGCCATCGAGCTCGAAGTCGGTTCTGACTCGCCGGTCGCCGGAAAGATGTTGCGCGACCTTCCGATCTCAGATTGGTTGATCGGCGTCATCCATCGTGACAACGAGCTGATCATTCCCCATGGTGACGACGTCCTCAAGGTTGGTGACCGGGTCACTGTTGTCGGACCCTCGCGCAAATTCGGCGAGATCATCGCCCTCTTCACATCAGGGCAAGCAAAATTCCCACTGGAGTACGGATCCCAGATCGTGGTGCCACTCCGGGGAATCGAAGACCTTGACACCGTCTTCGGCGAAGCTGTCTATCTCACCCGAAACAGCCTCGCCAAGGGTCTGATGGTCGTGCATCGCGAGGGCGAGGATGCAGTGGAACTCCTCGAGCGGGCTTCCCGACTGGCGCCGGGGGTTGAGGTGAGATTCCAGGAGGTCCGCGGTAAGGCAATCGATCATGTTGCCGAAGTCGCCTCAGACGTGGGCGGCGTGATCGTGACACGTCCACTCAGCTCGCGACTCTCGTGGCTGCCGCTCAATCAGCCGAAAGAAGCGCGACTGGCATACGAGACCGGTGTGCCGGTGCTGATTGCCCGGGGCACGTTTCCGTATCGTGAGATTCTCGTCCCTGCCAGACCCACTGCGGCCGGAAGAGCCGCTATACGAGCCGCGATTGACCTCGCCCGACTGACGAAGGCGGAATTGACGGGTTTGGCGGTGGTCGATGCCACGTTCATAGCCGGCCCCGATGTCGCCGATGATGCCCGGACAGCGGCGGCGCGGCTGAAGGAACAGGCGGCAGTGCAGGGTGTTTCAGTACGGCGGAAGGTCCGGCGGGGTAATCCGATTCGGGTGTTTCTCGAATTCACGACCGACCTGACGGTTCTCGGTATGCGGCAGCGAAGCCTTGGTGTCAAGATCGCCGAGCACATCGCCCGCGACGCCACCTCGTCCGTTCTCCTCGTTCCGACGAAAGAATGATGGGATCTGATCTGTGAGCGGACTCTTGGCAACCGAGAGCGTCGCTCATGAAGTAGCGGCCACGCCGATCACCCTCGTGATCATCGCAGCAGCGGCGTTTCTCATACCGCTGGTGGCCCGGCGGATCAATCTCCCGGCCGTGGTACTCGAGATCCTCTTCGGCCTCGTCGTCGGTCCGGCCATATTCGGGTGGGTCGAACCCACCGAATTGTTCGAGTTTCTTGCAGAGTTCGGCTTGTTGCTGTTGATGTTTCTATCTGGTTTTGAGATTGATTTTGATCGTCTCGAAAAACAGGGGACCCGGGAGATCGTGTTCGGTCTGTGGATGGTGGCTGTGATCTTTGTTCTTGCCTGGTTCGGAATCGGGTTCTTTCTGCCGACCAATGACGTTTCTCAGCAGCTTTTCATCACGCTGTTACTGACCGCAGCAGCCATCGGTCTGGTGATTCCGGTGCTGCGCGATACGGGTCGAATAACGACGAGGGTGGGCCAGGTTTCCATTCTGATCGCTGTCCTGGCGGAAGTCTTGAGCCTCGTGGGGATCGTTCTGTTTCTTGCGGTTCGTGAGAACGGTATATCGCTCGACTTGCTGAAATTGCCGGCGTTGTTTCTCGTTATCGCATCGGTTTTGTTCGCGATCAAGCGAGCTGCCTGGTGGCACCCCGAGCGCTTCGAGCGGCTCTTCGATCCCCATGACCCCCAGGAACTCGGCATCCGGGCATCGTTGGCGCTGATGTTCGTGTTTGTCGGATTATCGATCGCTCTGGGAATCGAGGCGATTCTGGGAGCATTCCTGGCAGGCACCATCTTCGCGTTCGTATTTCGGTATCGGGGCGGTCTCGAAGAACAGCTCTCGGGCATGGCTTTCGGGTTCTTCATCCCGATCTTCTTCATAACGGTGGGCATCGAGTTCCCCCTTGGAGATTTGTCCGATTCCGCCGTTCTCGGAGATGCGCTTCGCCTCATTGCGGTGGCGATCGCGATCAAGATGCTTGCCGGGCTGGTGCTGGTCGTGCGCGGCTTTACCCTCAGGCAGGCTACGTCCATCGGCGTCTTGCTTGCAGGTCAGCTCAGTGTGATCATCGCGTTGGCCGATATCGGTCTGAACGCCGGTCTGCTGACGGTGGGCCAGAGGGCCGGGGCGATCCTGCTGGTAGCCGTGACGGCGGTTCTCACACCCGTCGCGTTCCGGGTGCTGTCCCCGCCGCTGCGGGCTGCCCCGGTGTCTGTGGAGTGATATACCACGTTCGGTGGGCGTCTCTTTGACATCCTGGCTTGCCCGATGACCATGGTTTTCCTGGGTAACTAGGTAGGTGTGGCCCATTCGTGCCATATGTCGTATGACGCTCCACGGCCACGGATGGTGGCCCGATGGTATGAGCATGAATGGACAACCCAACAAAGAGTCGAAGCATCCGACCACCCGCCAACAGCGCTTGGCCGAGCTTTCGAAGTTGATCGCTGAGGATCGATACAACATCCCAACCGAATGGGTTGCCGAGAGTATTTTGCGCTGGCGCGGACGGGCTGGCAGGGTCAACTAGCCTCCGCCGCCGTGAACCGAGATACGCCAATCCATCTGCTGCATGGGTTCCTCATGGGGGCTGCCGACATCATTCCCGGCGTTTCCGGTGGGACTGTCGCACTGGTTCTCGGCATCTATGAGCGACTGGTAGCCAATGTGCGGACCGGGGCCGCTTCTTTGGCCCGGTTGGCAAAGGCTGACCTGAGAGGCTTTTGGAACACCTTCGCAGCCATCGAATGGGTATTCCTGGGACCTCTCGTGATCGGCATCGGCGTGGCGGTCATCGCCATGGCCGCGCCCATCACCTGGCTCCTCGAACATCACCCCCGGCCGACAGCTGGTGTGTTTTTCGGATTGATCGCAGGATCCATCATGGTCGCCTGGCATTTGCTGACCGAGCGCGACATGTTTCGGGGAGTCGTCATGGTTGCTACGGCGGCTATCGCCTTCTTTATTCTGGGTCTTCGAGGGGGAGAAGTCGCCGATCCCTCATTGCTTGCGTTCTTCGCGGCCGGGGCCCTGGCCATATGCGCAATGATCCTTCCGGGTGTTTCGGGCTCTTTCATCCTTCTCATGGTGGGCATGTACCAGCCTTTGCTCGAGTCCGTACACGAACGATCGGCCGGAACCTTGCTGGTGTTCATCGTTGGAGCGATAGCCGGCCTGGCTTTGTTCAGCACGTTGCTCAACTGGCTACTCGACCATCACCATGACACGATGCTTGCCGGTCTGATCGGCCTCATGATCGGCTCGCTGCGAGTGTTGTGGCCGTGGCCAGACGGCACCGAATCAACCGTTCTCGGCCGTCCGGACGCTCAAGTGCCCCTGATCGTCTCGTTGGCGGTGGTTTCGTATCTCGCCGTGTTCGCGTTGTCGCGACTTCGACCAGGCGAAACCAGCATGAGGGCTGACGTGAAGACAGGATGAAGGTCGTTGCCCAGCGGGTTTCGGAAGGCTCGGTGACTGTCGAAGGGGAATCGATCGGCGAGGTAGGGATCGGATTCGTTGCATTGGTCGGCGTCGGTCCCGACGACACAGAACACGACGCCGCCGCGCTGGCCGCCAAGCTCGCTGGCCTCCGGGTCTTCCCGGATGGAGCCGACCGGATGAATCTCGACCTCGCCGACATCGGTGGCGGCGTGCTGGCCATAAGCCAATTCACCTTGATGGCTGATGTGAGGAAAGGACGGAGGCCCTCCTTCGTGGGCGCAGCTCGACCCGACCAGGCTGAGACCCTCTTCGAACATTTTGTTGAATCGCTGCGCGGCCGGGGGCTGAGGGTGGAGACAGGGCGTTTCGGAGCCCGCATGATGGTGGCACTGACCAACGACGGGCCGGTTACCATCGTGATGGAGGCACGGGACGGCAAAATCCTCTGACGGCGAAGCGGTTCTCTGCAACACCGTCGGTTGCCGCCCACAGCCAAGGATTCGACTGCCGCTCAGGACTTGCGGATGATCCCTTCGGCCGGCCCGAGCGGGCTCGAACCCTCTTCGGTCACAAACAGCAGAACGCCGTCGACCACCGCACCGATGTCGTCGACGCCATCATCATTCCAATCTCCCACCACGATGTCGTCCGCCTGAACGGCGAATTCGAGATCGGCCATGCCCGACGTGAGCTCGAATCGGAGGTAAGCCCGTCCGCTGCGATACGCGCCGATATCGTCGGCACCGTCGCCGTTGAAGTCACCGGCGAACACGAGATCGCCCGGTGCGCCATACATGAACTCGACATCGGCGAATCCGGTACTTAGGCCATTGCGGAGGTATACCTTGGCCTCGCTCGATCTGAAGACTCCAAAGCTATCGATTCCGTCGCCGTCCCAGTCGCCGACGAGGGGAACGTCGCCAGGGATTCCCATGTACCACTCGGTGTCGGCCATGCCGGTGTCGTTGCTGTTGCGCACGTATGCGTACCCGGTCGAGGGGCGATAGAGGCCGGGCGTCTCGAGACCGTCGCCGTTCCAATCTCCCAAGAAAGGGATGTCTCCCGGAACTCCAAACCAGAACGGCGCGAGTCCCGGAAGGAACCATTGACCGCCGGCGTCCACATAGCCGCCCGCAGACCCTTCGTTAGGCGGATCGGCCGGAGGAGCCTCTGATCCACCAATCTGGCCCCGCAGGGCTCCGTCCGGGAAGGCTTCTGTATGGACGTTGACGTAGAACCCGGCCGGTTCGGCACTGATCTCGGCGAGGATCTCCGGATCAGCCTGGACGCTTCCCAGGGATCCGAGATTTGGATAATCGAAGTCGACCACGACCGGCCCGTCTTCTCCCTCGAACCCACGATGAATATGGATCGCGGTAACCGGGGAATCGGTCTCGGTGAACACGTCGAAGAAGATGCTCGATTCGCCGATCTCCAGGTAGGCGTTGCCAAATCCTTCGCCCGTGAGTGCGACATTGATCCCCTGGGGAAACCCGGAATCACCAAATGTCGTGATGTCGAAGTACTGAGAACCGCGTACCACCCTGTCTGTTGGGGCACTGCTGGTGACGATCGACGGCATGCCCTGGTTCGGGTTTTCTTCGCTGAAGATCTCGAGCCGCGCCACGATGTCTGAATTCGCGGGACGGGAGGCGAGGTCATCGAGGAGTTCTTCGAATGAGCCCGGTTGACCCTGGCCCTGCTCCGGCGGTGGTGGCTCCTCGAAGAACCCTCCACTGTCGGCGGCTCCCATCACTACCAACGATCCGAAGCCAAACCCGATGTCCTCTGGAATGGCGAGCGTCAGCGTCTCGGTCGTCTCCATACCATCGCCGGCCAGTGTTACGTCGATAGTCAACTCTTCACCGGGCATGACCGTGACCAGGCCTTCGGTCACGGGGCCTTCCGACGTTGTGACCGTAGCGTCGGTGATCGACCATTCGCGTGCTTCCGACCTGAGATCGAGTCTCTCGATGTCGACGGCCGTGATGGAAACGTCTTCGTAGGGGTTGAACTGCAGTGAACTCAAATAGCTGGGAATCTCGAAGGCACTTTCGAAACTGATGTCGAACATCGACGAATAGACATTGGAACGGTTCAACGAGAATGAAGTCCCGTCGGCTCGCCTACCGTCGATCGTGAAAACGATCTCACTGGATCCTTCGCCGATGGCATCGAACACGGCGTCGATGTTGGCGAAGACGTGCGTGAATGCGATGTCGGGTAGAAACCTCTGATCGTAGGCTTTCGTATGGCCCATCCGGTTCCTCGACAGTTCATCGAATGTGACCATCGAAGAGATCGGGACAAACGTCGGGAACTCGCCGTCGATCCCACGAACGCCTGCCAGGTGATCTCGATCGATCCGGCCGAACACGTCCCCCAGGTTTGCGATCTTGTAGTTTCCGAACAGGCCGCTCTCATCGTCGATGACCGTGATGATGTCCGCCGTCGCCATGCCCATCGAAGCCTCGCCTGTGAACGTAGCCGGGTGGCCAAAGGCGACGATCTGGTCGCCTCGGCACAGTGTCGCGGTACCGGTACCAAAGAACGATACGTCTCCCTGAGCGAGGACGAAGCTGAGAGGTTCGCCGGGTCGCGCAGGGCCGGTCGATCCGCCGCTGTTTCCTCCGCCATCGTTATTGCCACTCGGGACGACGGCATTCGTATCGATTCCAATGCTCCTGTTCAGGATCGAAAGCCGGCTGGGGATTATCCCGCTCACCGCCATCGGTAGAGGCAGGCTGAAAACGCGCTGGCTTCCGGTCATTTCCACCATGGCCCCGTCGATAGCCATCTCCATGGGCATCGCCGCGGGTGCCTCGGTTGCCGGGTAGTCGAGAATCGATGCCATGGCGTCAGCAGGCGTGATGCCAAAAACGTCGTCCGAGCCGGCCAGGCCGTATGACAAGGAACCGACGAGGTCGCCGGCGACGTAGATCGGCGATCCGGACATGCCGGCGGCCACACCGCCAACCTGATCGATCACGGCCCCGGACGCCCTCGCCAGGATCAGATCGAGGCCGAGGCCGATCCCGTTGGGGAGCACCCCCAGTATTTCGACGTCGAATTCGGCCGGTTCGGCACCAAGTACGGCCGTGTAGCCCTTGCCGGTCATGCCGCGACTGAGATCCTTGCTGGCGATCGTCGAGGGAGCCGCTGAGCAATCTGTTTGCAGGCTCGTACTCGGGTTGGCACCGACCGGAGCGGCGAACAGTGTGCTCACCATGGCCACCGCCAGCATCAGGCTCCAAGCTCTGCGCACGCCGATTCGCGTTCGGAGCCTTCTCGGCAACTTCCCACGCAAGGTCCCACTTCGCCCGTTCGCGCGGCGCAGCGCGCCGCCTTCCCCATCAGCCAGCATTCGAAACCCTCCTTGGTCCCAATCCTCCGTCCCGGCCGATCCTACTGATCAGCGGCGGCGACGTACGCCTTGCCGGATTCGCATACTCCCAGGAAGTCACACGACCCGCATGCGTCGGACGGGGTAGCCGCGAATTCTTCATTCGAGATGCTGGTCATGATCGCGGCCACATCACCTGCGGCTCGATCGATCCATGCCTCGTCGACAGTTTCGGTATGGGTGTCGAATCCCTCCCCCAAATAGGCAAAGGTGACTTCCATGCGTCCGGGTGCCGGTCTTCCGAGCCCGTTGTCACTTGCCGCCAATGCATATGCCTGCAGCTGCAGCATCTCGGCACCGGGAATTCGCTTGCGGCCCGATTTGAAATCGACGATTTCCCATCGGTCTTCGTCGCCGTACACGGCATCGATTCGGCCCCGGACCCGTCCCTGGTCCGTTCGATACAAGAATGGCGCTTCCACGAGGAGCGGTTTCAGCGAGCCGAGGCGGGATTCGAGGAATGAGGAGAATCGGCCGACGTGTGACGTATCCAGATTGTCGTACGTCAGTTCTTCGCTGAGCGGTACCTTGCCCAGATTGTGAAGCTCGATTCGACGGTGGAGCCTGGTTCCGGCGCGGGCGCGCCGGTTCGGCCGACGGGGAAGGCGATCTACTTCGGACCAGAAGTAGCGCAAAGGGCATGTGGCATAGGTCACGAGGCCCGTAACCGATATGGTGAGTTTGTCGTCGTCTGCTGCGTCGGCCAAGGGGGCCGGGATATCGAACAGCACCGCCTGCTGACGGGCAAACTGCTCGTTGGGTTCCATGCGTGTTTCCGATTCGAGTCGCGTTGTCAAGCGGTCGCGCCATCCGTCGGGAAAATCAGGATCGGGAGCTGACTCTGAATTGATCGTAAGCGATTCCGGTCCGTCGCCGTCCCCGGGAAGTGGTCCCGGAGGTCGCCGTTCGAGAACACCCGGGCTGGCTCGTACCATGTCGAAGAGGTCGCTGGGTCGCTTGGGCCTGACGAATGAATAGAAGTACGCGCCCGTCGCCACGAGGCGTTGCTTGGCTCTGGTGACGGCGACATACGCGGTTCTCCACTCCTGGACGTCATGACGGAATCTTACGAACGATGCGGCGTCCATCGCGTGGTCGTGATCGGGTCGCATCGACAGCGGCAACACGGCCGGCGAGGTTTCGGGATTACCGCCCCGGCTTTGCGCCGGAAAGATGCCCGAGGCCAGGGCCGGCAATACAACGACCTCCCATTCGAGTCCCTTGGCGCGATGAACCGTGAGCAACGCGACGGCATCTTCATTCCCGACCTGGGCTGCCTCCATTTCATCAGCGGCCGATTCGTCGAGCAGTGAGTCGAGGTAGTCGAGGAATGCCGCCAGCGACGGCCTGCCTTCGAGCGGGCTCCATGCCTCAGCAAGATCAAGGAAGCGGTAGACGTTGAGGCGGGCCGAAAGCCGGGCAGCGTCGTTCAGGGATTCGATTTCGATCCAGGCCGACGTTGTGTCGAGAATTCGCCGGCACAGGTCGCCAAGGGTTAGCCCCTGTGCAACGACCAGCAGTGTTCTATATTCACCCCAGAACTGTCTTAGGCGACGGTCGATTTCGGGATCG
>JAHEJY010000196.1 GCA_024638625.1 Actinomycetes bacterium
GCGTAGATGACCCTGCTAGGCACGGTCGCTTCAAGCAACGGAGCGTCTAGCCGCCGTCAAGCAAGCGCGTCCAGGATGAGTTCGATGTCGTCGATTGTCGTAGCCGGGTTGACGATGGCAATGCGGAGCATGGTCTCCCCCTCGAAAACGGAAGGGAGTACGAAAGCAATCCCCTCCTCCAGCATTCGGTGACTCCAGGCCTGATAATCAGACGGTTCCCATCCCAGCCTTCGGAACGCCACAATCGACAGGGTCGGCTCCTCGAGGAGTTCTACATATGGGCGATCGGTGATTGCACGAGCAGCCTCATCCGCCACATGCAAGGTTTTCTCGATTGCATCGCGATATGCGTCGGTCCCGTATGTGGCCAACGAATACCAGAACGGCAATCCCCGTGCGCGCCGCGACAAATGGTGGGCGTAGTCGGAAGGATTCCACTCGTCACGATCGTTGATGGGGTCGAGATAGCCGGCGTGTTGGGTGTGCGCCCGGCGGGCAACCTCCGGCTCCCGGTATATCAGCGCAGCGCAGTCAAAGGGGGCGAACAGCCATTTGTGCGGATCGAGGACGATCGAATCGGCGTGCTCGACGCCGTTGAAGAGATGGCGGCGACTGGGGGCTGCCAGCGCCGCACCCCCGTAGGCACCATCGACATGCATCCACAGGTCATTGGTCTTGGCGAGGTAACCAATCGTCTCGAGATCGTCGATGACTCCGAGGTTGGTCGTTCCGGCGGTCGTCACAACCGCAAACAAACCTTCGCGTTGATCCCCAAGTTCATCCAACTTCTTTCCCAAGGCAGATCCCGTCATGCGGCCGTGCCGATCGGGCTCAACCAGCACGACGTCGACGTCCATGACATCAGCGGCGGCCTGGATTGAAGAGTGGCTGCGGCCAGTCGCGAGCAATGCCCACCGTTTTGGTCGGTGTTCGCGCCGTTCCGCGGCTGCCGCCCGGGCAGCGACGAGGGCCGAGAGATTGCCGGCGGTACCTCCCGAAACGAAAGCTCCGCCCGCGGTTTCCGGAAGTCCCGCCAGTCCGGCCAGCCACGACAGTGCCTCGTTTTCTGCGTATACGGCGCCTGCGCTCTCCAGCCACGACCCTCCGTAGAGCGACGAAGCTGCAACCACGAGGTCGAACAGAACCGACGCTTCTGACGGCGCGCTGGGAATGAAGGCAAGGAATCGCGGATGGTCGACCGAGATGCACGCAGGTGCGAGGTGCTCGACGAAGAGTCGAAGAGCTTCATGACCACCGATGCCGGCAGGCGTGATCGTCTCACCCACAACCTCTCGCAAATAGGCCGCAGACTTGGGACCATCCAACGACGGTGGGTCCATGCGTACGCGTTCCAGCGCATATTCGAAGACAGACCTGGCGAGGTGATCGGTGTTTTCGTCGTAGCGGTGCATGGTGCGAGGCTATTCGCTAGTCAGCCGGGACCGCTCGTTCTTGTGCCCACCGGCGAAGACGGGCGATCTCCTCCGAGCGGGTGACGGACAGGGCAACCGTTGCTTCGAGTTCGGCTTCGATATCGGCCTGGACGAGATCGCGATCTGCTGCGAACGCTCGATAGAGGGCACCGACGATCGACATTTCGATCTCCGCACCGGAGTGGCCTTCGGTCAGCTCGACCAGGCGATCGATGTCGAAGCGACCAGAGACTTGTTCTCGCTTGGCCAACTGCAGTTGCCAGATGTCTCGCCGCGCAGCGGGACTCGGCAGATCTACGAAGAAGATGTCGTCGAATCGCCCCTTGCGGAGAAACTCGGGGGGCAGCGAGCTGACATCATTGGCGGTCGCAACCACAAATACCCCTGCTGCACGCTCCTGCATCCATCTCAAGAACGAGCCAAGCATGCGCTTGCTGGTCCCGCCATCGCCCGAGCCGAACGCAAAGCCCTTCTCGATCTCATCGATCCACAGCACTGCGGGAGCAATCGCGTCGAGAGCATCCAATGCCTGATTGAGACGTCCTTCGGATTCTCCGATGTATTTTGAATACAAACGGGCCGGGTCCAGCAGAACCAGTGGAACGCTCCACGCACCTGCAACCGCTTTGGCTGCCAGCGACTTCCCGCATCCGGGGATCCCGGTCATCAGAAGACCCCGGGGTGGATCGAGCCCGGGAGCCCTGCCCCGGAACGCCGGTTCTCGCAAGCGAAGCCATTCGCGCAGTTTCTGCATCCCGCCGATGTCTGCGAGCGACGCAGTGTCGGCCTCGATCAGCTCGAGGACGGCCCCGGACAAGATCTGCTGGGCCTTTGCCGTCATCATGCGCGGGATGTCCGAACCGTCCAATTGACCACCCTGGCATGCCGCTCGCAACAGCAATTGTTCCGCCTGCCGCAGGGTCGTCCCGTCGAGCGCACTGACCACCGATTCGAAGTCGTCGTCAGACAACGCGACGAGGTTGTCGGTATCGGCGAGGTGACGAATGGTACGCCGGACCATTCTCGCCATCTCTTTTCGACTGGCCGGCTGTATGGACCAAACGTGCACCAGGCCTTCGAGTTCGACAGGCACCTGGTGTTTGGGGGCGGTCAATATGAGTGTGTGGTCTTCGGATTCGAAGCGCTGACCGATTTCCTTGATGTGGCGGATCACCTCAGGATCCTCCATATAGGGGTGAATGTCCTGGAACACGAAGATTGCTGCTTCATCGATGAATGCCATCGAGTCGAGAGCCCTTGTCAACTGGTTCGTGCCATACATGCCGGGATGATCGTCCAGGCCCAGACCGCGGGCAGACGACCACCGCCAGAGCGGGCGTTCCATGTCGAGTGCGACGCTGCGTGCAGTATCAATGAAGCGAGCCTCGTCTTCGACTTCAGCCATGATCAAACCGTGGCGGGCCTGCAGGAGCACTCCGAGGTCGTGCGCGTTGTCCACACCTTCCTATCGGCACCCACGGCGGGTGAATTCAACAAAACCGGCTAGACGAACCGGATGAGGTTGCGAACGACCGCGCCGCTCTTGACCCCGGCAATAGCGGTGTTGATGTCATCGATCGGATACACGTTTGAGATCAGCCGGTCGAGCTCGAGGTTCCCTGACCGGTAGAGCTCGATCAATCGGGGCACGTCGTGAGCCATCCGACCCGAACCCATCTTCGATCCCATCAGTGTCTGCGAACCGTCGGCGATGGTTGTCACTTCAATCTCAGTTCGAACTCCCGTCGGAGGCATTCCGACCAAGACGACGGTTCCGCCGCGCCGGACCATGCCCAGCGCCTGGTCGATGGCGGTGGGGACGCCAACCGTGACGAAGACATAGTCAGGCCCGATACCCGACGTCGCCTCTCGCGCCGCCAGAACAGGATCGACGTGCACGGCATTGATGACCACCCCTGCTCCAAGTTCCGAGGCGAACGTCAGTTTGTCCTCAACGACATCAATGGCGACAAGTGGATCAGCCCCCAACGCAACCGCTCCCTGGAGCGCACTGAGGCCGACTCCTCCGAGACCGATGATGGCTGCACTCGATCGGGGAGGCATAGCGGCAGTGTTGGCAACGGCCCCGAAGCCGGTGAGGACCCCGCACGCCAGGAGTGAGGCCGATTCGAGCGGGACGTCAGACGGCACCAGAACGATCTGGGATTGGTGGACAACTGTTTGGG
>JAHEJY010000197.1 GCA_024638625.1 Actinomycetes bacterium
TGTGGGTACACGACAATCTCGTCAGCATGGCTCCGGAATTGATCACCCGCCACAACCAGTACACCATGCCCGCGAACGGATACGTCGGACTCGGGGTCGACTACGGTGACACGAGCTTCTACACAAGCCGCGGCAACCGTTTCACGTCGAACGACTACGAGCTGCCGGCGGGCGCATCGCTATTTCACTGGCTCGGCATCCCCCGTGACTGGGCCACGTGGCAGGCGTATGGTCAGGATCTCGAGGGAACCATCACGTACGTGGGTACGTATACACCCTGACGCGTTCAGACGGTGGCCCCCCGGTGGACAATGGTGGATCCCGTGGCCGGGGTTACTCCCCGTATTTGCGTGATGGCTTGACCAGATTCTCGAAATTCGCAAGGACTTCGCCGACGTCGGCATGGCGGCCGGTCTCGGCCTTCGAATAGATCACGGTGTCATCAACCTTCACATCGAAGATGCCCTTGTCACCGGTGATGAAGGTCAGCTCGCTGATCAGGTGCTGATAATTGCTGAGGATGTCGTCTGCAACGCTCACGGCGCGCTCTGAATAGTCTCAGGGGACGCAGTAAGCGATGGTTACACGGTGGGTAGTCATGCCGTGACTCTACAGAGCATTCCTCAGAAAGTAGGGTCGTAAGCCCTAGTGACGCGGCGTCGAGGCGTGATTGAATTGGGCGTAAGCGTCCGCGCGACGCTCGGGCAAATTCGGAGAGGTCATGCGACCGACGGCGGCTACCCGGTGGAACACCACCCGGCAATTATTCATCGCGTTCATTGCCGTTATCGTTCTGTCCGTTTTCCTCGTGTTCAGCCTCTCTGACCCGGCTCGAGGATCGGACGCGGCCGACGACGTCGGCTTGTGGGATCCGACCACAGGGCAGTGGCACCTCCGAGAGGCGAACGGCGAAGTCCGTTCGTTCTACTTCGGTCGACCGGGTGATGTTCCCATCCTCGGCGATTGGGATTGCAACGGAACCGATACGGCCGGCATGTTTCGACCGTCGAACGGATTCGCATATCTGACGAACGAGAATGCAACGTCAGTCGCGGAGGTGAGTTTCTTCTTTGGCCAGGTTGGTGACACACCAATCGTCGGCGACTGGAACGGAAACGGGTGTGACACCCTGGGGGTGTACCGCGACGGAGAGGTGCTGCTTCGCGACACCCTGTCAACCGGACCAGCCGATACTCGCTTCTATTTTGGCAAGCCGGGCGACAGACCTTTTATCGGCGACTTCAACGGCGATGGTATTTCGACCGTCGGGCTGCACCGCATTGCATCCGGGCTCGTGTATTTTCGCAACAGTCTCGATACCGGACCCGCCCACTTCCAGTTCTTCTATGGGCAGACCGGCGACCACATCATTGCGGGCGACTGGAATCACGACGGAACCGACACGATCGGCATATTCCGGCCCGGCCAGGCCCGGTTCTATCTGTCGAATAGCAACCTCGAGCAACCCGCTGATCTCGTGTTCGATTTCGGAAAGCCTCCGTGGTTGCCGGTAGCCGGGCGTTTGTTCCAGGTCGTGCCACCACCGTCCCCGCCGCCTCCACCGCCAACACCGGCTGGAGACGGTCCCGTCTTGTACCGCGTGAATGCCGGCGGGGAAGCGATTGCGGCAACCGATGGCGGACCTGACTGGTCAGGAGATACCCCGGCCAAGCCCTCGGTGTACACAAATGCATCGGCTGCGCTCAGCTCTACCGCCAATTGGAACGTTGCGACCGTCGACAATTCGATCGAGGCTTCGGTCCCCTCCGACATATTCGCGAGCGAGCGTTGGGATCAACCGGCCGGCCATGAAATGCTCTGGCGGTTTCCCGTCGAACAAGGCTCGCTCGTCCAGGTCAACCTCTACTTCTCGTCAGGCTTTGACCCGGTCGGAAACCCGGGCGAACGTGTCTTCAACATTCACGGAGATCGCAACCCGGTGACGAAAGCATTCGACATCGTGGGCTCGGCTGGTCACCGCATTGGCACCCGACGCTCGTACTACGCCTATGCAGAAGACGGTGGCGTCGATATCTGGTTTGAACATGTCATCAATAATCCCCAGTTGAACGGGATCGAAATCATCCAACAATCCGGCACCGATGTCACGTTCGAAGGCCCGGGTCCAGCGATCGAGAACGGAGACTTTCTCCGCTATGGCCTCGGCGAATTGGCCCGGTTTCGGCCTCCCGACTCATGGATCGCCGAGGTTGGATCGGGAGCGTTTTCCATCAGACCCGACGCTCATGACCCGGTGTTCCGCCTCGTGGAAAACCTGACCATTCGCGGAGCAGGACCAGGACTCTCAACGCTCATCGGCGGCAACGTCGCTGGTCCCGCAGTAGCGGGCGCCAACGGTGCACGTCTCGAGAACCTCACGGTCCAGGTGGGAAAGAGTCCGGGAGCCCGGGGCATACTCAACCGGGCCACATCGGCCGTCTTTGAGAACGTCACCGTCAACGCTGGTGGCGCCAATGCCGAGGCGATTACCAATATTGACAGCGCAGGCTCCTTCGAGAACGTGATCGTGCATGCACCCGCTTTCGTCGGTGCCGCAGTGATCAACAACGTTGGTGGCGCTCCGCATTTCCGCAACTTGACTGTGGCAGCCGACGGCGATCGCGACATAACAGCTATCCGAAACGAGGCGTCGCGCCCGACGTTTGATTCAGCCTCGATTTCGGTCTCGTCTAGCGCCCGGACCGCGCACGGAATGGTAAACCTGAGCGGATCGGTGGTTTCAGGCTCCGATGTGGCCATCGGAGCGTCAATGGTCGACCCGGCTTTCCCGGTGTCCGTCTTCAACGGCATCTTTTCTCTCGACAGTGTCAACGACTTCAGCCGGCTGACGGTGAACGGAACAGGTCAGCATCTCACAGAGATCGGGATATGGAGCGTTGGTGGGGACGTGGTACTCGACAGCAGCGACATCGGACTGGTCGGAGGCGAAGGAGAAGGTGTGGGCCTTCAGATCGAATCCGGCACGGCCAGCATGACCGCGACCAATATCGCCGTGGCAGGTGACGGAGTCGGCGTCTCCGCGACTGGCTCAGACATAGTCATGGAAACGACCAGCATCGGCACAGGTACAGACTCGGCGAGCGACTCCACCGGAATACGAATCACAAACGGCTTCCTCACTGCAACAGACGCCTCCGTCGACTCCCGTGGTACCGCCTCCGGCGTGGCAGTTTCCCTCGACTCAGCCCAGGCAAATCTGGTAGGTGGTTCCTATCGGGCGACATCGACCTCTTCTGCTCAAGGCCTTTTCGTCACCTCGGGGCGAGTGAACCTCGCGTCCACCGACGTGAGTGCGTCAGCCATCAGCCCAATTGCGCTGGTGGTCGTCGATAGTTCACTCGACGTCATCGAAACCGTCCTGACGGCACGTGACGGCGCGGAGGGCACCGTACTCCACAACCGGGCTTCAGATATCCGCATCGAGGCTTCGACCCTTGTAGTAGATGCAGGGGGCGGACGAGCAACCGGAATCGAGAATGTCGGATCGAATCTTCGGCCGGCACCCGCTGATCCCGTCGGCGCGATTCGCGTTCTGACCTCGACGATCACGGCGGCGACGCACATGGTCC
>JAHEJY010000198.1 GCA_024638625.1 Actinomycetes bacterium
GCCGCTGGCTCGCCGGTGGGAAGACAAGCTGGTCGACCGGCTTCTCTCCGACGATGCCTTCAAGACCCAGGTGTTCCGCCTGGTCGACGTGTATCCGGCGTTGCGTTCGACCCCGGATCGGTTTGACCACCTCGACAGCTATCTGAACGTTGAGGCTGCGCCCAAGCTGGTGAGGATGGGTTTGCGGTTGGCTGCGGCATCCACCCTCGGACGACGGTCGGCGGTACGGATTCTCGACGCATCCATTTCCAGGATGGCGAGGAGGTTTATTGCCGGCAGCACTCCGGACGAGGCACTCCCGACGCTCCGTACCCTCTGGACGGAGGGCACGGCGCCCATTCTCGATCTGCTCGGAGAGGTGACGGTCACCGACCGCGATGCAGATCGGTACGGCACGCGAGTCGAGGAGTACCTGACAGCAGTGGCCTCTGAGATGGCTTCCTGGGATTCGCAGGCGCATCTGCGCGGCGACCACCATGGCTCCCTGCCCAGGTTGTCGGTTGCCATCAAACCGACTGCGCTTTCGGCTCGATATCACCCGCTCTCAGGTGAGACGGGCGTCACCGAGGCGGCCGGACGGATCCGTCCGATTCTCCGGGCGGCAATCAAACATGACGCCTTCGTTTGGTTTGACATGGAGTACTTCGCCGTCCGAGATATGACAGTTCGACTCTTCAAGATGTTGTTGGGTGAGCCTGAATTCGCATCTGTGAACGCGGGTATCGTCGTCCAGGCCTATCTGCGGGACTCCATGGATCAGCTCAATGACATCGTCGACTTTGCCAGAGGCCACAGTCACCCGATCGGCGTCCGCCTCGTCAAGGGCGCCTATTGGGATACCGAAACCGTCGAAGCCGCCGCGCATGGATGGCCCAGTCCCGTTTACTCGGAAAAGGTCGAGACCGACATGAATTTTGAGGCGTGCACCGGGGTCCTCAATCGTGCCTATCAGGTCCTCCGACCTGCCTACGCGTCTCATAACTTGAGATCTGTGGCACATGCGATCGCCGATGCGAGGGCGCAGGGTCTCCCTGAGAATGCCCTGGAGTTTCAAATGCTGTACGGAATGGGCGACGACCTGCGCCGTGCGACGAACAAACTCGGGCTGCGAACCCGGTTCTATGCGCCGGTTGGGGAGTTGATCCCGGGTATGGCCTACCTCGTACGCCGGTTGCTCGAGAACACGAGCAACGAGAGTTTCCTCAGGCAAAGCCGGAGCCACGAGGAACTATCCGAACTGCTTGCGGCACCTCGACCCCGGATCGCCCATGATTGATCCCGGTTCATACCAACCCGAGCCGTTGCGACGATGGCACATCCCTGAGGTTGTTGACAAGTTTCGACGGGCTGTGCTTGCCCAACAAACTGCGGCAGCGATGGACATTCCTGCGATCATTGGCGGACACGAGATATCGATAGGCGAGCTGGCCTCGGTGGATCCAGGCGACTACGAGCGGGTGGTGGCGAAGGCGTCGAGTGTGAATAGCGAAGCCGCTGACGAAGTTGTGGCCGGGCTCGCCGACGCTCAGCGTTCGTGGTCCGACCGCAGCCACACCGATCGGGCTGAGGTGTTGATGGGCGCGGCCTCCTGGATGCGAGAACGACGAGACGAGTTGGCTGCGCTCGAGGTCTTCGAGGCCGGCAAACCCTGGGACGAGGCCGATGCCGATGTCTGTGAAGCCATCGACTTCTGCGAGTACTACGCGCGCCAGGCAGTGGTCCTCGGAAGGGGAGGTGTTGTGCAGTCACCTCCTGGTGAAGACAATCGCCTCATGTATGTTGGACGGGGCGTGGCAGTCGTCATCGGACCATGGAACTTCCCGCTTGCTATTCCGACCGGGATGACGGCCGCGGCGCTCGTGGCCGGGAATGCCGTGGCCCTCAAGCCTGCCGAACAAACGCCCGCGATCGCCTACCAGTTGGTCAGAGCGCTTCGGGAATCTGGCCTTCCTGAAGGCGTGCTCGCCTTTGTTCCCGGACCCGGTGAGGAGATCGGCGCTGCGTTGGTAGCGCATAGTGGGGTTCAAACGATTGCTTTTACCGGATCCAAGGACGTGGGTCTCGCGATCATCGAGCAGGCCGGAAGGACCCAACCGGGTCAAAGATTCGTGAAGCGGGTCGTGGCCGAGATGGGTGGAAAGAACGCCATGATCATCGATTCAGATGCCGACCTGGACCAGGCGGTCCCCGCAGTGGCTCAATCGGCTTTCGGCTTTGCCGGCCAGAAGTGCTCTGCCGCTTCGCGCGTGTTCGTGATGCAGCCGATCTACGATGAATTCATCGACCGGCTGATTGCTCATTCGGCGACACTCGAGGTAGGGCATCCGAGCGAGCCGAGCGTCGTGGTAGGTCCTGTCATCGACGCAGATGCCCATGCCCGGTTGACGGGTGCCGTTGCGAGGACGACCGGGACCGTCCGGTTCGGAGGCAGCACGTCGCACATTCCGGAACGGGCCGGATGGTTTGTAGCCCCTGCAATCGTGGATGGGTTGCCACCGACCGACCGGATTATGACCGACGAACTGTTCGGACCGGTACTTGCTGTGGCGTCAGTTGCCGATATCGACAGCGCAATTCGACGTGCCAACCAGACCGATTACGCGCTCACCGCAGGGATCTATTCTCGCTCGCCCGCGACGGTTGAACGGGCAGTGCTACAGCTGCATGCGGGCAACGTATACGTCAATCGTACGATTACGGGATCGATCGTCGGTCGACAGCCCTTCGGTGGCCACGGGTTGTCGGGATCCGGACCCAAGGCCGGTGGACCCGACTATCTCAAGGCCTTCTCGGACGCCAAGGCCGTTTCGGAGAACACCATCCGTCAAGGCTTTGCGCCCGACTACCTCAGTTGATCAGCTCTCGTAGTGTTGCGATCAGCACGTGGCTCGTGGTCTCGGCTATGTGTTCGGTCGAGTACTCGAAATCCCGCCGGAGCGCTTGGTAGGTAAACAGGCTCTCGAGGAGACCGAAGGTGTCACCGAGCAGGGGAGGCGGTGTGCCCGTCTGGTCGGCGAGGCGCCACAATCGAACGGCGAAGTCGTCGATGTATCGCCGCCTCGCCATCCGCCTGGCCCGGCCGGCGGCGCCGATGTTGCCATGCGATTCGGGATCGGCGGCTATCTGCCAATGGGCTAGACCCATGCCCGCCGCAACCTGGTGAGAGCCGGTGAGAACCGCCCGGATGAGGTCTTCGGGCGTCCCGGCATTGATGTGTTCGAAGATCGTGTCGACGATTCGATCGTATTGACGCTCGACGGCAGCCGCGATCAGCTCTTCGCGGCTATCGAAGTAACGAAAGAGGGTCCGGCGACCGACTCCGGCCGCCACAGCCAGCTCGTCCATCGTCACCTCTACTCCGCTCCGGGCAAGGAGTTCCTCGGCGGCATCGAGAGCTGAGCTCTTTCGCTCCGCGATCAATGACGAATCCATGGAGTCACAGGCTATGGAATCGCGGAAGAGCGTCACAACACATGTGCCTTCGAGCGATCCTTCGGCCCGTGAGGGTTGTCGTTAGATTGACCTGATGGCGGTTACCGGGCTCGAATCCCAGCCGGACCGGGTTGAGAAGCTTGGTCCGTT